>JAJQAP010000026.1 GCA_021203745.1 Coprobacillus sp.
AAAATGGTCGGAACGATGAGATTTGAACTCACGACCCCTACCACCCCAAGGTAGTGCACTACCAAGCTGTGCTACGTCCCGACACTAACTTTATTATAGCATATTCTAGTTAATTTATAGTTTAAGAGTTTTTACGCTCTTTTTTAATCTTATGATGAGAGACTGCAAATGTAGGAATAAAGATGACAAAATAAACAATGGCAAGAATTGAGTTATACATAAAGAGGTAGTCAGTACTTGTGGAGACAATAACGTCAGGGTTATAGATATATCCTTCTCCCTCGATAAATGTTTCTTCAAAACTGTTGATGTTTTGAATGAAATAGAACGGACCACCATCAAAGGTGATAGAACCCGCATATGGTGAATCAAAATGTGTATAATCAAATGTAAGGAAGTTAAGTCCCATAACAAAAATCGAAATAAGAATCAAAGCCATGATGATATAGTCGTACCAATAGAAATGAGTCCAGTCTAAAAGCATAATGATGAATATAATGCCAAAGACAAATAACGCTCCGATTTGGATAAAGAAAATGCTATATGCCCATTCCATATTATAAACAAAATATAGACCACAACTTATATATTCATAAATGGCATAGATAGCGAAGATTATAACAATAACAAAACTAAATAGAACACGACTATGTTTTTTATGATCTCTACCTAAAATCTCTGCAGTTTCTGCTAAAACTCGTTTATTTGCATCCTTTTTAGATAAACCTTGGTCGAGATATGTATAGTATTGCAACAAGGCTCCCTCTCGAATTTCTTTACGATCTACCTTTTTATTAATTCCATATTGAGTGCATAAATTATTAATCTTATTGCGGCAATAATGAGTATTTAACCTCGCGTGTTCACAAAGGTATATAATTAGGACAATTCCAAAGATGACAAGCGTTCCAATCGTATCGATATTGTATCCTGAGAAGTCAGTTATATTAAAACTACTTTGCCCAACCGGTCTAACACATTCACCAAGAGAATTAATCTCACCAGTAAACTGACGAACATTAACAAAGAATTCACTATTAAAGTCAATAAACACAGTTGTTAAACAACCGCCATCAAGTGAAAAATACGAGAAATAAATTAACATTGCACATGTGACTAGCCAAAGAAGAATATATATTGCGGTAACAAAGTATCCAAACCACCTGCCGTTATGGGTTAAACCTGCCCATATAACAAATAGAATAAAGACGACCATTATTGCTGCACTCCAAATGATAAATCCTAGAGTGGAACTCATGTCCTCGAAGGCGGTGTAAAAAAGAGAAAACTCAACCACAAAAGCAAAAAGGCCTACAACAAACGAAAAGAGGAGTAAAGATAAAAACTTATTATGTTTCTCATACTTTCTTTCTAAGGCTAGTTGGCAGTCATGACAAATTAGTTTTGTGGCTTCTTTCTCGGAAAAACCGGAGTTAACTTTTTTATGAAATTCATCGACACAAGGTTCAATGATTGCACTCTTTTTAGCTTTAGAGTAAAGGCGAAAATCAACACAAATTGCATTAATTTTCCTTCTAAACTTCAATTCTTTTTTGTTTTTTTTGATTTTCTTTTCTTTTGGCATTCTTACTAACTACACGAGAATGGTACTTTATAAAAAAGGTAAAAACAATAATCATTGTTTTATCCTATGATGCTTAACACAGAAGAGTGGAATGATAATAACCACCATTATAATAGCCCCCATCATATTGTATGAAGGGATAATATAGTTGCTTACGTTAAAGACCTCTTCTATTGTCGTTCCATCATCCGCTAAGACCTCGCTTAATCTTTCGACAACCTCGACATTATAAATTGGGAAATAGGATTGATAGTAGATACTTCCTGGTTGTCCATCGAGATGAGTTGGTAAATCCACTATGGAAGCTATCTCTAAAATGAGAAGGGCTATCATAACTGCCACAAATATATAATCATACCAATAGAAGTTGGTGTGAGCCGCCAGCATTATGATAAAGAGAAGGATAGTTATGGCTAGGATAAATCCTAATAGACCACCACACCATTCAGTGTAGGATGAAGCAAATACATAGATTAGCGAATAAATAAGAATTAAAACAAAATAGATAGAGATAATAATAAGAGAGGCTAAGAAACGATTATTCTCTTTTCTTGATATTCCTAATTCTCTTGTGTAGCGATCTATTGTGTCGTCATTAGCTTGTTTCTTAGAATAACCGCTATCGAGAAGAGAGTAGTAATATTCAAGTCCTTCTTCTCTAATTCGTCCTCTATCCTTTTTAGATGTCTTTCCATAAGATGTTAAGATATTAGAAAGATTATTTCTTGGATAATTATGGTTTTGAATGGCATATTCAATAAGATACATAATTGCAGATAAACCAAGAAGGACTAGAGAGCCAATTGATGGGAGGTAATAAACATCAGAAATTAATGATTCTCCACCACCAGCTCCTTTAAGACACGATCCTTCAACTAATGCTTCGGAATTAATTCTAAACTCATAAATAAATGCATTATCTACACTAACAGTACGTGAATAAATGCATCCATTTCCAGAATACTGATAGAAATAGTAAATAAATAGATAGCCCATAACTAACCACAAAAGCATATAAATAATTAAAAAGACATAATGATATGATCTTAGATTATGTTTTAGGCCTGACCAAATAGTAATGACTAAGAGAATTGCCACCACCACGGCATCCCAGATGATAAATGAATTAGGGTTAATGGGTCCATTGGTGAAAATACCCATGTTCACCCAAAATTCAATCACAAAAACAAATACGGCAATAACAGCTGCAAAAATTAGGAGTGTTAAAAATTTGTTGTGTTTTTCGTGCTTCCTTTCAAGAGTATCTTGACATTTAGTTACAATTTCTTTTGTGGCCTCCTCTGAGGAAATACCACTTTTGACAAGTCGGTGATACTCTTCTAAACAAGGATTAATGATGTCGTCTTTTCTACTCTTTTTATGAAGGCGAAAATTAACACAAACAGCATTAATCTTTCGACAAAATTTCTTATCTAATTTCCCCTCGTTCATACCCTTACAATACAATATTTATATAAATTAAGCAAACAATATAAAAAGAGTGGTTTTTTCCTCCCACTCCATATAGCGGTACATCAAATATTAAAAAATCCATGCATTTTAATCAGCAAGGACTTTTTTTGCAATGGGATCGAAGTCTTCGGGACCATGAATGTAATAGACATGGTCAAAGTATTCTTCTTCCACTTTATCAGGATGTTCAAACTCTTTTCTAAAATCTTCCATCACATTATCAGGGACAACCCATTGACGATGCTTATTTTGATAATCGGATAGTTCTTGTGGGACTTCAAAGATTACTAGGATAAACTCGTCAAAATAATTCTTTAGATCCTTTGTGCATTCATCTCTAAACCTTCTTTGTCCTTGGGTGGCATCAAGAATCACAATTCCATCTTTATCGTGAGAATATCCTTTTGGAAGATCATAGAACATCTCCCAAACGAGTGATTCACTACCAAAGTATTGTATAGAACCACCGATTAAATCACGGAGATTATCACTGCTAACTGTGTAGACATGACCTCCCTTTGCGTTTCTGATTAAAGAGGCAAAGTATGATTTGCCACTTCCTGGAACACCGGCTAAAACAAGTAATTTATTCATCCCTTTACCCTCCTTAAAGGGCAGTAAATAATATTACATAAAAAAAATACCTTTGTTAAGGTCTTTTTTTAAAAGTTTATTTTAAGATTATAGGATTCCTATACTTTCTAAGTATAGATGGTTATATGATTCTTCCCCTTCAAGGAATTTATCTCCTAGTTTTGTGTCCACATATTCAGGAAGATTTTCTTCTAGTGTGGCTCTTTTCCACTCCGGAGTTAGGGTATCATATGTCGCGTTCTTTCTTAAAGTCGAAATTGTCGCATTATCTAAAATCCCATTTCTTGTCATATATCTAGTGGAAGAACGGATGGATGCTTTAATATCAGAAAGGGTCTTCTCTTGTTCTTTTCTTAAGGCTATTTTCTTTGAAACAGTATCTAGAGCTAAAGGTTCAACATATTTAGATATAATGCGAGAACCTTCTCTCCATTGTCGGTAGTAGTAAGTATGTCCAGAGATAGTCTTCTTTGAAATATAACCTCTAGGCAAAGCATTAATTAATGATTTAATTTCTGCTTCTGATCTTAGAAGTTCGACAAGCTGAAGAACGCGTTTTTGATACTTAGCTTCCATAAAATGTATTATACATTAAAATTAAGGTAATTACATAAAAATTTATTAAAACAATTTTTAATAAAAATTGAACTAATAGATAAATTAGGGTGTTAAAATAAAGATATGAAATATTCAAGATGGATGGTAAAACTAGCTTTTTGGTGGATTTCTCAAGGAGAGAAACTAACTAAAGATAAGAAGAAGTTTCTTAAAAACTATGAGACGATTAATGAAATTGAGTACGACGCAATTGACCCAAAGAAACAACGTCTCTCTATTTACTATCCAAAAAAAGAAAATGATAAACACACTTTAGCCTTTGATGTTCATGGTGGTTGTTATACATGCAATAATCTAAATGCAAATATTCCTTATCTCCATGATTTAGTGGACCGCGGTTACACTGTGGTCAATATTGATTATCGGTTGATTAAACCAAAAGACAAAGTAACCATCAAAGAACAGATTATAGATGTCTTTAAGGCTATTGATTATATAAATAACAATAAAGATAAATATCATCTCCCAAAAAAGAATGTCTTAATTGGAGATTCTTCAGGTGGTCATTTAGCGCTTCTTTTTGCCTTACTCAATAAAGAAGATAAATCCTATCTAGTGGATGGTTTACATGTTGATATTAAACTATCTTCAATTGTTCTTTCTTGTCCTGTCTTTAACTACCAGTCAATCTATAACTGGGCAAAGACACTTCTTAAAGAGAGAGCAATGGATCTTGTCTGGCCTAAATGGAGTGATCCAGAATATATTAAACTATACTCTCCCGAAACGTATCTTGATGAAACCTTTGATATCCCACTTATTTATACATCCTCAAAAAAGGACTTTATTGGTAGCCAATCTCAAGAGCTAGATAAAAGAGTAAATGAATGTCATCTCGAACATGAATTTGTCTATTATGACACTGATGATAAAAAGATTAACCATATCTATAACCAACTCGTTGGGGATAACCATCCAATCAAAAAAGAAGCTAACGATAGAATAGAAAAGTTTATCGATTCGCATAGTTAAAAAGGATGTCAAGTTGACACCCTTTTTAATTATTAACTATTCGGCTTAGAGACCGAATTTTTTAATACGTTCGAATCTATCTTTTGCGTACTCTTCACATTCAGTTAAGAGTTTTTCCGCATTTTCAGGATTCACTTTTGGAAGTTGAGAGTATCTTGTTTCACTCATGATGAAGTCTCTGAACTTAGAATAATCAGGTTCTTTGCAGTCAATTTCAAGAGCGGGTTTACCCTCCGCTGCCTTTCTTGGATCATAACGGAAGATTGGGAAATAACCACAATCAACGGCTTTCTTCTCCTGAGCAATTGAATTAGTAAGTCCACCTTTAATTCCGTGGTTAGCACAAGGTGCGTAGCAGATAATAAGTGATGGACCGTCATATGACTCCGCTTCTTTAAGAGCTTTAATCGCTTTTGTAGGATTAGCGCCAAGCGAGATTTGAGCGACATAGACATTACCATAACTCATCGCAATTAAGGCAAGGTTCTTTTTAGGAGTGGTTTTACCTGCAGAGGTAAATCTATTAATAGATCCAGTTTGACTTGATTTAGAAGCTTGACCACCGGTATTAGAATATAGTTCTGTATCAAAGATCATGATATTGACATCTTCTTCGTTAGCAATGACATGGTCAAGTCCACCATAACCGATATCATATCCCCAACCATCACCACCGATGATCCAAACAGATTTATCTTGAAGGTCTCTTTCATACTGAAGAACTTCTTTAATCTCTTTGTCTTTACTCTTTTTGACAAGATTAACAAGACGAGGAACGATTTCCCTTACCGCGCTTCTATTCTTTATATTAGCAAAGTATTCATCGATTGTGGCTTTGAGCTCATCAGAGACAGTATCTCTTTCTTTAGCGGCTTGTAGAATTTCAGTGACGTGTTGTAACTTATTGTTTGTGGCAATTCTCATACCATAACCATATTCTGCGTTATCCTCAAATAGAGAGTTAGCCCAAGCTGGACCTTGACCATCACTATCTGTACAGAATGGGGTTAATGGAGTGGACCCAGAGTAGATTGAAGAGCAACCAGTAGCGTTAGCCACAAGCATATCCTTACCAAAGAGTTGAGATACGAGTCGATAGTAAGGAGTTTCTCCACATCCCGCACATGCTCCACTGACTTCCATATATGGCATTAAGAAGCCAACTCCTTTAACGGAGTCTGTATTAAATTTATCGGATTTATATGTTGTATGTTTATAGAGATAATCCGCGGCCTCTTCCTGTGGGAATTGAGATTTAGCTTCAACCATCTCAAGAGCAATCTTACCAGTCTTATTAGCAAGACACTCACTAACACAGAGTCCACATCCTACACAGTTTTCTGGAGAGACTTGAATTCTAAACTTAAGTCCTTTAACAGATGGGCCTTGAGCATCTAAAACATCATCTTTCATGATATCTGGAGCTTTTTTCATCTCTGCTTCATCTAGAAGGAATGGACGAATGGTCGCGTGAGGACACACAAAGGCACATTGGTTACATTGGATACAATTCTCTTTATGCCAAAGTGGCACTCTATCAGCGATAGATCTCTTCTCTTTAAAGGTGATATCGTTTTGCATTGTGCCGTCAAGTAGTTCGTATTCTTGGAACTTACTGACAGGGAGATTATCACCATTAAGGTTACCAATTTCCATAACGTATGAATCAAAGTAGTCATTACCCTTAAGTTTTGTCTTACCTTTTGGCATGAGTTTAATCCAATCAGGATTGACTTTAATCTCTTTAAGACCTTCCGCTCCAGCATCGATCGCCTTATAGTTCATCTGGACAATATCATCACCTTTTTTAGCGTAGCTCTTCTCGGCGTATTTTTTCATCCAGTGTTGAGCCTCATCGTAAGGCATAATTTGCTGGTTAAGGTAGAAGAAGGATGCCTGTAAAGTTGTATTTGTATGTCGTCCCATACCAATCTCACCCGCAATCTTGTTGGCGTCAATCACATAGAATTTTGCGTGTTTCTCGGCAAGTTGAGCCTTAAATCTATTTGGGAGGTTCTTCTCTAACTCTTCTTCACTCATATCAGTATTAAGTAAGAACGTTCCTCCATCCTTTAGGTTAGAGAGCATATCAAACTTATAGACGTATGTATCAAGGGAGCAAGAGATAAAATCAGCATTTGTTACATAGTAAGTTGAATGAATTGGAGTTTTGCCAAATCGTAAGTGACTACGTGTTACACCACCTGCTTTTCTTGAATCATAGGCAAAGTAAGCTTGAGCGTATTGATGGGTAGCATCTCCAATTATCTTAATCGATGATTTATTGGCGGACACTGTTCCATCAGAGCCAAGTCCATAGAATAGGCAGGATGTATAATCACCATTGATATGGAATGAATCATCAACAGGAATAGAAAGATGAGTCACATCATCATTGATACCAACGGTAAATCCATTGAATGGCTTATTATTTAAGAAGTCATAAACCGCTTTCATATCCTTTGGTTGGGTATCTTTTGAAGACAAGCCATAACGACCACCATAGACTTCAATATCTTTGATACCAGCTTGGTTAAGAGCGGATACAACATCAAGGTATAGAGGTTCACCTGTTGCCCCAATCTCTTTTGTTCTATCAAGTACCGCAATCTTTTTACAAGACTTTGGGATAACATCAATTAAATGCTTAACAGAGAATGGACGATAGAGATGGACTTTAATTAAACCAAGTTTTTGATCTTTAAGTTCATCAATTACTTCGGTAATGGTCTCGGTAACACTACCCATCGCAATGATGACTCGATCAGCATCTTTAGCTCCATAGTATGTAAATGGAGCGTATTTTCTGCCTGTTAGTCTTGTGGCCTCGTCAAAGTATTTACAGGCAACATCAATAACATGTTGATAGTGTTCGTTTTGAGCTTCTCTTCCTTGGAAATAGATATCATCGTTTTCCGCTCCACCTCTTGTCACAGGATGAGTGTGTGGGTTTAAGGCTCTAGATCTAAACTTCTCAACTTTATCCATTGGGAGGAGTTTCTTCCACTCCTCGTCATCAACAAATTCGACGTTTTGAATTTCATGGCTTGTTCTAAAACCATCAAAGAAATGACAGACTGGGGTTTCTGCGTCTATTGCAATTAAATGGGCAACACTTGTAAGGTCTGCAATCTCTTGAACAGAATGGCTGCAAATCATACAAATACCAGTTTGTCTTATAGAGTATATATCTTGATGATCACCAAAGATGGATAGGGATCTTGTGGCTAGACTTCTTGCGGAGACATGTAAAACCGCAGGAAGCATCTCACCAACCCATTTATAGATATTTGGGATCATAAGAAGGAGTCCTTGGCTGGCGGTATAGGTTGCGGCTAGGCTTCCACCTTGTAAAGCACCATGTACACAACCTGCAGCGCCTGCTTCAGACTGCATTTCAACAACTTTCACTGTAGAATTAAAAAAGTTCTTTCTACCTTGGCTTGCATAAACATCGATGTTTTCCGCCATAGGAGAAGAAGGAGTAATAGGATAGATACCCGCAACATCAATAAAATTATAGGACTCTAATGCCGCTGCGGTATTTCCATCCACCGATAAAAAGGATTTTTTCACTGCCATATTTGTTACCTCCTAGTAACAATATCTAAATTAGTTCACCTATAAGTATATATATACTTAACTAATCATTCAAGGAGAAATTAAAGGCACTAAATAAAGAATATAAAGAAAAAATCAGTGTAATAACACTGATAGGGTCTCTTGAATTAGAATACGTAGTTTCTATTTAAGGTTAAGACTCTTAATATAGCCTTTTACATCCTCTCCTATATCATCTCTTTCAATTGATAAGTCAATGACCGCTTTTACATAGCCTAACTTATCCCCAATATCATAACGATTACCGATAAAGTCATAAGCATAAAGTTTATCAAGTTTAGTTAAGGCATCGGTTAACTGGATCTCATCACCTGCGCCTGGCTCAGTTCTTTCTATACATTCAAAGATATCTTTAGTTAAAACATATCGACCTAGTGCGGCGTAGCAACTTGGTGGATTATCTTTTGGTTTTTCTACCATCCCTTTAACTTCAATGAGTCTACCATCAACTTTTCCTGGTTTAATGATGCCATATTTAGAGGTAACAGATTTATCCACAGTTTGCACTCCTAGAATTGGATAACCCACTCTATTATAGGCATCAATAAGTTGTTTGCAAACTGGGTCAGAGTCCTTAGTGATAATAAGGTCATCTCCAAGAATTACCACAAATGGATCATCTCCTAAATAATCCTTTAATGAGTAGATTGTATATCCTAAACCTTTAAGATCGTTAAGTTCCACAATAGTGACTTTACATAACGTTGTAGCGTATCTTATTGCCTTGGCAAGTTCAGGATGACCCTTTTTAGTAAGATAATCTTCGTAGTATTCATTTCTTTCAAAAAATCTGCAAATCTCTGTTTTTTCTTTTAAAATCGGGATTATAACCTCTTCTATACCAGAAGCCACAGCTTCCTCAACGAGATATTCAAGAGTGGGTTTATCCACAATTGGAAACATCTCTTTAGCTACACCCTTAGTGACAGGTAAAAAGCGGGTTCCTAGCCCTGCCGCGGTTATCACTGCTTTTTTGATTGTGGCCATAATTACTTTTTCTTTCTTTCCGCTTGCTCAGCATTTATGAGTTTCTTTAACACTCTTAAATCATAATCAGAGAGTTCATAGTTTTTTATAAACATGCCATTAGAAGTCATATTCTTAAAGATGAAGTCATTAATTGATTCATACTGACTAAGCTCTTTTTTAGTGACAACATCTTCTTTATTTATGATTGGTTTTGAGTTTAAAGATAACTCTTCTATATAATCCTCAAGTGGTTTTTCTAAATCTCTAAGGTTATATTCATAGTCCATTGTCACCATCGGTTCAAAGTAAGAAAAGAATTCACTGACTACTTCTGGATAGTAACCTAAAAGTTCGGATAGTTTATCCGCGGTTACATAATTACCTTTACACTTTTTAAGTGCACTTAAATACTTTCTTGCTTGGCTTAAAGATGGGTTTTTCATACTTATATTTTATAATTTTATAAAATTATTGCAAATAGATATAAAAATGGTGATCCGTAAAGGACTCGAACCTTTGACCCGCTGATTAAGAGTCAGCTGCTCTACCAACTGAGCTAACGGACCATCACTAGTTAATTATTTTATTAAAAGATTAGATAAAGTGCAATTGTTTACTTGCTTTGTAAAAGATTATCAACCCATGATTGTAATTTTGGTATATCTCTATGAATTGTATCGACAATTATTTGGAGGTCAACATCGCCATAATCGTGAACAATAATGTTTCTTAATGTTATGATTCTACTCCAGGGGATTTCTGAATGTTGTTTTCTAAAACTAGACGATAAATGATTTACAGCCTCTCCGATGTTGCTTATATCCAAAAGAATACTATTAAAAAGATTCCTATCCTCGCAAATTTGTGTATCTGTATATGTATTGGCGTTTTCAATTATAAAACCACAATAAACGAATATTTGTTGTAAGTAATATTCATCAGTTTTAACATTATCCATAAATTTTAATACCATCCTTCATAATTTCATCGAAGACAAATGATGGGTCTTTTAAAAAGTTTCTTGTATTTAATAGATCAATCTTCTTATATAACCTGTCGTATAAGTCACTATAGATACCAGCATAATCAAGACCAGTTAGTGGCGTTTTGATGAAAAGATCAACATCGCTATCCTTTGTGGCATATCCTTTTGCATAACTACCAAATAGATAGACATAGTCTACATCATATTGAGAAAGAACTTCTTGACAAACATTTTTGATATATTTAATCGTTAATACCTGCTCTTCCCTCATCTGTTTTATGTAATTATGAATCATATCCATCAATGAATCGTATTTAAAAGAACCAATCTTGCTCGGATCGTTCTCGTAGTTTTGATATGTCCGTAAAGGCATATTAAACATTACGGATGCTTCTGCTTGTGTTAAATTACTTTCTGTTCTTAATTCTTTTAATGTCATTTCCATATTGCGTGCCTTGCATTAATTATATGTCATTATTGCTTGTTGTCAAGAGCCAATACGCAATTATTATTGATCAATATTTCCATATTCTCTTATCATAGCTTTTTCGGTAATAACCCACTGCTTCCCATATTTAAAGACATCTTGACCATACTTTAGTTTGCCATAGGATACCGCTTTACGAAGAGTGCTCTCGTTAAGTCCCCATAAGTCGGTGGCGTCTCTAAAGGACATGATTCCTTTAAATGGGCAAGGTACTTCCTCTCCATTCTCATAAATAGAATCACAAGATAAGTCAATCTCATCATTCCAAATAAGGGCAATCCCCCCTACGGATACATGGACCTGTTTAAATAGGTTTGGATCTTCTAACTGTTTAAAAATAGGAGCCTTATTAAACATCCTTTTTACATCATAAATTTTATATTCACCATTATGAAAATACACTCCAACACGAAGATCTTCTAATGGTTCTACTGCCTTAATTCGATAATGCATATCTTGCCTCCTTAACTTAATGGTTCAATTTTCTTAAAGTCCTGACTATCCCATATTTCTTGTAACTCTTCTTTATGAATAGTTACCCATGATTGCACTAACTTCAATTTAGAACGTGGAAACTTCCCTTCTAAATGTCTAGACTCATTTATTGACACACAGCATTCATATCCTCCAAAGAAAGCATGAACATGAGGGGGATCGTGTTCATCGTCAATAAAATGCATAAATATGGATATCCCATAAAATCTAGAAATATTAGGCATTAAGCCTCCTTTCTAGGTTTTACATTATTAGTCTATCACTATATAGTGATATTGTAAAACCTTTTACTTATATTTATATAAATAGACAAGTAGTTTGAAAAAGTTCCCAATTTTTTAAAAAAAATTAAATATTTTACATATTTAACATATAATTTAGGTATATGAGACATAATAAGTTAATCTTACTATCTATAAGTTTATTTGCTTCTATTGGAATATTATCTAGTTGTAATAAGACTTTTAATATAGATGGAGACCTATTTCTAGTGGGTATAGGTAATTTTAATCCTAGTTTAAATTACGCATATAACGATGAGTATAAACTAGAGAAAGATAATGAGAATAACTGCTACTACATAAAGAACGCTCCCTTTTATGTTGGTGATACCTTTAAAGTGGACTCGATAGAGTCAACGATTAACATAACATATAACGAGACTTCAGA
>JAJQAP010000069.1 GCA_021203745.1 Coprobacillus sp.
ACCCTAAATAAAAAGATCAAATTATATAAAAACACCCACCGCAGAGCGGTGAGTGTATTTTAGTTTATCTACTTATTATAAATAACCATAGAATGTCATATTAAAGATTAAAACACGACCATTTGATGAAACAGCAAGTGAGGTGGCATCTTCAATTTCACATGTATATGTCGTTAAACCGCTTACTTCACTAACTGATGCCGCAGACTGAGTGACAGATGTTGTAACACTATTGATTGTTAATGTTTGAGTAGAGTTCCAACCAGCGGCCTGGAAGGTGATTTTTGTAATTTCATTGCTTGTTGTGGCGTTAAATGAACCACCATTATCTTTATTACCAAGTTTGAGGCAATCATTGGAGAGTTGTAAGTTACTATTATTATTTCCAGTGCTACCACCAGCATGGGCTGAGACTTTATCTGGAGTGCCATCAATGGAAGTTATAATAGAGGATGTTGCTTGACTAGCGACAAACGAATCATCAAAAATGGTCTTAAGTGCTGATGCATCTACATTATCTGCGTTGCTTGTCGTCTTTGAAAAATCATATGAGCAGAGTTCTACTTCTTCTTGACCTTCAGGGGCCGCCACAACACTAATGGTCTTTGTCCCATAAACTGAAGAGTCCACTCTTGAGGTAGCGGTAATAGTTATACTAGGTTCCACATAGTTACCAGTTACTTTACCGTTTTCATCCACTGAGGCGGCCTCACTAGAAGAGGTCCAAACAACATGCTTGTCATAGTTTTCTCCACTAAAGGAAACTGTTAAGGTCATAGAACGGCCTACGATAACTTCATCATTACCTTCAATTGTAATAGATGTTGGGGCAGCGGTGTTTAATACTTCAAGACAAGATGCATTATTTTCGATTTTATAGATATAATGAGGGGCAAGTTGAATCCCGTTATACCAGGCAACAATACCTGTTAATTTAATATGATCACCAACCACTAAATCATCAAAGACTGCTTTAACTTCTTCTAGATAGGTAGATCCCATATTTGAATAGAAATAAACGGTGGCCTCCTTACTCTTATCATCAGAAAAGTTCATCGTTAAGGTTGTATTATCAGTGGTTGAAATTGATCCACCATTATAGATAAGATCAAGAGTGGTTAAACGACCACTACAAGATTCAGTGGCGTTAAGCCATTCACTACTTGTTGGGGTCCATGTAACAGGCTCAGCAATGTTATACTCCTCCCCATTAATCTTTTCAATTGTGGAAGGTTGCATTTCAGTCAATTCTTGATAGGATGAGTATGTTGCGCTAACTAATACATCATCCCCAAGGGATAAACTCTCGCTTGTCCATAAACTTTCTAGGTTCCCATTATAGAGCATAACAGCATCTTCACCATCTTGGAGATAGACACCGTTTTTAATGTTAGATTCATCTCTTCTTGCCACAATCTTACCATAGAATGATACCGCTCCTGAGGTAGCGTTTACATCCCCATTTGAGATTGCCTCTCTTAACTCAGTGATTGATAAGACGTCGGTTGAAGGAGTGGTTGGTTCCCAATCTTGTGGTATCTCAAATAGGCTACCAACAGGAGATTTTCCCCACCAAGAATTAAAATCAGATGCATAAGCACAAGAGTATGTAGAGTTATAGCAAAGGAAATATGTATCCTCTTGGTTAACCCATGCTGCATGCGTCTCATCCCAATAAATTGGGGTAGCAGTAGTTAAATACTGTAAGTTGACATGCGAACCAGTATCAATTATGCAAACATAATAGGTAGTCTCATCTATTTCAAATGTTAGATAGTAAGCATCATCTCCTTCTGCTGCCGCTAAAGTCACAGGTGTAGCGAGTCCAATATTTGAGACAAGGGCTCCTTTATAATCAGATCCTGACTGCATACTACCATTGATATAGTAGATAGACTCACCAACCTCAAATCCAAGGAAGTATCTTCCAACTTCTGGTGCAGGGGTAGGAGTAATTTCTGGCTCTTCTACAGTAGGTGCTTCTAAAATTCCTGGATATTCACTATAGAGGGTGGCTTTATAGTAATTATCGTTTGTTAGATTACTTGTCATATACGCTCTTAGATATTCATAGCCCTCTTGCATACCAATATAGCGGCCACTAGCTTTATAAGAAGTGACGTTTCCATCATCATCTTTTTCATCTTCCACTGTTTCTTCAATGGTATCGATAAAGATAGCGTTTTCACTGTCATAATTCCAGTAATATGGTTCAGGTTTAGTAACTAATGCGGTACCGCTACCACCATAACCGATGTATTTAGTGGTTTCTTCTTCTTTATAAGAGAGGGCATAACCATCTCCTTTGGGGTTAGCCTCGATATAAACATCTGCTCCTTCATCCCAGTTTGTGGAAGTTAAAGCGCCACTACTAATAGTGACAAAATAACGATAGGTAATATCGTTCGTGGTATCTAAAAGATCTGCTACTCCTAAACGATAAGCTCCTTCTGGTAAAATGGTATGTTCATCTTTTGTCTCTTCACTAGATTGTACACTCTCACTAGTTTCAGAGCTAGATGATCCTGAACTAGTGCTAGAAGTGATTGTTGTGGTGCACCCACTTACTAGAAGTGTTAACGCGGCAATACTTATAAGTAGTTTTTGTTTTTTTCATTTTCTTTTTCTCTCCTTAAATAATAAAAAAAGTGTAAGACAAGTAGAGGTACACTTTTGTACTAGGTTAATG
>JAJQAP010000025.1 GCA_021203745.1 Coprobacillus sp.
ACTGAGCTAGCAGCGAAAGATTGTCCAACATGATATAGAGTGCCATTTGACGCCCAACCACCATTAGCAAAGTGATTTGAATCTCTCTTTGTTTCAACATTTGCTTGCATCAACGCGCTTAATTTAAAGTTTTCACAATCAGGATAATTTAAATAAGACCAGAAAACGGAGATGTTTGTCGCGGCGGGATAATACATATATCCATCGTCATATATTTGATCTGAATATCCTCTAAAACCTCCACTTATGGGATTAATCTTTGCAAGTCTTGCGTCAACATGATAAATTCTGAGTCCTGAATCGGTGTACATTTGATAATGACTATTACCCATATATGAAACTTCTGAATCGAGTTTATTGTTGCCTTCAGGAGTGTAATATTCGATTAAGAGATATTCATCTTCCGCTCCACCAGTCCATTCATCATTAATTAATATTGCGTCAGGATAAAGCGCACTACTTCTTAGTGGAATATCATATATAGATTGTGATCCATCAATAACAATTGGATTTATCCATCCTAGTTGTAATTTTGTGACTGAGGATTGGTCACCAACATTATATGATTGCATCTCTAAGGCGCCGCAAGCGTTATAGTAGTTTCCTCCACCCCCATAATAATCATCTAGACCAAGAATATGGCCAAATTCATGGATATAGGTATGAGAGTCAATTCCAGAATCTGTTCCATCATGTATAAATGAATATGATGCCCACATATAGGTAGATATTGTGGGTCGTGTCAAATTTGTTTCTACATCTCGATACCAGCACCAAGCCCAGAAATCATCTGATCCATCTGGGGTATAATCGTTAGAATAAATAAACATTACCGCGTCTACATGACCATTATTATCTGTATCATATTTCTGCAAAAGGTCGATATCTGCGCTGGAATTGTATTGAGGTATGAGATAACTTTCTACAGCGTCATAACCATAATAATCGAGTTTTAAAAAGTCTTCTTTTGTGTAATCAAAGTAGAATGGATCGGTTACTTCTCCACTTATATGTAATTGTCCATAAGATGATATTTCATAGTAGGATGCTACTGATTCCCAGTAGTTTGTTTCTTCTGCTTTTCCAAAGAAAGCTATATCAATATCGTTTAGCATCTCTTCTGTCCATTCTCTTTCGTTCTTAAGTTGGACAGGGACCACTAAAACACTGACATCTCCAATTGGGTATAAGGAATCATAGCCCATTGATACTTGGCAGTCATACATCGTAT
Source organism: Coprobacillus sp. (assembly GCA_021203745.1). Taxonomy (GTDB): domain Bacteria; phylum Bacillota_I; class Bacilli_A; order RFN20; family CAG-826; genus JAJQAP01. The sequence goes on from JAJQAP010000025.1 coordinate 1,232, forward strand.
TGGTGAGTCCTTCTACTTGGTAATATCCACCTTCATGTCTACTATCACAACCTGCCACTGTAAGGGATAGAGATACTGTTAATAAAGAAAGTAAAACTAATTCTTTTTTCATACTGCAAGTTATTATAAACAATATTTTGTTTATGGTAAAATGATAAAGTTAAAAAGGAGAATAATAACATGCAATATGATTTTAATTTTTCTAGCCCCACTAAAATATATTTTGGTAAGACCGCTTTAAACAATTTAAAGGGTGAACTAGATAAATATGGTAAAAACATCTTGCTTATCTATGGCGGGGGTTCAATAAAGAAAATAGGTCTATATGATAAGATTATAAAAATACTTAAAGAAGCTAATAAAGAAGTCTATGAATTAAGTGGCGTTACCCCTAATCCTCAGTATAAAAAAATGATGGAAGGTGTCCAAATTGCAAGGAAAACGCCAATAGATTTAATTTTAGCGGTGGGTGGAGGATCAGTTATTGATCTAGCTAAAGGTGTAGCCGCCTCTATATACTGCTTTGATGAAGACCCTTATCAAAAATACTGGTTAGAAAAGAAACCACTAGATAATAAAGTTGTTCCTATTGGAGCGATTTTAACAATGGCAGGAACAGGGAGCGAAGCTAATGGTGGTTCTGTTATGTCTAACGATGATTTAAAGCTTAAGGTGGGGAGAGTCTTCCCAGAGGAAGTTTATCCAAAATTTGCTATCTTAAATCCTGAATATACATATTCTGTACCCCAGTATCAGATGAGAGCGGGTTCATTTGATATCATGTCTCATTTGATGGAACAGTATTTCTCTGATTTTGATGATAATGTCAGTGATTATCTAAATGAAGCATTAATGAAATGTGTCATTAACAGTCTTAAAAAGGCAAATATTAACCCCACTGACTATGAAGCGAGAAGTAACCTCATGTGGAGCGCTACTCTAGCCTTAAATCACAACCTTGTTAATCTATCTAAAACCGAAGACTGGGAAGTACACGCAATAGAACATCAAATAAGCGCTTTTACTGATTGTACACATGGGATGGGACTAGCCGCGATAAGTGTACCTTACTATAAATTAATATATAAAGATGGATTAGCTAAGTTTAAAAGATTTGCCCTTAATGTATGGGGTATAGAAGATAAAGGAAGCGACCAAGAAATCGCTTTAAAAGGACTAGACGCTCTTAAAGAGTTTATAAGAGATGAAATAGGAGTCTTATCTATTAAAGATTTAGGTGTTACAGGTACACAGATGATTAGTGATATCGCGGACTCTGTTGAGCTAGGTGGTGGATATAAAATCCTTACTAGAGATGATGTCTATCAAGTTTTATTAGATAGCTACAAGCTAAATTATTAAATATTCGTTTACTTTTCTACATACACTATGTA
>JAJQAP010000038.1 GCA_021203745.1 Coprobacillus sp.
CTTTATCTCAAACTCTATCCATCTTTAAAGAACGTCTATAAAGATTTAACTAGACACTTAGATAAGAAAAAGTAATCTAAATTGATGTAATTCTTTGTAAAAACCACCTCAATTGGTGGTTTTTGAAAATCATAATTTGCATTTTGAAACAACATTTAAGACTGAATCGCACACTTCATCAAATGTTATGTTTTTGGCGTATTCTCTTGTGGATTTGTAAATCTCCCAATTATCTCTTAGATACACGCTTGCTCTTATTTGTTCAAGCAAATGTTTTCTGTCTCTTATTAAGTTTGTTATACGTCTTGTCTCAGCTGTGGCAATTATGATTCGGGATAGTTTTTTATAGTCGATTTTGTTTTTATAGAGATTACTAATAATTTATACATCATAATAGTCTCTCATTCTTGTTGATGTAACATTTCTCATTAGAATCGCTTCTATTTTTTCCGCAAGAATGGTTTCTAATGTGTAAGACATAATGCTGATAGTCCCATCATCAAACATCATCGGAAATTCGTAGTCTACACCCTTAAATGAAACATAATCCCCAGAGGTGATATCGATTTTAAAATTAATTTTCATGTTATGGTATAGTGCATTAAAAGTTATTCGAACACCTTCATTTGGCTCGTTAATTTGAATGGTTTTGTTTTTGATTATTTCAAATCTTATTTCATCTCCAATATCAATATTCATTATCTCTTCAAACATTTTTACTAATTCATCGTTTGGCACCTTTGAACCGACAAATGTTGAATCTAAATCCTGGGTTGATCTGATGTCCATACCAACCATCGAAGATATTAAATATCCGCCTTTAATGATAAATAAATCTCTATATTTAGAGACTGATAGGCGGGCAAGTAGCCTTTCCATCATGTAATTTTTTATAATAATGTCACGACTAACGTGTGTTTTTTCTTCCAAATTAGCAGCAAGATCTTTCAATGACCGATCGTCTTTTGCTCTCATTGAAGGACCTCCAAATATCGCCTAACAGTTTGTTCTACATGTAGTTTCTTTGCATAATTCATTAACTTTGGAAAATCTCTTTCTGGATATTGGCAATAGCTCTTGTACGCTTGAGTGGTGATTTGAAGATCTATTCCCTTGCCACGAACAATATCACAAAGGCACCTTTCTAAGTCATAGGCTTTAACGGTGTTTCCATAAATGGTATCAACCTCAGTTACCCCAAAATCATAATATGGTTCGCTAGCATATTTATAAACAAAGGGTTTATCTTTTACCGCGTGGACATTATATCCTTGGGGAAAAGTAAATTCATACTTATATGGCATTTGCTCACTGAAACCATGTAAAAACAAAGCACTTACTCCAGAAACAATTGCCTTTTCGTGTGTTTTTTGAAAAAGATAGACATCATCACCGTCCTCTTTAGAACCCTTAGTTACATATAACCCCCTGTCATATTGATAAATTAAATACTCATCAATCATACGCATTAATTGGTCATAAGTAACATGTTCCTTTGCACAGTCGCTTGTCTTGAATACATCTCCATATTTTTCTTGGAGTCTTTCTAAAATTTCATGAGGGTCTCTTTTATACATTATATTACCTGTGCTTTTAATTATAAAAAATAACGCACCATTTGTAAAGTGATTTATAACATTTGTTTCTTAAAGCGTCATTATGTTTTTTAAGCTCAACAAACCTACTATAATATCAACGCTTTTATAGTATGTTTGTGGCATTTATTGATTCCTATCTTTAAACAAAAAAGCATACATTAATTTATATAATATATATGTATACTTTCTTTTGTTCATCTAAATGCTTAGTTTATAAAGACTATGTCTTAATCTCTTCTATAACTTCCACTTGATCCATGGGGTTAATACCGCTGGTAAACTGTGAGTTATATAGATCGGCATAGAATCCACCTTTAGCGAGTAGTTCTTCATGGTTACCTATCTCTACTACTTGTCCTTTATTCATGACAATTATTGTCTTCGCGTTTTTAATCGTAGAGAGTCTATGGGCAATAATAAAGGATGTTCTATTTTCCATAATCCTATTCATAACGTCTTGAATAATCTTTTCTGTTCTTGTATCAACAGATGATGTAGCTTCATCTAGTATTAGTATCTTAGGTAAAGAGATTATCGCTCTTGCAATAGTAATAAGTTGTCTTTGACCTTGAGATATATTAGAACCATTCTCCACAAGTCTAAAGTCATATCCTCCAGGAAGGAGCGAGATAAAGTGATCCGCCATAGCGGCTTTCGCGGCCTCTTCTACCTCTTGGTCCGTTGCATCTTCTCTCCCATATCTAATATTGTCTCTAATTGTGCCATCAAATAACCATGTATCCTGTAAGACCATTCCTACTGATTTACGGAGATTACTCCTTGTATAGTTATTAACATTCTCGTTATCTAGATTAATGGATCCATAGTTTACATCATAGAATCTCATAATTAGGTTCACAATTGTGGTTTTACCTGCGCCTGTTGGTCCAACGATAGCGACACTTTGTCCTTCTTTGATATCGAGATTCATATCGGTTATTAATGGTTTCTCTGGATCATAAGAGAAATCGACATGGTCAAAGGTTAACGCTCCTTTAATAGTGCT
>JAJQAP010000083.1 GCA_021203745.1 Coprobacillus sp.
GTCTATATCTAAACATGAGATAGACTGCGCATACCGCAAGTCCCACCGCTGTTGCGGTTAGCATCTTTGTATAATCAGGTTGATAAGAGGTAACAACTATTCCATCTTTAATAGTAATTGTGCCCTTAGAGTCTGCTATACCTGAAGATTGAAGCGGCATCGCATAGTTAAAGACTTCGTTTATTGTCATCCCTTCTGTTTCTGCAACCACTCCACCAAGCGACTCGTCAAAGTAGTATGCTAGAGTCTCTTCATTTATCGAGTCATCATTTAAATCGATAATATAGTAGTAATAGGTGACATCGATATTTTCTTCTCTGATGACATTTGTATAATCACTAATTCCTTCTACATATGAGTCAAGGTTATTATTTTCTGAATGAGTTTCGGCTTCTCCTACATAGACTTTTTCTAAGAACTTATGGATTGAGTCATAGTTAATTGGAGAGGATGTAGAGCTAGTTTCTACATAAATTTGAGTAGCGGCTTCATTAACTGGAGAGTTATACATATTACCCCCGTAGACGCATCCAAAGGTAATCATCCCAACAAGAGTTACCGCAAAGACACATAGGGTAGTTATAGACCAAGCTTTTGTGTGTTTATTTAATGACTTTTCAGCATACTGGTCAACATATGTTGTCTTTTCGCCCTTTGATGTATCTGGTACTTCGCTGTTTTCCACTCCAAAGAGATCATATCGATTTTGGAATTTACTGTTATTTGTTAGTAGCCAGCATCCTCCTCTAAGTAAGAAGATATTATATAGCATTGAGGCAATACCACCAAAGACAGTGATAGAGGCAAAGGCATTACAGTATACTCCTCCAAGTAAGAAGAAACATGCTCCTATAATTATCACTACTAGGTTTATATCAAAGATTGGCCATAGACTTCGTTTTGCGGCTTCGCTATTGGCTTTTTTCATACTTCTACCTTTACGTGCTTCTTCCTTAAATTTAGAGAAGTATAGCACTCCAGATAGGCAACTTGCCATCATAACCACTAATAGTCCAATAATTGCACCGACATTAATCTCTACTGAGAGAGCCACAGTTAAACCAAGGGCGGTAAACATAGAGCCTAGTGTTACAACAGATGAGGGTGCGCTAAATAGTCTATATATAAAGGCTAGGGCAATAACCATAACCACTATTGCAATTAGTGTAGCAATTAGAGTAGCGCTCCAGGCAATTGTCGCGTTATTGCCATAACTAATAATATTTTCATACCATGCATCGACATTTTGTGAGTACATGAAGGTTACATCATAATCTAGTTCTTCTGAGTTTAAGATATTAACATAGAATCTAGCCTGAGAATAACCCGCTTCTCTTTCTTCTACTGATGCGTATCCATCACCATTTGTATCAATATTGACATAAGAGACCATTGTGTCTTGGTCATCATCAAGCCAGTATCCATTATCGCAACTAAACTTCATGATGATTTTAGCTTCGACTAGTTCATCATAATCATCGTTACCTGAGACTGTCATTGAGTAGATATCACCCTCTTCGTAGTCAGTCCAGAGATAGAGATAGGTGTTTACTTCTTCTTCCTCTTCTCCATCGTCGTTAGTGGTAACAGTTATTTCTCCTTCACCCGCTTCAACTTGTCTATCACCTTCTTCGATAACCGCTTTAAACTCTGGTGATTCATAGTTGACTGGGATACATATAACTGGATATCCATTTATGGTGTCTAGATATACATCATCATCTTCAGAGAGGAATTCATCTCCTATTGCAAAGACATCTGAGGATGTAGAGAGAGCAAATGATCCATTAAAGGCTAAGTAATATTGAATGTTATCGTAATCTGCAGCATAAGAAGTTGAGAAGGTAACTTTAATAGTATCTGTACCGTAAAGCGCTACCTCATATGCATCAATTTCAGCAGCATCTAATCTATTTTCAAAGATTTGGGCAACTTCTTCTAATGCTCCTTCTTCTAGTTCAAGATCTGGATCTTCTTTATCTTCAATTCTAAAGACCATTTCTCTTCCATTTTGATATTCGATGTTAGCGTCCGCTTGAGTGGTAATTGCAGTTATAGAAACACCCATCACGATTAGGGCGGTACACGCTAGAATGATAAAACTCCAGAATCTTCTCATATATATTTATTTTCCTTACTATTAATAATCTATTATTAATCCTTTATTTCGTTAACCTTATTAAAGATACTATTAAATGTTATTTATTTCAATAACTATTTGCAAGGATTAATTATAAATAATTAATAAAATGGATAAATGCATAGTAATAATTAAAAAGAAAGGTATTTTTTATAATATTCCTACATTGTCTAAAAATCTTTAAATTGTATTTTTGAAAACGGAAAAAAAGCGAGAAAATAATGCTATATGAGGTGCTACTTATGGAACATATGTATGACGATATATCAATAAAAGAATTTGGCTTGGACATAGGCAAGGACTTTATACCATGTAACAAGTTCGGAAAAGTGCTACTAAATTTAGGAGAAAAGATTTTAAAGGTATTCAGTAAAGACGATGGAATTCAAAATTATTTCGCAATACCAGGGAAAGGTTTAAAACAACCAATATTTTGCCTATCAGAAGATGGAACAAAATATACAATTCACGGAATCCGCTGTGGATATGAAATAACGGGTGGTTATTATTACAAGCTAGATGAAGTTCTGGAAAATGATTTCATTGAAGATTGGAATTATAAAACAAATGATATAATTGCAGAATTTAATATATTTGACATCCCAGGACCTATTCCAACATTTTATAAAGATCATATTAGTAACTATTCCTTTAAATATGGAGATGACAAATATAAAATTTCAATCGCAAAAGAAGAATCAACGACCAAAAATTTTCTTACTATAGAAGAAAAGAGTGCTTATAAAGAATTTGAAATAGACCATATTTTTTCAATAATTGAACTAATTTTTCTTTATATAGGTACGATGCCCTCGTTTGTTAAAATCGAATTTAAAAATAACGGACAAATAGTTAAGTTATATACGCGATTGGATAATCGTTTTAATGTGGTCGAGACATTGCGAATAAATAAAATACTCAAAGATGTAAATAATTCAACTATCAATGGAAAGGTTTTAGAAGACTTTGAAAAAATGAAGAATAGCAACAAAAAGTTGTTTAATTCGTTTTTAATGTCCTTGAGTGAAATTCAGGAAGAAGATGTTAGATTAAATGAATTGATTCAAAACTTCGAACCAATTTATGATTCCGATGAAAATACACCGAAAAATAAATGGATAAAAGCGAAAGATGAATCTAAGAAGATTGATTTAAGTTTTACGGATAAAATATCGTTCTATGTTGATGTTTTTAAAGACACAATCGGAGGAATAGATTATTGCAATCATTACACACCTATTATTTTTAAAAACGATGTGATAATAGAGAAATGCTTACCAAATAAATTTGTCAATCATAGAAACGGAATTACGCACCTAAACGAAGACAATAGTATCTCAGAAGATGAGGTATTATCTCCAACATTTTATAGGTACTACGAGCAAAAACTTATACTATGTTTAAGAATTCTCTATCTTGAACGTACTAACAAACCATTTGCGGATACTGATAAAGATATAATCGAAGAAATTACCTCGCGAATTGAAAATCGCATGTTACCAAAAGATTTAGAGAAACCAAGCAGCAAAGACTAATGATCAATATCAATGATGTTTGTTTCATCTCGCTTTTGTATATTTCTAGTCACATAAACACGAATATTTTGAGGAACATTATATTTATCAAATAAATGATTTTCTATTGATTCAATAGATTCGTTCCACCACGACTCAGAAAAATCTTGGTATGGAACGTAGGCGAATTTATCTTTTGAGTTATCCTGGGAAAATTTATTTAAATAAAGGAGAGCTCTTAAGAATCTGGTCATTAGATATTTGGCCGCTTTTTTGGCGGTTTCATAGTTGTCAAATGGTCCCACTTCAAGATAGTTTTCTGTACAAACTTCATAAGGTTTTCCAATTATTATGTCTGCATATGCTCCACCAAGTCCAGCGACTCTACTAAAATTACCCCATGCTTTGCCTATAAAAACTTTATATTTGGCGAAAGAAGGTGTCTTTTTTGGGAATGGATAATCAGTTTTAACATATGTATAACCCAACTGTGTATGGTTGTTATAAAGGCCATAAATTTTAATATCTCCTTCAGAAGGATTATTATTTATTTTGATTGTTGGTAACTCTCGTTGATCATCAAAGAAATATGTACGCAATCCATATGGCTTAAGTGAGGAAACCATCGATTCCATCGAACTATATTTTGAATCCTTTTTTACACAATTCCAAAGTTCGATAATCTCTTCTTCTTTATGCACTTCAGCTTTGTTGATTGGTATTTCAACAATTTTTTCATTTTTGCCATTGGTGTAGATTCTTTGCGATCCATTTAAACCATTATCGTAATCCTTTTTCCACAAAATAAAATTGGTCCATTCTGCGCCTGCAATCCCTGGGAATATATTTTGTCTATTATCAATAAAAACAATTTGTTTATCTGCTTTAACCTCTGGCGTATTCATCTTGGATAAATTGTTAGCGGTTTTTGGCTCTTGCCATCCAATGGGAAATATAAGACTCACAACATCGCCTAATTGTTTCGCGAGTAAATAGAAGTCAGAATAAATCTGTTGTTTTGCACTATTTTGATATGGTGGATTTCCTATTACTGCATTGAATTTCATTGTTGTGTCCCCTTTCTTCCAAATTTTTCCATTTTCTATATATTCGACTAATTTATCATATCCATATCTATACTCTTCTGACATTCGATTAACAATATTGTCAATCACAATTACATTTGTTTGAATGTCATCTTTGAAACCCCTCAGTGTTCGTATTGTGATACGTCTTGCCATTTGCGTTCGACAAACAACATAGATATTGTTTTCCAGGATGTCTATCCAAAGATTCGACGTGTCCCTTCTGTACCCTTTATTGAGAAGATTCTGATATATGCTAACGGCAGCATATAAAGGATACAGTCCTGACTTTGAATTAAGTTCCAGTATATTAGAACTGGTATTAAAAACTGTGCTCGTTAAACCTGGTAGATTAGATTCAATCCATCGTGGAGAAGTATTATCATCTATAACAATCTCATCACCATTTTCCTTATAGAAGTTTGCACCACCTAAACATTCACCAAGGTGTTCATTGACAACAGACCACGGAGTTAGAACAGTTTCTCGATCAGGGTTTTTAAAGGTTTTAAAAATCTCAGTTATTTTTTGTACACGCTCAAGAGGGGGCAAATCATCAGCCTCTTTAACCTTTCTCCTAATTAAAACACCTGCGCCTTTGAATATATCATCATCATAATATCTAATAAATTCTTTAAATAAAGCCTTTGTCACTCCTGCAGGCATAAATTCTTCCCAGGATTTGTCATCAACATGCTCAACAAATTCTTCAATGGTTATTTCTTCGTTAAAATCCTCAACATCAGCCCCATAAATCATAAGAGGTATTCGTCTAGAAATTGTTCTGAGAATCTTTAGAGCTTTTAGTCTTTCTTTATTTTTCTCTTTCTTTTCTATCTCTTCAGGGGTTAGTTCTTTCTTAGTTTTCTGTTCAGGTTCATCATGAATTTCGTTATCCATGCCTTCCTTATTAATGATAATTTCATCAGATGTTTTTTCTGGTTTGCCAACTTTAACAATGTTTCCGAGATTATGAAATTTTTCAATATCATCGTCAGTCAACTCCTTAAGATATTGTTGGTTATATAAATTGTCATCATCAAAACCATTTTTAACGACTCGTTCGATATAAACTTTCTTAAGTTGTCCAAGCATATTGTCTGTATTGTATGATTTCATAGATGAACCATCATACCCAATAACCGGACAGAAGTTTAAAAATTCTCCTGCCCACTCTGATTCTCTTGCAGTTGCACCAGGTCTGATGGATAAATTAGATGCCTCGGCAATAATTTTTAATGTTCTATCCGGAGCAAAATCAAAGACATAGCAGTTAGTTTTCATCTTACCCCCAATTGTTGCGGGAGATTGTACCCTAAATATTGTCTGTAAATAAGAACTTGCAGAGGTTGAGTTAGAACCTGAAAGCATTAGGCACGCAGTCCACTCGGGAACTGTAACACCCATAGTAAGTCTTCCACAAGAAAGCGTTATAGTGTAACCATCTGTCCCTGTTCTTTTAATTGCTTTTTGAACTTTATCGAGGGCATCACCGCTTGGTTCTTCCTCATCACCATTCCCTGCAACATTCACAATTTCAAATTGTTGGAAGACAAAATGATGTCTCAATAATTTTGAGAGGGCTTTTGCTTCTTTAACACCAGGGAGCATCCAAAGAGTATGCCTAAAATTGTCCCTATATTCATCGCTTGAAAATGGGTAATTGTGATCTCCTTTTTCTACAAGTAAATCAAGGAAGCGCAAAACATCCTTCTCGTGAACGAATTCATCAAGTTTAGCATCAGGATATTTGTCCGTAAATTTCGTATTTTTTAAATCTTCTTCTGTACAAACTCTAAAGAATTCTCTAAAACTAAAAGCTTCATCAACAATATCGACATAATCTTTATTGTTCAACTTTAATATATTTTGGAGATCATATGTGAAAATATTCATTTTAGGTAATGATTCATATGGGTTTGAATCGCCTAAATGTTTTTCTACCCAATCAAGTTTTGCTCTCTGCTCGCTTATATAATCCCAAGTATAGACTTCTTCTTCTTTAAATCGTGTTGTACTTTCATCCGATAGCAAATTGAATGGGGTTCCAGACAAATATAAGGCCTTAGTATGTGGCGTGCTATGAATTAATTTTTCCAAAACATCATCGCCTAAAGACGTTTGTGTCCCTTCGTGTGCCTCGTCAATAATTACAAAATCCCAATCTGTATTAAAAATTTCATCATTTTTGTCAAAGTTACCACCAACGAGAGAAGATCCTCTTAAATCCTGCAAACTAGCAAAATACACAAATTTCTTTCCGTATTTATCAAACCCATTTTTAAGGTAAGTAAAATTCTTGTCACCACCTTTTTTACCATATTGGTAATCATGTGAATCATAGAAAACCTTATCGAAATCATCCAACCAGCCTTGATGAACTACAGGCCTATGTGTAACTATAATAGTTTTTTTAAATTCAAGTTTTTTTATCAACATTAATGCAGAAATTGTTTTACCAAATCTCATTTTTGCATTCCAAAGGTAGTGTGCTTGTTTGTCACTATTTTTTGTGAAATACCTAATGGTCAAATTAACGGCTTCTTCTTGCTCTGGTCTTAATACTATTGGACTAAAAGGTTTGTTCTTTTCATTTGGAAATAATGACAACCTATTTTCTTTAACTGCATTTATGGCATTAACTGCTGCTTGGTAAGTACATTCAAACCATTCGCGAGCATTCCCTAACTCTACTTTTTTAAATCCAGAATTTTGCAAGACATTATGCACATCATAATCTCTAAATGCATCTCCGTTATTTTTTCTCGCTATCGTTGTATAAAGAAGATTGTATTCAAAACCACCAGTTCCCGTCCACTCATGAATTCTTTTATCGGCAAATTTATTTAAGATTTCACAATTGTCACTTAAAGCATCGACGTTTGCATATCCTGATACTGTTGCATCGCCAATTTTCAAAAGACCAGCATGTCGTGGATCATTAATTTCGACAATATAGATCAATTTATACTCAAAAGATTTTTCAAAATCAATCTGTGCCATGATTAAATTCCTTCCTTTAGTAAATCAACATAACGTATTTTTTTATTTTCTGCCCAATCCATAATTAAACAATATACACCATTATGAGCAAAAATATCATGATTTGTGCAGCCCTTACATGGAACTTTCTTTTCCTCTCCAAACAAATCGTAGAAAGCAAGTTCTTTCTTGCAAGAATTAGGGATCACATCCTTTAATCCATCCATCTGCCAGAAATTCCAAGATATGATTGTGGCAATCTCTTCGAGCAAATCATTATCTGGCATCTTCTTAAATTTTAATAAGTAGTAATCCATAAATGAGTATAAAAGATTTTCTCTTGCAATTAATAAACTATCACCTTGCCATTCATAACCATAAGAAGATTGATATGCTTTTTTTACCCACTCAATCCACTCGTCACCACTAACATTCTCGGTGACCACTCGAATCTTACGATCAAGAATCCCAATACGATCCATTGGTTCAATGATCTGTCCAGTAACTGTGTCGTACCTGCTAACGATGTACGGAGCTTCACCACACGTAATCTCAATTCTTGGTTCGAGGACATATTCTTGCCAGGTTTTACCATCTTCAAATGGAATCTTTCTTTTAAGTGCGATCCAAGTATTTCCTTTTTCTTTATTAAAGATATCTTTTTTTCCAAACCAAATCTCATCGACAAGGTTGTTTTGATGGTTGCAAACCCAAGATGGGGTAAATACCTCTGCTTTTTCTTTGATTCTTATTTTTCTTTCCGCAGCGGTTTTTTGAGTCCTTGGTTTTATCACAAGACCATTATCGCCAGTAATTAGTTCTATTTTAATCTGTTTATTCTCTCCGTATTTTACCCCTAAATTTTTATAGTTATCTGTGCACCATAAAATATTCTTCTTTGATGTTTGGTCATATAGAAGAATATTCAATACCTTTTGGTCAATCTCATAAATGTGATTTTCCAAAACATCTATTTTTTCGTCTTTATCTTTTTTCATAATTATATTTTATATAATTATTTGTCCCTTTTTAATCTTTATTCAAATAGTCTTTCTTGGTAGCTTATCTTTAGATGCTCATAGGCTTTAGGAGTGGCTACCCTACCTTTAGGAGTTCTATCGATAAACCCAATCTGTATTAAATAAGGTTCATAAACATCCTCTAGGTTATTAGATTCTTCTCCTATTGCGTTAGATAATACTTCTAACCCTACTGGTCCTCCCTTAAACCTATCTATTAGTGTTTTTAGATATCTTATATCTACTTCATCTAGCCCTATATCATCTACCTTTAATGCACTTAAAGCGTTTAGTGTATCTTCTTTATTTATTTCATTTTTCCCTTGGTAGTTAGCAAAGTCTCTCACTCTTTTAAAGAGACGATTAGCAATTCTAGGAGTGCCTCTTGATCTTTTTGCTATCTCTATTGAGGCATCATCACTAATAGGAGTTTTTAACACTCTTGAAGTACGTTTCACTATTTTATCTATCTCATCTATTGTATAGAAGTTAAGTCTTTCGGTAAAACCAAACCTTGTACGTAAAGGTAGGGAGAGGTCACCTGCGCGAGTGGTCGCTCCAATTAGAGTGAAGGGTGGTAGGTCTATCGTTAGCGTTTTACCCCCACTATCACGGTTAACTACTAGGTTAAGTTTAAAGTCTTCCATTGCGGAGTATAAAAGCTCTTCCACTACCCTTGGTAGACGATGTATCTCATCGATAAAGAGAACATCACCTGGCTCTAAACTAGTTAGAATAGAAGCTAGATCCCCTGGCTTTTCTATTGTTGGTCCACTGACTAAATGGATATTTGTGTGCATCTCATTAGCAATAACATAAGCAAGTGTAGTTTTACCAAGTCCTGGTGGCCCATAAAAGAGAATATGATCAATTGGCTCTTCGCGAGAAAGGGCCGCTCCAATAAACACTCTGAGGTTTTTCTTTAAGTCTTCTTGTCCAACATATTCATCTAGTGTTAAAGGACGAAGAGTCATCTCTTCTTCTTTTTCTTTTTCACTAGAGTTTGCATCCATTAATCTTGACATACTTATTTCTTTTTTACCGCGAGCTCTTTTAAAGCTTCCTTTATGATCTCTTCTGTCGTGCCGTTAGGGATATTAATTGTAGATAACACTCTATCGATAGCCGCGCCTTTATAGCCTAAACTCTTTAATGCATCTTTAACTTCATCGTAAACACCAGGATCACCTTTTGATCCTGTTATCTCGCCCTTAAGGTCAAGGATAATCTGAGAGGCCGCTTTTTGACCAATCCCTGGTAAGTTTTTTAAGTAAGCGACGTTATTTGCCGCGATTGCACTCATCACTAGTTCAGGTGTGGTTGTACTCAGTGCGTTAATTACCATCTTAGGTCCTAAACCCTTAACCTTAATTAGTGATAAAAAGACATTCTTCTCTTCTAGACTAGAGAAACCAATGAGATAGTCTTCATCTTCGTGGATGACCTCATACGTATAAATAGTAGTGTCCTCTCCTATCGTATACTGGTCTAAATGAGAGACATAGACTTCATATCCCACTCCAGCGACATCAATTACAACTTGATCTTTTTCCTTAGCGGCAATTTTTCCTTTTAAGTAGTAAATCATAACTCCTCCTAATAAACGAGAACAAAGAAGATGATAAGAGCAAGAATCACTAAGGCTCCTAAGATACCAGCAAGTAATGCGGCATCAAAAGAGGATTTACTCTTCTCTTTTTTAGGTTCTTTATGAGTGTCTAATACCTCTTGCTCGTGTTCTTCTTTCTCCTCCGTACTTATATATTTAACTTCTGGGGTTTGATTCTCTTTATTATCTTGTTCCATTACTCTACATACTCAAAGGTGAAATCATCTAACTGGACAATATCACCATTTTTGGCCCCCATTCTTTCTAGCTCGTCATCTATTCCAATTTTTCGTAGATGTGAGATAAGTTTATAGATACCCTGATCTGTTGATATATTACACATCTGATAGTATTTTATAACTTTTTCCCCACTTATAACAAAGTAATCACTCTTAACTCTAGTAATTTCAAATTCTTTCTCTTCTTCTGGAAGAGTATATACCTTTACTTCCTCTTCAGTATTGGATTCATCCACAAGTGGGAAAAGCGGTGTTTCTTTTAATACTTCTATACACTTTACTATTAGCTCTTCTAAACCCAAATCAGAGAGAGCGCTTATTTCTATTACTTCTTGTTTTACTTTCTTTTTAAAGGCTTTTAGTTTTTCTTTTGCGCCCTCTTCATCCATTTTTGAGGCTACAAGTATCATAGGTCTATTAATCAAACCATACCCATACTCTTTTAACTCTCCCATTATATCTAGATAATCTTGATAAGCATCTCTTCCGTTATCTGACATATCCACTAAATGGACAATAAGACGACATCTTTGAATATGACGTAAAAACTCTAAACCTAGACCTTTACCTAGATGGGCTCCCTTAATAAGACCTGGGAGATCCGCCACTACAAAGGAGTCATTACCATGATAGACCACTCCTAGTTGCGGTGCTAGTGTGGTAAATGGATAATCCGCAATTTCAGGTTGAGCTTTACTTATAACACTAAGTAGTGTACTTTTACCAACACTTGGTAAACCAACTAGACCAACGTCCGCTAAAAGCTTTAACTCAAGGATTAATCTTTTTGTTTCTCCTGGAGCGCCATTCTCGGCAACTTTAGGGGCTTTATTTCTTGAAGATT
>JAJQAP010000074.1 GCA_021203745.1 Coprobacillus sp.
CCCCATCTTTGCTTCATACATTCTATGTCTTGAGACAATGATAGATAAAAACATCTTCCTTAACTTTTTATCGAGCTCTTCTTTACTCTCATAGGTAATCCTAGGGTAGTTAGTAAAGTTAATCACACCTTGAGGGAGAGTCAATTCATATTTAGACCCATATAGGTATATATAACTGTCTGTATATAAAGTGGGTCTCTCATTATCTTTTTCTATTAAAGTGGCTCCATATTTACTAAGTCCACTTTTTATCGATCTCATTGGAGTGAAGAGAGGACAGCTTATATAAAAGGCATTATCTTTTACTCTAAAATGGATATTCTTTATATCCTTATAGGTGATATAAACAGGATAAGATATATCCTCTATTTGGTAACTTATTTCTTTATCGTACATATATAGTTATTATAACTTGAAAAGAGACTCTATTTATAGATAAAATTATACCGCGATGAAAAAAGAAAAGATCCTTATAAGTGCGTGTCTAGTGGGAGACAAAGTAAAATACGATGGAACTTCTAATAAATTAGATTCCCTTGATTTACTTTTAGATAAATATGACCTTGTACCATTCTGCCCAGAAATAGAGGGAGGACTAAATATCCCAAGAACCCCCGCAGAGATAAATGGGGATAAAGTGATAAACCAAAAAGGAAAAGATGTAACAGACCACTATAACGAGGGAGCGTCTAAAGCACTTCTTCTTTGCGAGTATCTAGGGATTCAAAAAGCCATCTTAAAAGAAAAATCCCCATCATGCGGGGTCCATCAAATCTATGATGGCAGTTTTACTCATAAAGTGATTAAAGGGGAAGGGATAACAACAAGACTATTAAAGAGTAAAGGGATAGAAGTCTATTCTGAAGATGAGATAGATCTTCTATTATAAATATATATAGATATATAGATTAATAGTTAGTTTGTTGACGAATGTGATTCACATTCATTTTTTTATAATAGGCCTCAATGAGTTCATCGATATTAAAGCCTAATGGATAGATAAGCGATAAGAAAGAGGTAAAAGCATTTTGATAAGATTCTTCATCTTCTTTTCTTATAAAATCAATCACATCGTTATACACCTTTAAAAACATATCGTTAATCTCAAGATTGTAGTCAAAGTAACTAAACTCATGACTAGATACATTAAAGGTTAAACCAAGTGATAAAAGAAAATGGAGTCCATCTGAGTATTCATCTAAGACTCTCTCTTTAGACTCACTCCCTTTTAAAGACCAAAACTTAAATGAACGGGTGGAGTTCATAAGCTCCCCAACTTCATCTAAAAGAGCGAGCTCTCTTTTCACTCTTGTGGACTCATATGTAACGTTATGGTTAACCATAATCTCTTTATCAAGATCTGATTGAAGGCTAAAGAGATTATCGAGATTAATTTTATTTATCTCCATCTTTATCTTTCTTTTTTTCAAAGAGTAGGGGCACCACTCTTCTTAGATGCCAAATATCTTTTACATACTCTTCGATTGTTCGATCGCTGGTGAAACGCCCACTACTAGCGATATTTTTTAGACACATACTGTTCCAATGGTCTTTATCAGAATATAGTTCTAATACTTTATCCATTGCTTTTACATAAGCATCAAAGTCTTTAAGAATAAAGTATTCATCGTGTTTATTCATGATTTCATCAAAGATCATTCTAAACTTATCTTCTTGATAGTAAACCCATGGTCCATTAAAGAGAGAATCTAAAACATTCTTAACTCGATAGTCATCGTTATATATATCCCAAGGGTCATACTCCCCACTGCGAGATAGCTCTTCTACCTCCTCTGCGGTCAAACCAAAGATAACGGCGTTATCTTTACCCACTGCATCGACGATTTCGATATTTGCCCCATCTAGGGTGCCAAGAGTAATTGCTCCATTCATCATAAGCTTCATATTGGAGGTACCACTTGCTTCTTTCCCCGCTGTAGATATTTGTACTGAGACATCGCTGGCGGGGATAATAAGCTCCGCTAGTGACACACCATAATTCTCTATAAAGACAACCTTTAAGTATTTATTTGTCTCCTCGTCGTTATTGACGACATCTGCTACCGCAAGAATTAGTTCTATTATCTTTTTAG
Organism: Coprobacillus sp.; assembly: GCA_021203745.1. Classification (GTDB taxonomy): domain Bacteria; phylum Bacillota_I; class Bacilli_A; order RFN20; family CAG-826; genus JAJQAP01. Next base: position 2,094 of record JAJQAP010000074.1, read on the forward strand.
CGTATTCATAGCTAGGCGCAGCTTTTGCCCCAAAAAAGAAAGTCATTGGATGAGGACGGAATTTAGGATTCTCTTTCATCTTTTGATATAAGTAGATGATATAGAAGATATTGAGTAATTGTCTTTTATAAGCGTGGAGTCTTTTTATCTGCACTATAAAGATAGAGTCTGTATCCACTTCGATTCCGTTATGCTCTAAAACATAATCGGCGAGTTTCTTTTTATTTTCATCGTGGATAGTCTCAAACTCATCCATCACCTTTTTATCTGTCGCGTATTTTTCAAAGTCTTTAATCTTATCAAACTCTAAGATCCACTCATCCCCAATACAAGAGGTAATAAGATCTGCTAGTTTAGGATTTGCGTTTACTAGCCATCTTCTATGGGTTACCCCATTAGTCTTATTATTAAACTTCTTTGGGAAGTAGTTATTAAAGTCTTTAAAGGTAAT
>JAJQAP010000068.1:0-8768 GCA_021203745.1 Coprobacillus sp.
GACAAGTCACTAAACCTGTAACAGTAAGTTTAAAATGTGTTCTTCTTAATCTTTTTCTTGTTTTACTAGTTCTATTTGCTTGAACTGCCATAGGTTATTCCTCCTTATTGCCTTAGTTATTATACTATAAACACCATTTAAATCAACTCTTCTTTTGTCAAGTTCTAAAAAAACAGAGTTTAAAACGATTGTATCATACTTTTTTATATGTTGTTTTTATCATCTGTCCTACTTTAACATCTTTATTACCTATGTGTATAGGTAAATAGTTTGATGAGTGACCAAAATAGGAATTTTCTTTTTCGTCGTAGTATTCAATTAAGACATCCACTTCTTTTCCTATATAGGAAGATTCATATTTATCGAGTAGTTCTTTAGATAAGTCTAGGAGTTTATGGGTTCTCTCGTTTTTCTCCTTGTCTGAGACGATATTTGGAATCTTTTCCGCAAGTGTTCCTTTTCTTAGAGAAAAGGGAAATGTATGCACCATCATAAAATCACACTTTTTAATAAATTCATAGGTTTGATTAAAATCAGCTTCAGTTTCAGAAGGGAAACCGACGATAACATCTGTGGTTAGGGCAATTCCTGGAACCGCCTCTCTTATCTTTTTTACTTTATTATAAAATTCATCAATATCGTATTTACGGTGCATATCTTTTAAGACTTTTGGAGAACCACTTTGAAGGGGGATGTGTAAGTGTCTAGCTAGATTATCATATTTAGAAAATAAGGATATTAGATGATCATCTATTTGACTAGCTTCTAGGGAACCAATTCTAAGTCTTTCTAGTCCTTTGATATTTAAGAGTTTTTCCATTAAGTCAGAGAATGAGTTTTGTCCGTTATCCTCTCCATATGATCCCATATCAATTCCTGTGATTACTATTTCTTTATAGCCTTCATCTACAAGGTACTCGGCTTCTTTTATAATGTCTTCTTCCTTACGAGAACGACTTCTTCCTCTTATATAGGGGATGAGACAGTAAGAACAAAAGTTATTGCATCCATCTTGGATTTTTAAATAGGCACGGACATTTTCCGCAAGTGAGGTTGTCCCAAGTTCTTCATACTGAAATGTTGAGGGATTAGAATCGATTAAAACAATTCTTTCGTGTGTTTCTTTAAACTTATTAACTAAATCATAAAGTTCATTTCGATGAGAGGTGCCGATAATTATATCCGCGTCAAAATCGGAGACGATAGCCTGATGTCCTTGGATAAAACAACCCATCACGACAAGAATAGAATGTGGGTTATTTTTTCTCACTCTTCTAATTAGCTGTCTACTCTTTTGATCGCTAGTCGCAGTGACTGAACATGTATTAACTAAGACAACTTCAGGGTCTTTTTTTGACAGTGTAAAACCATGCCTTGTAAAATCAGAAAGGACCGCACTACATTCATAATGGTTTACCTTGCAACCAAGGTAATAATAATTAATCGTTCTTTCCATACTTTCTCTTATAGAGATTCATCGCTCTCTCACTGACGAGTTTTGACTCGATAAGGCAAGCGTAGAATCTATCTCTATCAAAATTAAAATAGGCATCAATAACCGGTCTAATCCTATCAATAAGGTCATTTTTATCGACTTTTGGAATCCATTTATCGAATAAGACGATTTGATGATCGAGTCTTCCTTCACTGTTTATGATATAGATTGTATATGTATCATAATGGAAATAAGCGTATTCTTTCCCATTTTGACCAACAAGCACTAAACGGGTAAATAAGGAGGCATAAATCTCAGGTCCATATGTATCAAATGGATCGACAAGATAGACGTTAAAATCCGTCATTAATTTATCATATGGGGGTTCTAATAGCTTTTCTGGTTCTCTCGAATAGAAATAGTTTAATGGTCGATTAAAGATAGGGAGATAGATCTTTGTTTTACCCTCAAGGTAGTAGGGTAAGTCCACAAATGATTTTCTTAACTCGGAAACGAGTTTTGAATGAACATTAGATTCCTTTTTAAGACTAGAAGAAATCTCAACGATTTTCTTTTCGATTATGTCTTTACTTATTAAAGAACGAAGGATGATATTTGCTCTCATCATATCAAACTCATTATCATCACTATCATATAGAAAGGCATATTTTGGCATTCTTAAAAGAAGATGACGATGATCAATAAAGTATTTATACTCCATACTTTTTTGAAAAGATGTCCTCTTTTTCTTATAACGTGATAAAAAATCATAGATATTCATACTTACTTCTCGATAAATAAATTCAGTGTGCTTAACGCAGCAATTGTCGCAGTTTCACTCCTTAAGATTCTTCTTCCTAAAGAGACAGATTCAAAACCCGCTTCTAGAAGAGTGTCTACCTCTTCACTCGTAAATCCTCCTTCTGGTCCCACAAGTATTGAGATAGATTTAATATTATCTAAATTAGATAATAGGTCAATAAGTTTTGATGTCTTTCCTTCTTCTTTTTCATAAAAGAGGAGCTTAAGGTCTGAACTATCTAAACTTACAATATCATTTATTGATATAGGGGTGTTTAGACGCATTAAAGAGGATCTTTGTGACTGTTCACTAGCTTCTTTGATAATCTTTTGGTATCTTACTTCTTTTCGATTAAAGTCTTCTTTACTCCATTTATTAATAACTCTTGAGGAGTTTACAAAATAGAAAGAAGACACTCCTAACTCCACGGCCTTTTGGATAATAAATTCATTATTATCTTTTTTTAATGAACATTGATATAGGGTTATATCAACTGGAGATTCTCTATTCTCTTCTTCTTGATACATTAAAGATATCTTTAAGGGACTAACAGAATCAATTCTTCCTACATATGATTTATCCATATAAGAAAAGAAGAGTTCATCTCCAACTTTCTTTCGCATTACGTGAAGGATATGATGGGCATCTTCTTCACTGACAGTAATTTGATCCTTATCTATAGATAAGGCAAAGTAACGTTGTCTCAATGTACAAACTCTCCATCTTTATCTTTTAAATCGCTCTTAAACAGGTAAAACAGTCCAAAGAGGATATTGAAGATATATAAGACAATTAAAACAATAAGAAAATAAATCCAACTAAAACTAATCCAAAGGGTGACACCCGCTCCTAATAAGATGGCTAAATTGACCACAAGCCAGCATAGACCATAGGTAATGTATTTTAGGTAAAAAAGAGGGGCGCCAAAGATACCAAGAAAGCAAGAATAAATAAAACAGATCATTCTTTTATGAGAATGATAACCATGCACTTTAGCGGATTCATTAATATCGATTTGACTTGTAATATCGATAGTTTCACTAGTAACCCCTTCAAGTGGCTTTTCATGACCACAAACAGGGCACCTATCGGTGTCAAATTTAGAAATTCTCGCATTACAATATTTACAGTATGGCATAAACTATTTCCTTTTGTGATTATAACATATAAGAGAGTTTTTGATTATAATTTTTTAGAGATAAAAAAATATTATTTATATTATAAATATAAATTGAAATATTTTTCTAAATGCCTACAATATATAGGCGTATGCGAATAGGACTAGACATTGGAAGCACGACGATTAAATACACTCTCGTTGATGAAGATGGGAAAATAGTGGCAAAAAACTATAAAAGGCACTACTCCCACATCAAAGAGAATGTCCTTGAAATCTTAAAATCACTAAAAGAGAGTAATCTTCTAGAAAGTGATTTTCTTTTTGCAATATCTGGGTCCGCGGGAATGGGAATTGCAAATGATTGCAAGATTAATTTTATTCAAGAAGTCTACGCCACAAAAGTTGCCGCGGATATTCTTATTCCAGGAACGGATTGTGTGATTGAGCTCGGTGGAGAAGACGCAAAAATACTCTTCCTAGGAGACCAGTTAGAAGTAAGAATGAACGGATCTTGCGCGGGAGGGACAGGTGCCTTTATTGATCAGATGGCCACACTTCTCGATGTCGATATATCCGAGATGAATGGACTTGCAGAGAAAAGTACAAAACTCTATCCAATCGCTTCAAGATGTGGTGTTTTTGCAAAAAGCGATATTCAACCACTTCTCAATCAGAATGTTTCAAAAAATGATATTGCCGCTTCTATCTTTAAAGCGGTTGTTAATCAAACTATCGGAGGACTCGCTCAAGGTAGAGATATCGAAGGACAAGTAGCATATCTAGGCGGTCCTCTTACCTTTATGCCTGAACTCAGAAAGTCTTTTGATGAATCACTCCATATACAGGGTATATGTCCAGATAACTCTCTTTACTTTGTGGCATTTGGAGCGGCCCAGTGTGCAAGTGAAACATATACAATTGATAAATTAATCGATATATTTACACAATACACTTCAAGTGGTAACTATAACTATCAGCCACCTTTATTTAAAGACCAAAAGGAGTTAGATGAGTTTAGAGAAAGACACGCAAAAGATAATGTCGATACCTTACCGCTTGAGGGTTATGATGGTCCTCTTTATATGGGGGTAGATTCTGGTTCCACAACCTTAAAGGTTGTCTTAATCGATGATGAGTTAAATATAAGGTTTTCTTCTTATCACACCAACAAAGGAAATCCTGTTGGTATCTTTAAAGAGATCCTTACAGAGCTATATGAAAAATATCCAAATATAAATATTAAAGCGGCTTGCTCCACTGGGTATGGAGAAGATCTCGTAAAAAACGCCTTCTCACTAGATGGGGGGCTCGTCGAAACAATGGCCCATTTTAGAGCGGCAAAGCACTTCCAAAAGGATGTCGACTTCATTATCGATATCGGTGGTCAAGATATTAAGTGCTTTAAAGTGGAAAATGGGGTGATATCCTCAATATTTCTAAATGAAGCGTGTTCTTCAGGATGTGGATCATTCCTTCAAACATTTGCTAACGCCCTCGGTTATGATATCGAAGAGTTTGCAAAAATTGGATTATTTGCCAAAAGACCAGTGGATTTAGGTTCAAGATGTACAGTCTTTATGAACTCCTCTGTAAAACAAGCACAAAAAGATGGGGCCACTATTGAAGATATAAGTGCGGGACTATCTATCTCAGTCGTTAAAAACGCATTATATAAAGTTATTAGAGCGACCACAGTCGAACAGCTTGGTAAACACGTCGTTGTCCAAGGTGGTACTTTCTATAATGAAGCGGTTTTAAGAGCATTTGAAAGAGAGTTAGGTCTAGATGTAGTCTGTCCTAACATTGCTGGACTTATGGGTGCCTATGGAGCGGCCCTATACGCGAAATCATTAAAACTAGAAAAGTCATCAATAATAGGTCAGGATGAATTAAAAGATTTTAAACACACAGTAAGATACTCTACATGCCCACTTTGTGAAAATAGATGTAATCTATCGATTAACTCGTTTGGCGACAATAAACGTCAATATATATCTGGTAACCAATGCGAAAAACCAACATCAGGTGGTAAAGCGGGTTCAGATGAGCTCAATATTTATGAGTACGTACGTAAAAAACTTGACTCTTATAAACCAGTAAAGGGTAAAAGAGGAAGGATTGCCCTACCAATGGTACTCAATAACTATGAACTAATCCCGTTCTGGCATACATTCTTTACTTCCCTTGGTTTTGAAGTGGTAACTTCAGGACAGTCCAGTCATAAACTATATACATTAGGGCAACATACAATTCCCTCTGATACAGTGTGCTACCCCGCAAAGTTAGTGCATGGACATATTGAAAAGTTAATTAACGATGGAGAGAAGACAATCTTCTATCCATGTATGACCTATAATATCGATGAGCATAAAGGGGATAACCATTATAACTGTCCAATCGTGGCTTACTATCCAGAAAACATCATAAATAACGTAAAAGCATTACAAAATGTGACCTTTATCTCTGATTTTATCAATATTTCTGACCATAAGAGATTCCCAACTCATATGTATCAAATTTTAAAGAAACACTACAAAGATATTACAAAAAAAGAAATAGAAGAAGCAGCAAGTAAAGCTTATCAAGAATACGATAATCACCTTAAAGATCTCTACGATAAAGGACAAGAGATTATCCATAAGTGTCGTCAAGAGGGTAAACCAATTATCGTTTTAGCGGGTCGACCATACCATGTTGATAAAGAGGTAAACCATGGTATTGATAAACTCATCTCTTCTTTTGGAGTGGGCATCGTTAACGAAGAATCAATCGCTTATGAAGAAGGTAAGTTTGGAGTGAATGTCTTAAATCAATGGACTTACCATTCTAGACTATACGCTGCGGCAAAACACATTATTAAACAAAAGGATATGAATCTTATTCAACTTGTCTCATTTGGATGTGGACTAGACGCGATTACAAGCGATGAAACAAAAGAAATACTAGAGAAAAATGGAAAAATATATACGCAGATTAAAATCGATGAAATAACTAATCTTGGGACAGTCAGAATTAGATTAAGATCACTTTTTGAAGCGTTAAAACAAAAGGAGGAGGGACTAGAAGATGAGTGAATTAGATAACGATGATGATATAGAAGTAAAAATCGACCATCCTCACTTTACAAAAGAGATGAGAAAAGATTATCTCATCCTTATTCCTAGTATGCTAGATATCCACTTTGCGATATGTGAAGACGCCTTAAAGAGCTGCGGATATAACGTAGAAATATGTAAAAACAAAGGACCAGAAGTAGTTACTGAAGGATTAAAGTATGTCCATAATGATACATGCTATCCCGCCCTATTAGTGGCAGGTCAATTTATCGATAACTTAAACCATAGACCAAAAGAAGAAACCCATAAAATTGTTTTACTTATTACCCAAACTGGAGGAGGATGTAGAGCGTCTAACTATATTCATCTTCTCCGTAAGGCTCTAATTAAAGCGGGTTATGAATATATCCCAGTTGTCAGTTTAAATGCCTCTAATCTAGAAAGAGATTCAGGTTTACAGTTTACAATTCCTCTAATTACAAGATTAAGTGCGGCGATTGTATATGGTGACCTCATTATGTATCTAAGAAATAAGACAAGATCGTATGAGACAAATAAGGGTGACACACAAAAGACCGTCGATAAATGGGTAGCGATATTAAGAGACCAGTTTAATCACAAAAAAGGCGCATCTTGGCGATATGTAAAGAAAAATGTCAGGGATATTTGTAAAGATTTTGACGCAATACCACTTACAAAAGTTATTAAACCTAAAGTTGGCGTGGTTGGAGAAATCTATATTAAATACGCAGCACTAGGAAATAACGATCTAGAAGAGTTTCTAGTTAGTGAAGGAGCGGAGGTTATGGTGCCAGGACTTTGCGGTTTTATTAACTACTGCTGCTATAACGGAGTGTATGACCACCTTATATATGGGGGTAAACGAATTGCTTCCATGGTGAATAAGTTTGTTATCCACTACATCGCAAGAAGAGAGAATCTCTTAATCAAGAGTATTAAAAAATACACATCAATCACTCCTATGAATCCCTTCAAAGAAACAAAAGATAAAAACGAAGGCATTCTCGATAGAGGGACAAAGATGGGTGAAGGATGGTTATTAACCGCTGAAATGGTGGAACTTGTCGAGATGGGGTATAAAAATATCGTCTGTGCCCAACCATTTGGATGTTTACCTAACCATATATGCGGTAAGGGTGTAATGAAAAAGATTAAACAAGAACATCCTGAAGCTAATATTGTGGCAATCGACTACGATCCAAGTGCGACAAGAGTCAATCAGGAAAATAGAATTAAGTTGATGTTATCTGTTGCAAGAGAGCATCTTGACGATGAGTTTGAGATATAAAAAAAGTAGAAAAACCTTCTACTTTTTTTCTTACTCTATAAATTTGTAGGGTTATTCATCCTTTTTCTTTTGCCCATAGTAGGCATCTTTTCCATGTTTTCTCTTGTAGTGTTTTTCAAGAAGAGATTCTGGAGCGGTTGGAGCCTCAGGATTTATGATTCTCGTTAAGACCGCCATCTTAGAAATTGTCTCTAATGTAATGGCGTTTTCAAGAGCGTCGTTAACACTCGGTCCCCAAACAAAAGGTCCGTGATTTCTCACTAATACTCCAGGAATTGCAGTGTAATCGAGATTTCTTTCTTCAAAAGTCTCAACGATTACTTTCCCTGTATTTAATTCATAATTACCTTTTACCTCTTCATCTGTGAGGTTTCTTGTATTAGGGATAGGACCATTAAAAGCATCAGCATGTGTCGTTCCATATAATGGTAAGTCAAGTCCTGATTGAGCCCATGATGTAGCATATGTCGAATGTGTATGGATAATAGACTTAACATTTGGGAAGTGCTTATAAATATAGAGATGCGTCGCGGTGTCACTTGAAGGAATGAGTTTTCCTTCCACTACCTTACCATTTAAATCGACAACCACTAAATCTCTAAGGACGAGTTTATCATAATCTACCCCACTTGGTTTAATGACGACGAGTCCTCTTTCTCTATCTATAGCGGAGCAGTTACCCCAGGTCAAAGTAACAAGACCTTTTTTCACAAACTCTTGATGTGCACGTAAAACTTCTGCTTTTAATTCTTCTAGCATTTGATTTCCCCTTTTTATTTTCCGATAAATTTTTTAAACATGTTTCTTTCTTTTGTTGTGAGATCGGCATCCTTTTTCTCATATGGTTTAAACATCTTATCGAGGTATCGATTTAAACTCATATGACTCTTTTTAAACTCTTTATAATGAGATAAGTCGCAATATGCGGTTAGAAGCGCCATTCCAAGCGCTCCACCTTCATCTGTAGCCTCTGTAAGTTTAACAGGGTAATCGATAGCAAGAGTGGCGGCTTTTTGTCCGGTTGTTATCGTATTAAAATAACCACC
>JAJQAP010000068.1:8868-11393 GCA_021203745.1 Coprobacillus sp.
ATCCACAAACTCATCGATTAAGGAGCAGCATTCATTAGAATGAATCATCATCACAGGTCTATCTGTTGGACTCATGACATAGTCCACAATTGGATAAACGTGATCTAATGGTTTAGGTAATGTAAGCATTAAGAAAGCAGAGGTACCCGCGCTTATCGAACCATGATATGGTTTAATGGTGTTAGTCACTACCATCCCAGTTGTCGCGTCTCCTTCAGGAGGAACCACTGGTGTTTTTGGAGCGACAAGGAAATCGAGGTATTTAGAACCCTCTGGTGTTACATGACCAGCGTATTTTGTGCATATATCAATTTTAGGAAGGATATTTTTTAGTTTCCACGGGAGATGTCTTTCCTCAATTAAGTCTTCAAATTCATGAAGGATCTTTTTATTGTAATTTGCGGTTTTATAGTCGACAGGGAATACACCTGAGGCATCACCAATACCAAGGGTAAACTTGCCGGTTAATTTATAAGTGACATAACCCGCGATGGTGGTAATGTGAGCGATATATGGAACAAATGGTTCATCATCAAGGATTGCTTGATATAAATGAGCAATTGACCAACGCTCGGGAATATTAATCCCAAAAGCTTCCGATAATTCTTTTGCCGCGGGTTCGGCATTTGTACTTTTCCAGGTTCTAATGTTAGTAAGTAGCTCTCCATTTTTATCTAGGGCTACGAGTCCATGCATCATCCCAGAGACACCAAGAGCACAAATCTCTCCGTTTGCGTCTTTAACAAGTGGTCTAACAACATCGAGGATTGCCTCGTGTATATCTTGTTCGTCGTATGTATAAATATTATTTACAAGTTTTTTATCGTGCCATGTATGAGTATGAAAAGACTTAACCTCAGCGCTATCATCGTCGATTAAGACACCTTTAACTCTTGTTGATCCTAGCTCAATACCTAAATACATATTATTTACTCCTTAAATGGGTTTTCATTAGGATATGGTAAGGAAGATGGCTGATTATAGCCAATAAACTCCACTCCTAATAATTTATAGACGTTAAATAATGATTTTCCAATATGAGAGAAAGCCACAGCGGTGTGATGAGGGAAAGCTTTATCTATTAATACGTATCTATAAAAACGTGACATTTCTCTGATAGCAAAGACACCGATACAACCAAATGAATAGGTTTTAACTGGAAGGATTTCTCCTTCGCATGCATAGGCATAAAGATGGTCATCCGCAGTTCCTTGTAATCTATAGATTGTCACTTTACTCTCTTTAAAGTCACCTTCTAATGTTCCGTTTGTGACCTCTTTAGGTAAAGACCTAGACATAATTCTTTGATAGTTCATATAAGGTTCTTTAAGTCTTAATGAACATGTATTGCCGCAGTGGAAACCCATAAAGAGTTCATCGTTACGGTAGTTATATTTGCCTTTAACATCTTTCTCATATAAATCTTTTGGCACTGTATTATTGATATCGAGTAAGGTTGTATCTTCTCCTGAGATACACACTCCAATATATTCAGAGAGACAACCATAGACATCAACCTCGCATCCTACAGGTATTCCTCGTCTAGCAAGGCGCGAGTTAACATAGCAAGGGACAAACTTAAACTGGGTCTGGAAAGCTGGCCAGCATTTAGCGGCGATACTCACATACTTCTTACTTCCTTTATGGGTATCTATCCAGTCTAGAAGTGTTAATTCATATTGAGCAAGGTCATGTAAGACTTCGGGTTTTTGATTGCCTTTACCTAACTCTTTTTCCATATCTTTAACAGTTTCTTCAATACGTTTATCATTTTCGTGGTTTTTATAGGCTTCAAAAAGGTCTAGTTCAGAGTTTTCTTCTATCTCCACCCCTAAATCAAATAACCGTTTTACTGGAGCGTTACACGCAAAGAAGTTTGATGGTCTTGGACCAAAGGTTATAATCTTAAGATTTGCTAGTCCCTCAATTGCTCGAGCAATTGGGATAAACTCGTGAATCATCGTGGCGCATTCACTTGCATCTCCAATAGGTTTTTCAGGAATATAGACATTTAGGTTTCTTAAATTAAGATTATAGGAGCAGTTTAGCATCCCGCAGTAGGCATCACCTCTTCCATCAATGAGATCGGTATAGGATTCTTCTGCGGCCCCTATCATCATAACGGCACCCTTTGTTCTTCTATTAAACTCTTGAGCAAGCATTGTTTCACTGATTTCAGGACCAAAGTTACCTAGATATATACATAAGGCATTGCAACCATGATCTATGATGTCTTGCAAAGCCTTTTCCATATGTATCTCACTCTCAACTATACAGATCGGACATTCATATATATCGTTAATATCGTATTTCTCTTTATAGGCACTAATTAAAGCACGTCTTCTTTTCACACTTAAAGATTCAGGAAAACAGTCCCTACTAACAGCGATGATGCCAACTTTAATTGAAGGAATATTATCTATCATTTCTTCCCTTTTCTAATCTTTTTAATTTTATTGTGTAAATAGTAATAATTCAATAGTAATAGTTAATTTATTAACTAAGTGCAAAATTATGGGTGGTAT
>JAJQAP010000072.1 GCA_021203745.1 Coprobacillus sp.
CTGATTGGATGAGAGAGTACTACGAATCATTTCTATCTGAAAGAGAATGTACAACTTGTCACGGGTCAAGACTATCAGAAGCCGCTCTAGCGATTAAGATTGATGGATTAAATATATACGAGGCAACTTGTCTTCAAATTAAAGACTTAAATAAATGGATTAAACATCTAAGAGATATCTTAAATCCCACTCAACTAGAAATAGCGACTCTAGTCTTAAATGAAATAGAGAATAGGACCCAATTTTTAATAGACGTAGGTCTAGAATATTTAACACTCTCTAGAATGAGCTCTACACTATCTGGTGGTGAAGCGCAAAGAATAAGACTATCCACTCAGATTGGTTCTAGATTATCTGGTGTTTTATATGTCCTTGATGAACCTTCAATTGGTCTCCATCAAAGAGATAGTCAAAAACTAATTAAGACCTTAAAAGATATGGTCAGTCTAGGTAATACTTTAATTGTGGTGGAGCATGATGAAGAAATAATAAGAAGTGCTGATCATATTGTAGATCTAGGACCCGCAGCAGGAGATCATGGGGGAGAGGTAGTAGCCCAAGGTAGTGTGGATGATATCATTCATAATAAAAACTCTCTTACTGGTAAATATCTATCTGGAGAGATGTTTGTCCCTATTCCTGAAAAGAGAAGAAAAGGTAATGGTAAATACCTAAAGATTATTGGCGCGGAGTGTAATAACCTTAAAAAGATAAATGTCAATATTCCACTTGGAACCTTTACTGTAGTAACAGGAGTCTCTGGAAGTGGTAAATCCTCACTTATTAACCAAACTCTTTTTACCTATTTAAGAAAAGAGTTATACCACACAAATGAAATGCCTGGAAAAGTAAAGGCGATTGAGGGATTAGAGAATATCGATAAAGTCGTTGATGTCTCACAAGAACCAATTGGAAGAACTCCTAGATCTAACCCCGCAACATATGTTAAAGTCTTTGATGATATAAGAGATGTCTTTGCCTCCACCATTGAAGCAAAAGCAAGGGGCTATGATAAGGGAAGATTCTCCTTTAATGTTGTTGGGGGAAGATGTGAGACCTGTCAAGGGGCGGGAGTAACTCGTATATCGATGAACTTTTTACCAGATGTCTATGTAAGATGTGAGTCATGTGGAGGTAAACGCTACAACGATGAAACACTAATGGTAACCTATAAAGGACTAAATATCTATCAAGTTTTAGAGTTAACTGTGGATGAAGCGCTAGAAGTCTTTAAAGATAGACCTAGAGTTTATCGAAAACTCAAAACCCTCTATGATGTAGGACTCGGTTATATTAAACTTGGACAACCTGCAACCACCTTGTCAGGCGGAGAAGCCCAGCGTGTTAAACTCGCCTATGAACTAGAAAGAAGACCAACAGGTAAAACTGTCTATATTCTTGATGAACCTACAACTGGATTACATCCTGATGATGTTAAAAAACTATTAAACGTCTTAAATAATCTTGTCAATCATGGTGATACTGTTATTGTTATTGAACATAACTTAGATGTTATAAAGAGTGCGGACTATGTGATTGATCTTGGTCCAGAAGGAGGAGACCTAGGAGGGAGAGTTGTTGTAACAGGCACTCCTGAGCAAGTGGCAAAATGTGAAGCCTCTTATACAGGAAAAGCCCTTATTCCTGTCCTAGCAAAAAAGTAAATTGTCATTAAGACAATTTCAGGTATAATAAAAGCATTATGTCAACAAGTGGAATTATCGCTCTTATATTAGTACTTATTGCTCTTGTCGGAGCAATTCTTCTTTGTGTATACGCAAAAAGATTTACAAAAACTCATAGAGAAAATAGAACAGACTGGAAAAAGCCTTTAACTAACGCTGGAATTATCAGTGTCATTATATCCCTAATCTTTACCGCAGGGATGTTATGTTGCTACCCCGCAATGGGAATAGTAGAAGAAGTATCTTGGTATTATTGGCTCGCCGCTATCTTTGGTTCTTTTATCTTTGCCCTTGGTGTTTGTGTCTTTTTTGCAACATTCTTTTTCCATTTTTATGGAAAACTTATGCCGATTAAACTTAATCAATGGTTATATAGAGTGATGATGATTTCTTTCTGGGTAGCTATTGTCTTTATGTTTATCATGAGTGAAGGCTACGCCCCATGGCTAGAATATCCATTAATTAATGGTATATCCTTCTCTAGTGGTTGGACCACTCCTAACGAATCATCCTCCATTGCTTTCTATGCTATCTTTATCCTTATTGGAGCCTTATATGTTTATGCCTTATGCGACCATCACTACTATGTCCATTATGGGAAGCATAACGAACTAGATGGAACCTTTATCGTCGGTTTTATTATGGGTATAGTTGGTGCAAGAGTGGGATATGTTGTTGGTAACTGGCAAGATTATAAAGGAACAGGTTTTTCCAATATCATCGCTATTTGGAATGGTGGCCTTACTGTTATCTGGGGAGTTATCTTTGGTATTGGTTTTGGAGCGTTGTGGTTTTGGCTCATGCATCGAAAAAAACCTGAAGTATCACTTTTAGTAATGATGGACTTTGTTGTCCCTTGTATCCTTTTAGCTCAAGCCATTGGTCGATGGGGTAACTTCTTTAACCTCGAAGTCTATGGTAATACAGTTAATGCCTCTTACTGGAGCTGGCTACCCACAATCGTCGTAAAGAATATGGAGTATGGGGTAGCGGAAGGCATGATAAGAGTGCCCCTCTTCTTTGTTGAAGGGGTGGTTAATGTTGCGGGTTATTTCCTTATTATGGATCTCTTTGGTAAAAAACTTAGGAAGTATCTAGAAAATGGAGACTTAGCGATATCTTACATAATCTTCTATGGACTCGTAAGAACCTTTATGGAGCCATTAAGAGCCTCAAGATATAATATGGGATCAAGCGGTTATTGGTCTTGGGTTTGGTCAATATTATTTGTGGCAATAGGTGTATTATTAATTGTTGTTAATCATACGATACGAATCCTTTATCGAAGAAATAAAGGAACATTGTGTTTAAATAAAAATACCTTTAAAACATCATTTATATCCACATTAGTGTTTTCTATTTGTGGGTTAGTATTATTAATTACTGGTATCTCACTTGTTGCGGTATATCCAAGTGAAGCCACCCTTGTTTATAGTGGTTATACAGTTGGTATAATTTTACTCATTTTAGGAGTGGCACTACTTATTCTTGACGTTATACCAATCCTCTTAATGTGCTTCTCTTATAATAATGAAGACGCCTCTAATAGTGTTGCCCGTTATAATGTCTGTATTTTTGATTTAGATGGAACACTCGCAAATACTGATGATCTAGTATTAGAGTCTTATAAGCATCTATATGAACTCCACAACAATGGGATAGTGCCTTCAGATAAGAAGTTATACTCTTTCTCTGGACCACAGTTAAGAGATGTTATAAAAGAAGAATTCCCTAAAGAAGATACAGAAGCACTAGCTCAAGAATTCTATACCTATAGCGAGGGACTCTATGATAGTGTTAAGGCTTATCCAAATACAGTGGAGACAATTAAATATCTCCATGATAAAGGAGTAAAGATTGCTATCTTTACTAATAAGCGTCATGAACTAAGTGAAAAGTGTTTAAAGCAAATAGGAATCTATGATTATGTAGACACAATTGTAGGGTATCAAGATATAACAGAAAGAAAACCAAAACCTCAAGGAATTGTGACTTGTTTAGATAGACTCGATTATCACGATAAAAAGAGAGTCTTATATATTGGCGATAGTCCTCAAGATTATCAAACATCTATTGCTGCAGGTGTGGATTTCTGCCACGCAAACTGGGGACCAAGAGATTACGACCAAACTCTTTGTCATCCTTACACCATTAAAAACTACAAGGAATTAAAGAATATAATCTAGTATGTCAGAGTTATATGATTGTTTAGTTATTGGGGCGGGTCCAGGAGGACTCAGAGCTGCTCGTGAACTCCAAAAGGCACGACTATCTTACCTCCTTTTTGAAAAAGATGTTCCTGGAGGTAAAGTCAATATTGCTCCAGAAGTAGATAACTATCCAGGGATCAAAAAGATCAATGGTCCTGAACTTGCAATGAAGCTTTATGATGATGCTACCCTTGAAGGAGTGGATATCCGCTTCGAAGGAGCAACATCATTAACAAAAGAGGATGATATATTTACTTTAGTTACAGAAAACGATAAGACGTACCGGGCAAAAACGGTCATTATCGCCTCTGGTACAGTTAATAGATTAATCGGTTTAGATAAAGAAAAAGAGTTTTTAGGACATGGAATATCATACTGTTCTTTATGCGATGGTCATTTCTTTAAAGGTGAAGATGTCGCTGTCATCGGTGGCGGTAATGTTGCCTTAAAAGAAACCATTCATTTAGCCACTCTTGTTAATCATCTTTATCTTATCCACCGAAGAAATGAATTTAGAGGTTTTGACTATTTAGTCAAAGAAGTTAAAGAAATCCCTAACGTTGAGATCTTAACCCCATATAATTGCATAGAAATTCTTGGGGAAAGCGAAGTGGAAGGCATTGTCATAAAAAATGCCGAAACAGGAGAACTTAAAACTCTTAATGTTTCGGGCTTATTCCCCCTCGTTGGTCAAATCCCTAATTCTCAATTTGTCAAAATCGATGGATGTTTAAATGAAAGTGGGACTTTCCCAATTGATGAAAAGACTAGAGAAACAAAAGTAGCAAATCTCTTTGCTATTGGTGATATAACCGAGAGATTAACAAGACAGATATATATAGCAGAGATTGACGCCACTGAAGCGGTTAAAACAATCGTTTCAAGGTTAAAGAAATAGATATAAAAATTACACTTTTCAGTGTATAATTTAGATATGCCTGAAGAAAATTACTCATTTACACAAAAAGTAAAAGACGAAATCGCCACAAATACATATGAATCAATACCTAGAGTTAAAGCACTTTTGAGTGCTTTTGTTCATATTTCTGGAGAGTTAGTTATTACTTCAAATGGGCAAATGGTGTTACTTAAAACCACCAACGGAAAAACTGCAAGGTTTTTGTATGAGCAGTTTACCTCTTTGTACCATATTGATTGCCACATGGTGTATGAGAAAAGAAAGAGTTTTGGTAAATTACAGACAGTTTATCAGCTTCAAATAACGGAAAAAGTCGATGAAATACTTAGCGATTTACAAGTAGACCTTTTAGAACGCAAGATTTCTAGAGATATTGCCTATAATGATGACACAATTTGCGGATATCTTGCGGGTTCTTTTTTAGCCTCAGGTTCTGTTAACTCCCCAAGCACAAGTAACTATCATCTTGAAATCGTGGTCAACGATGAGAACTTTGCCAAGTGGTTTTTAAAACTTCTTTCAAAGTTTAAAGGGGCTAATTTGTCCGCAAAAGTGATAGAACGTAGGGGCAAATTTGTGATCTATTTCAAAAAGAGTGAACAAATATCGAACTTTTTAATTGTCGTCGGCGCGGTCTCCTCATGTCTCGAGTTTGAAGATGTCCGTGTGGATAGAGATCTTTTTAACTCCACGAATAGACTTACAAACTTCGATGTGGCTAACATGAAAAAGAGTATGGAAACAGGAGCAATTCAACTCCATGAGATTGAATTAATCGATAAAGAACTAGGTATAAATAACATCTCTAACGAAAAAGTCAGGCTTTTATGTCAGTTAAGGCAAGAAAATGAAACGGCATCGATGTCAGATTTAGCAAAGCTAATGAGTGAAAAACTCGACATAAATGTGTCTAGGTCTACAATTAGCAAGTTATTTAAAAAAATACACGATTTATATACGAGGTTATCATATGGAGAGAAATAGTACATTTTTAGAAATCTTAGGAAAAAGAGTAAGGTTTTTAAGAAAACAAAAGGGTTTATCAATCCTTGATTTATCAATTGAGGCGGGCATTAATCGTAATTATCTCTGCGATTTAGAAAAAGGAAGAAGAAACCCTACAGTTTTAATCCTTAACCAAATATGTGGTGCCTTAAACATCTCCTTATCTTATCTCTTTGAAGGAATTGATGTGATAGTTTAAGGACACAGTCGAGTTTTTATCATTCATTTTTCTTTAAAGAAAAAAAATTATGTATTAAAATAGAAGTGCATTAAAAAGGAGGCATTTTAAAATGTCAAAAATAAGAATTGCCATTAACGGCTTTGGACGTATTGGTCGTCTAGCCTTTAGACGAGCTTATGAGACTGGCGATTTTGAAGTCGTTGCGATTAACGACCTTGTTGACGCTGAAACATTAGCTTATCTACTCAAGTACGATACGACTCATCGTGGCTGGGAGAAAGACAACATCTCCGCAGACAAAGAGACAAATAGTATCATTTTTAACGGAAAGAAAATTCCTGTGCTCGGTAAAGCCGATCCAAAAGAACTCAATTGGGGTGATTACGGCGCCGACATCATTCTAGAATGTACAGGTCGTTTTAAAGGAAAGGCCGATGCTCAAGTACATATCGATAATGGTGCTAAAGGTGTTATTATCTCCGCTCCAAGCGACAGTGAGACTCCAACATTTGTCTTTGGTGTTAACGATAAAGAGTTAACCAAAGAGATGACTGTTATCTCTGGTGCATCCTGCACAACCAACTGCCTTGCTCCAGTTTGTAAAGTTCTTTGCAATGAATATGGAATTCAAGGCGGCTTTATGACCACAGTTCACGCATATACAAACGATCAAACAACCCTTGACCTTGCTAAAAAAGGTAATCTAAGAAGAGGTAGAGCAGCAGCTGCTAACATCGTTCCAACTTCTACTGGTGCGGCAAAAGCTATTAACCTCGTTATTCCTGAACTCAAAGGTGTCCTTAAGGGAGGCGCAATCCGCGTCCCTGTTATCGATGGATCCCTTGTTGATCTCTCCCTTGTCTTAAAGAAGAAGACAACTGTTGAGGAAATCAACGCTGCCATGAAGAAAGCTAGTGAAACATACCTCAAAGATGTCCTTGATTACACTGAAGAAGAAATCGTTTCTTCCGATATCATCGGAAATACTCATGGATCAATCTTTGATGCCACTCAAACAGTGGTCTTTGATGACCCAGATGGCACTCAGCACGTCAAAGTGGTCTCTTGGTACGATAATGAATATTCATATACCTGCCAATATGTGAGACTTGCCAAAGTAATGGCCCATGTCCTTGGCGTTGACTAATATTAATAAACATTAAAAGTTAATCAGTGCCTTTCGAGACTATTGGGAGGCACTGATTTTTTGGAGGAAAAGTTATATGTTAACTGTTAAAGATTTAAAAGATATTAAAGGTAAAGTCGCTGTTGTAAGAGTGGACTTTAATGTCCCATTAAAGGGAGGAGAAATTAGAGATGATAATCGTATTGTCGCTGCTCTCCCAACCTTACAAGAACTCATTGGTAAAGGTGCTAGACTTGTCTTACTCTCTCACCTAGGAAAGATTTCTTATAAACTCTCTGATGAAGAGATTGAAGCGGCAAAAGCCAAAAATAACCTCGCTCCTGTTGCAGTGAGATTAGGAGAACTACTTGGTCAACCAGTAGATTTCTGTCCAGTAACAAGAGGTCCTGAACTAGAAGAAAAGGTTAAAAATTTAAAAGACGGTGGTGTTCTTTTAGTGCAAAACACCCGTTATGAAAAAGGTGAAGAAAAGAATGATCCCGAGATTGCAAAAATCTGGGCAGATCTCGCAGATCTCTATGTTATGGATGCCTTTGGAAGCGCTCATAGAGCCCATGCTTCGACATATGGTATTCCTTCTATCTTAAAAGAAGAGGGTAAACCAGTGGCTATCGGTTATCTTGTGGAAAAAGAAGTCTCCGCCCTAACTCGATGCGTTGATGTTAGCGATAGTGATCGTCCATATGTAGCAATCTTAGGTGGTTTTAAAGTCTCCGATAAGATCAAAGTTATCGATTCACTTTTAAAGAAGTGCGATAAGATCTTAATTGGTGGCGCCATGGCCTATACCTTCATTAAAGCCCAAGGTGGTAAAACTGGTAACTCCCCAGTGGAAGATGATCAACTAGACTACGCAAGAAAATGCTTAGAAGAAGCAAAAGGTAGAATCTTACTACCTAGGGATAGTGTGGTGGCTAATGGCTTTGAAGATTGGACCGATAAAAAGACAGTTCCATCTGATCAGATCCCTGATGGCTATCAAGGACTTGATGTTGGTCCTGAAACTATTAAAGAGTATTCTGAGGTTGTTAAAGGCGCAAAGATGGTGTTCTGGAATGGACCACTTGGAGTCTTTGAGCAAGATGCATTCCAAAAAGGCACAATTGCAATCTGCGAAGCAGTAAAAGAAATTCCTGATGCCTTTACAGTGTGTGGCGGTGGTGATAGCGCTGCAGCCATTAAACAGTTTGGTTATTCTGATGACTTCTCTCATGTCTCAACAGGTGGCGGAGCGTCTCTTGAGATGATTGAAAACGATGGTCATCTCCCTGGAATTGATATTGTGAGATAAACCATGAGACGTAAATTATTAATGGGCAACTGGAAGATGAATAAACTCAATAGCGAAGCTAAAGAGTTTGCTCTTTCGGCGACCAAAACGGTAGAAAAAGCTAGCGCAAATAATATCGATATTGGTGTGGCTCCTACCTATCTATCTTTACATACTGTAAAGCAGTATGCCTCTAAAGATATGATAGTGTGCGCTCAAAACGTCCACTACAAAGAAAGTGGTGCCTTTACTGGAGAAATATCTGCTGATATGCTTCTTGAAGAAGGTATCACTTGGTCTCTTGTGGGCCACAGTGAACGAAGCACCTATGATAATGAAACCGATGAGAAGTGTAATCTAAAGATTAAATACCTCATCTCGAAAGGAATGAGACCCCTATACTGTGTTGGTGAAACCCTTCAAGAATTTGAAACAGGAATCACCAAAGAAATAATTAAGCGTCAAATACAAGTGGGTTTACTAGATATTAACTCCGAGGATGCTAAAAATATTGTTATTGCCTATGAACCAGTTTGGTCAATAGGTACAGGTAAAAATGCCTCAAGCGAAATTGCTGAGGATGTATGTAAGTATATTAGAGGACTCTTACATGACCTCTTTGGGGATGTAAGTGAAGACATCCGTATCCTTTATGGAGGATCAGTCAAACCAGAAAACATCCGTGAATATCTCGAGTGTGAAGATGTCGATGGTGCACTTGTAGGAGGAGCGTCTCTTAAAATTGAGTCCTACGAAGCCCTTTTAGATAATATCATTTAGGAGGTATGCCTATGCCTAGCCCAAGAGACTACGATGAAAATGGTAATTTAAAAAACGACAATGTAATCGATAATGACTATGCCTTAAAACAAAATAAGAGGACAGTCTCAGAAACCACCTATACGATGGCTAAGATTTTCCTTTACATGTTTATCCTCCTTTTAATTAGTGCGGGTGTCTCTTTACTTGTGGGATATGGCTTTTATAGTTGGTCTCTTACTAACCCTAATGCCGCTAACGGATGGATGATTGGTGTTCTCGTAGTCTCTGCTATTGTGCAACTCGTCCTTTGCTTTATGATTAATAGGTCAGTAAGACGAGGAAGAGCGATGAGAACAAATGTTCTTGCTATTGTCTATGCTGTTGTGATGGGCTTGATGCTATCCTCATTTACCGCCTGGATTGACTGGGAAGTCCTTGGTATAACCTTTGGTTTTACCGCGCTTATCTTCCTTTTAATGGCGGGTATCTCCGCAATCGGTAAAGGACGATTTGAAAGAGGAGTGGGAACATGTGCGATGGGACTAATAGTTGGCGGTCTTATCATTGGACTAGTTGCCATGTTTATTGCCATATTTGGTAGTTGGGAAGCCTACTATACAACCTATACCATCCTTATGGCGGTCCTATTTGTGGCCATGATGCTTATATCACTCGTAGATATAAACAGGGTAAAAAGAATCGTTAACCAAGGTAACGCCACAGGGAGTATGTCTTTCTATCTAGCCTTTATTCTCTATACCGATTATATATGTGTCTTTATATACCTCTTACAATTCCTTTTAAGGATCTTTGGAAGACGTAGATAAATAATAAAAATATATAGACATTATGAAGAAAATCACCTCGTGTGATTTTTTTCTTTTACTTACTATATATTATATATATAATATAACTACACCCTTAAAAGGGTCAGAAAAGACATTTTTAGATAAATAAAAAATATTTAAAAATGTGTTTGACAATATACTGTGATAAGTATATTATTATCTAGTATGCGGTCGAGAGACTAATTTTATTTACATATAATATATGTAAGTAAAGGCATACCGAGAGATCTTTGAAAACTAAACAGATGTACGGAACAGCAAACGTCAATTCCATCATTTTAATATGATGAAGTTTATAACAATAACCAGATAATAAGAACTAGAATACAAATTTGAGAGTTTGATCCTGGCTCAGGATGAACGCTGGCGGCGTGCCTAATACATGCAAGTCGAACGGGGGTGCTTGCACCCTAGTGGCGAACGGGTGAGTAACACGTAGGCAATCTGCCTTCCAGATTGGGATACCCAGAGGAAACTTTGGCTAATACCGGATAACAACCACCGCGGCATCGCGGAGGTTTGAAAGGGGGTTCTGCCCTCACTGGAAGATGAGCCTGCGGCGCATTAGCTAGTAGGTGGGATAATGGCCTACCCAGGCGAAGATGCGTAGCCGAACTGAGAGGTTGATCGGCCACAATGGAACTGAGACACGGTCCATACTCCTACGGGAGGCAGCAGTAAGGAGTTTTCGGCAATGGGGGAAACCCTGACCGAGCAACGCCGCGTGAGCGATGAAGGCCCTCTGGGTTGTAAAGCTCTGTTGTAGGGGACGAATGCCCCATCGAGGAAATGCGGTGGGGAGTGACGGTACCTTACCAGAAAGTCACGGCTAACTACGTGCCAGCAGCCGCGGTAATACGTAGGTGGCAAGCGTTATCC
>JAJQAP010000047.1 GCA_021203745.1 Coprobacillus sp.
GAGTTGCTACTGTGATTTTTCACTTCCATTCACAGATTCTTGATAAGTTATGAAACTATTATATGTAAACGTTTAGTAAGCTTCAAGTTAATCTTTAATGAGCTCACCATAAACTTCACCACTGACATCACAAAGTCCAGCGGCATTTGCTTCATCTGTATCGATGTGGCAGGCAAGAGCAAATGTATCTTTCACTCTGACAACACAATCTCCAAAGATGATTGATCTATTTGGTGTGGTTAATTTGATCGAGACAATATCTCCGTTTTTGCAACCAAACTCTTCAGCATCTGCAGGGGTCATATGAACATGACGCTTTGCCACAATGCAACCCTCTGTAAGATCTAATTCTCCACATGGTCCAACGAGTTTAATTGGAGCACTACCTTTGATATCACCTGATTCTCTAATGATGGCGGGAACGCCTAAGGCTCTTGCATCAGTGGCACTGATTTCCACTTGAGCGGCATCTCTGTATGGTCCAAGAATGGACACATTCTTGATGGTGCTCTTTGGTCCCGCGACATCAAGTCTTGTGGTGCTGACATATTGACCAGGCTGAGAAAGATATGCTCTGACTTCGATGTTAGCATCTTCACCACATAAAATTTTAAATTGTTCTTCAGTAACATGAATGTGCCTTGCACTTGTTTCTACTAAAATTTGTCTCATGATTATTTACCTCACCTAAAATTATATGCTTTTTAAAAAATTATTAAAATAATTTTGATTAGTCATTATAATATTCTAATGGTGTGAATTATGAGAAGTAAAAAACTAGCTATTTTATCTATATGTCTTTTAGCGGCACTAGCAAGTGTAGGTGGATTAAAGGAAACCTATGTAGAGGAGTATATACCAGAGGTTAGTGAAAGAGTTGAATGCACTTATCAAGAGGCAATAGAAATTGATCTTGATTTCGACATAGAAGATAAAAACGATGCATATTTTGAAGACGCTGAAAGAAATGTCGATGTTTTTTATGCAGAGGTTGCAGCAGATAGTATTGATGACGATTCAGATGTCCCATTTTCCACTTCTCTTAGCTTCCAATGGTGGTGGATTGTTATTATCGTTGGAACCATAGCACTTATATTCTTTATAGGTTGGCTTATCTTCTTTATTTGGGATAGGAAAGACAAAAAGAAATACAAAAAGAAGCAACAAAAATAAAATGGCAGAGAAAACAGAAAAAAGTAAGAGTAAATTTGGCCGAGAGTTAGGTCGATTCGCCATTACTGGACTCAGTTGTGCAATTATTGATTATCTAGTATGCGAACTATTTTTGTTTATTTGTCGAAACATTGATACAGTATGGGCAAATATCATCGCCACTTTTGCTGGATTCCTTGTCGGTGCCACACTTAACTATGTAATATCGACCTTTTGGGTTTATAAAGACAATACCGATAAAAAGAAAAAAGAGAGTAAAACTGGTTTGTTTGTGGTGAAATTCCTTCTTCTTGCTTTTGTCGCTCTTTTAATATCCGAAGGAGTGATGGTTTTATCTCAATACATAGTGAGAATAACCTCGGGTTACGATATAGCAAATTTCAATATAAGCGGCATCTTTACAACGAGGTTCTGGATCGATGCAGAATTCTGGTTATATTTACTTTGTTTTGTCATCAAAACCGTCTTTGGAGCGGTTTGGAATTATTACACAAGAAAATATATTCTCTATAAAACAAACACGAAGAGAGTTAAAAATCCCGATAATTCTAATATTGAAAATGAGGTACAAAAAGAGTAAATTATAAATACTGAAATTGCGCGAGTGGCGGAATTGGTAGACGCGTACGTTTGAGGGGCGTATGGGAATTCCCGTGTGAGTTCAAGTCTCATCTCGCGCACCATCAAAAAAACGAACTTAAGTGTTCGTCTTTTTTATTAAAATCAATGTCTATTTTTTAGTAGCAGAAATTTCTAAGACCTTTTTTGGTTTTTCGTAGCGGTTCATATCCGCTTCCACTACCTGACACTCTCCAATTAACGAGAAGTAATTTATAGCGTCTTCAATTGTAAAGAAACGTTTATTATATCCATCTACGTAGTAATAATTCTGGTCAAGTTTTACTCCTTGTCCCGCTCCAAAATTTGTGTCTTTTGTGGAGTTTACCCTAGCAAGTAAATAACCATTTGGGCTAAGGATTCTTCTTATCTCCTTCATAATCTTTTTTGTGGTTTCATCATCAAAATAATGAAGAGATAGATCAGCGACAATGACATCAAAAGAACTGTCGTTAAATGGTAAAGGCCCTGAAATGTCTATTAGTTTTGTTTCTGCACTCGAGATATTCTTTTTAAGAATATCAAGAGCAACCTTAGAGTAGTCACAGGCAATTACTTTAAAACCGCGTTCCACTAAATAAAGAGTGTCATTACCGGTTCCACAACCTAAATCTAGGACATTCGTGGAGCAGTTATGTAAAATGCACTGATATTTGTCTAACCAGTTGTCATAAGTTATAGATTCATCAGAGTGTTTTTTATGGGTTGTATCCCAATAATCAACAAAATCCATCATAGACCTCCTAAGTCTTTATAATAATTTTCTAAGAATTTAGTTTCTTTTTCCACTACTTCATTCTTTATCTCATCAGATAATTGACTCCACAAGGTTGGATTGAAAGATAAAAGATTCAAATCAGAACTATAATAGACAAATCGTTTTCTTTCAAACTTCTCAAAAGGATTTGATAGAATGCTACGTTTCATTTTTATTTTATCATTTAAGTAATCGTAATCAAAGACACACCCTTTACGATCAACAGGTAGATTTCTATCTAGTCTATCGAGATAGAAGGAACTATACCTATCGATGAGTGAGTCAATGTTAACTTCACCTTCGGTGTCAGCAAGAGCAAACATGCAGAGCATAAAGTTCAATTTAAATGAATAAGTTAATGCATTTTCATCAATAAAATCGAGAAAATCTTGAAGAATTGTCTCATCTGAGTGAACTGGCAAATTTTTAATTGCTCGAATGTTTTCAATATCGGTTGCAGAGAAATATGGCATATTTTTACTTCCGATTGGAAGATAGAGACTAGATAGTTCTGGGTTTTTCTTTACCCACTTACTGAGCGTCGTTGTTCCTATAAATAATTCACGTGCTGCCTGTTCAAGTGATAGGCAATCTTTGTACTTTTCTTCAAATGTAAATACATCGACTTCTTGCATAGAGATTTCGTTTTCACTTAAACCGAGAATTGATAGGTAGTCAGTGTTGTTATTTATGACACCCGCAAAATCAGAATAATTCTCAATGTGAAAGAGGGAATTAAAGTTCCAAGGAGAAAGCTTTCCAACATAGTTGTCCACCACATCGATAACATATAGGCATTCTTTTCCATCATAATTTCTGACTCCTCTTCCGATTTGCTGCAAATACAAAACCTTAGAAAGAGTTGGTCTTGCCATAACAACGATTTCAGTTTGTGGACTATCCCAACCTTCGCTGATTAATTGACAACTTATGAGAAACTGAACTTTTTTATCACGATAGAGTTCCATAATTTTGTCGTTATTTTTATTACCACCATAAACGGCTCTAGCACTTAATCCAGCTTCGTTCATCATCTTCTCGAGTTTTTTGCAGTGGTTGACGTTTACACAGAAGACAATTCCTTGCTTATAGAAGTCTTTCCTTGGAGCAAAATATTTCTTTATCGTTTGGACAATAAGTTCGTTTCTTGAATCCACAATGAGGGTCTTTTCTAGATCACCATAGTTGTAATCCTTGCCGTTGTAACGGACATTACTTAAATCAATGTTACTGAGTAGTCTATAACATCGAATATTTGATATAACACCTTTTTCTATTGCTTCTTCAAAGGATAGTTTTGATTCATATTGCCCAAATATTTCTTCGAGTTTCTGATTATCTAATCGTTCTGGCGTGGCCGTTAACCCGATTAAATATTTTGGAGTAAAATACTGTAAGGTCTTTTTGCAGTTTGCCGCTTGAGCATGATGTGCTTCATCAAAAACAATGTAATCATAATGATCTTTTTCAATTTTGTTGCGTTCTAGAAAAACCCTATTATAGAATTTGACTTCAATATTGAGTTTATTAGATAAAACAGATGTTCTTTTTTCCCAGTCTTCCTTTATTGGAATTGATGGAACCATAATAAGCACATTTTTAACTGCACCGATTTTTTGCAGACTTTTTAGATCTTCAAGAACAATTTGAGACTTGCCACTACCCATTGGGCAAACTATCAACGAAGTATTAATTCCTTCAATTCTTGCCTCATTTATATCTTCCAAGATTTGTTCCTGGTGTTCATAGAGTTTGAACTTCCTTTCTTCTTTAAACACTGCAGAATTTATAAACTCATCTGAACTGCCGAGATATTTCTTAATGTTATCGATGATTTGATCTTTGAAAGCCATATTGGAAGTTGAAAAACGGAAGACTTTAAAGTCATATAGAACTAGTGTATTTTGTTTTTCTAACTGCCTTTCATATTTTTCCTCACCGATAATCTGAGGGTGATGATAGGAAACTCCGTTTTCTTCGATGGCATAATTACCATTTTTTGTTTCTATAACATAATCGACAAAGGCATTTTTTCCATTTTCAAGTGAAATGGAATATTCCTTCTTTAAATACTGAAGAGCATCCTCTCCATAGGCATCCATAAAAAGTTCTTCAAATGATTGTTCTAGAGGCGTGTTATCAGTGTGAACAACATCAAAAATGCCACCATCATCATCAATCTCTATTTCATCAGCGGATTTATATAACCATTCATTAATTTTTTCAATCGTTTCATGGCCCCTATAGTTGAAACGAAGGACTTTTTTATAAATTGCCATGTAGCGGTTCTGCATTTCGCAGTATTTTGAATAGTCAAAAAGAATATTGTCATAGTTTTTGCAAATATCATCATCGACAATCAAACATATATCGCCACTAACAAAAACAAATGAAGAGTGTTTCTCATCATAAAAATACTGTTCAATGAGAGTAAATCCTAAGTCTTCAATTTGCTTTCTATTAATCATTAATCGTTTACATATTCGAGGAATATTTTATCTTTAAATGCTCCTCTTTCTTCTTCTTTCTGTTTTCTTTTTGCGTCAAAAGAGTCATACGTATAACCTTTTTGTGTCGCGATAGCCCTTAATACTTCTTCTAGATCAATGAGTTCTTCTACATTATCGTCTTTTAGAAATTCCTCAAGTTCTTCTTTAAATTTGGTCTTTAGGGCGTCGTAATATTCGTTATCGTCTAAGGCTCTTGTAACACAAGTTTTGCCATCATCACTTTCGATGATAGTCGGAATTAAATCGCGTACTAATTTGTTATAAACTGTCATATTTTTCTCCCATAATATTAAAAATATATCACAAATTTTTTATTCTAATAAAAAAATATAGTCATTTTATGAAAATGAGAGTAAGATAATAAAGCGTTAAATGTAAGGAGATAGATTATGCCACAGGCACAAAAAAAGAGTAGAGTAACAAGCGTTACAATCATGATCATTTCAATCGTATTACTAATGATTGCATCATTAGCGATGTTTTTCCCAAACATCAAAACTGCCGCAGGTGCATCTCCTTCAGCCGCAGATATATTCTGGCCTAACTCCAAGAATCAACCAGTTGGGTTTATCGGTATTTGGCCTGTCTTTATCGGATATATGTTTATCTTCCTTTGTGGAGTGGGAACCCTTGTTCTTGCGCTTCCTGTTATTCATCTATCCTATAAACTTGAAAAGACACTTCTAATTACATTTACTGCACTTGAAGTTGTTGGAGCAATTCTAGTTGCCTTAATCAACGTCTTCTACTGCTCCATAAATGGTTTTATGGCCCAGCTCATGGATACCACCTTCTATTGGGGAGCGTATCTCGCGGTGTTCTGTACGTTAATTGCCGCGGGCTTAAATATCTACGCCATCTATCTAGATCGATAATTAGTTAAATATAATAAAAAGAAAAGAGGCAAATGCCTCTTTTTCTTTATCTATAAGTTATTTTATAACTTAGATTCTAAGTCTCCAAGAATCTTTTTAAGTGGTCTTATAGCTTTTGCAACATTTCCTTCTTCAAAAGGATTTCTTAGATGATTCTTTTTAAGGGTTTCGACAAATGGGCTACGGCCACCATACTTACAGAGTTTAATGTATTTATTAATGGCTTTCTCTGGATTCTTTTGAGACAAGTCTAAGAACTCAAAGGCCACCACTTGAGCAAGGGTATAATCGATATAGTAGAATGGGGACTGGAAGATATGAGCTTGACGGAGCCACCAACCACCTTTTTCTAGTTCTGGAGCTTCACTGAAGTCGAGATGTGGTTGATACTTATGTTCTAGCTCTCTAAATTTAGCACATCTCTGTTCGTGCGTGGCATCGACATTTTCATAGACCCAGTGCTGGAACTCATCCACAGTTACTCCATATGGTAAGAAGGTAATTGCCCCTTTAAGATGAGAGTACTTATATTTTGTGGTGTCTTCTTTAAAGAAGTCTTCCATATATGGCCATGTAAGGAATTCCATACTCATAGAATGGATTTCACATGTTTCCATTGTGGCCTCTCGATACTCTGGTACTTTGATCTTTCTTGCACAGTAGAATTGGAAAGCATGTCCAATTTCATGGGTTAATGTTTCAACATCGTTTAAGGTTCCATTATTATTAGCAAAGACAAATGGTGCTTTATATCTTGGGAAGGATGTACAGAATCCACCACTCATCTTTCCAGGTTTGGCGTCAAGATCTAGAAGATGATGATTAACCATATAATGGAAGAAGTCTCCAATTTCAGGAGAGAGTTTATCATACATATTACAGGCAATCTGAACTTGCTCTTGGGTACCCATCTTTGGGGTGGGATTACCATCGAGGAAGTCGAGGTTATAATCGTAGTATTGAGGATTCTTCACTCCAATTCGTTTGATTTGACTCTTATATAGCTTTTGGGTATAAGGGACAACCGCTTCATAAATCTGGTCTCGATATCCTTTGACCTTTTCTGGGTCGTAGTCCATTCTACCCATTCTGTCATAACCTAGTTCAACATAGTTTTTATAACCGAGTTTTTTGGCCATTCTGTCTCTTACATGGACGAGCTGGTCATAGATATCACCAAATTCCGCATCATGGTCTTCAAAGAATTTTGCAGTGGCAAGAGATGCCGCTCTTCTTGTTTCTCTATCCGCAGAATTGGTATATTTATTCATCTGAGGGAGATTTAATACCTCACCATTAAATTCAATTTGCGCGGACGCGATTAAGGCGGAGTACTGACTAACAAGTTCATTTTCTTTTGTGGCTTCTTCAATAACATCTGGAGAGAAGGTCTTTAGGGCTAACTCCCATTGTTTAACGGCATACTCTCCATAGATCTTTTTAAGATCATCGATATATGGAGCGTGCACAAGTATCTCCATAAATTGAGTGGATACAGCGTTCAACGCTGGGGCAATCTGATTGACCTGGTCTTCGAGTTTCTTATATTTAGGATCGGTGGTGTCAAGTTGGAAATGGACTTCAATTAGTCCAAAATCTGTGGATATATCATCGGTGTATTTATTCATCTTGTTAATGACTTTAACCGCGCTTTTTGCATCGTTGCACGCTTTTAACTCTTCAATAAGAGAGATGAGTTTTGCTTGAATCTTTTTTTCATTTAAGGGGTGAATTTTAAATTCTTCAAAGGTTAGTTCTGTTTCTTTCATATTTTTCTCCTTAACTAATCATGTTCTTTTCCTTAACTTTGGCCCATTTATAGAATATACGTGTGGGGATAAATCTGACCCAGTAGTTATAACCCACTGCATCACTATTATAGTTTGTAACGTGCGCGCGATAAGAAGCATCAACATCATCGATAGAAGAGAGTAATCCTTTAATTAACTCGTGCTTTAAAAGACGATTATCACTATTGATGAGGTTCACTAAATCATTCTTAACAATCGATAGTGTTTCTCTTATTGTTTTTGATATATCTCCATCTGGTTCTAGGTAGGATGGGATAGAGATGGTGCTAAACTTCTCTTTAATATCTTCTGGGATAGCTACACCCGCTTTCTCAATCACCTCCATTAACTCTTTGATATAGTCATACTTTGTTTTAATGACCACAGTTATGGCTTGGCTTCTCTTTTTTAAGGTGTAGGTAAAGTAAGTAAAAAAGAAAAGTCCCATTAAACATATAAGGACAAAAAGCACCACAAGGGCGAGGACGATGATGAGGGTTATCTGCCACCACGAATAAGAAGAGGCGTAAATTAGGACTTTCATATCACACAAAATAATACATTATTTTGAGTCTATCTACAATAAAAGAAAAGAAAATAACAACAATTAACCCCTTATTAACACGCTCTTAGATACTCTTATATTTGCTTTAATATTCATTTTAAAGTAAAATGAATGCGTGAGGTAAATATATGGGAAGACCGATAGTAGCAATATTATACGATTTTGATAAGACTTTATCTGTGACAGATATGCAGAATTTTAGTTTTATTCCCGCGATGGGTATGACTCCTGACGAGTTTTGGGGAGAGACCACAAAATTTAGTCAAAAGACGGGATGTGAAAAGATTCTTTCCTATATGTATATGATGATTAAATGCGGTAACGATAAAGGAATAAAGATCAGTCGTGAATTCCTTCAGTCCTGTGGTAAAAATATTAAATACTTCCCTGGTGTCTCGACCTGGTTTAAACGAATCAATGAGTATGGAGAGAGTAAGGGGGTCAAAGTAGAACACTACCTCGTTTCAAGTGGTACAAAAGAAATTGTGGAGGGTTGTTCCATTGCTAATGAGTTTACAGAGCTCTTTGGTTGTGAATACCTTTACGATGAAAATGGAAACGCGATATGGCCTAAACTAGCGATAAACTATACACAGAAAACACAGTTCCTCTTTAGGATCGCTAAAGGCGTTGGTGATATGAACGATGAAGAGGGAGTCAACAGAAAGACAAAAGAATATCGAATCCCTTATTCAAACATTCTCTATGTTGGAGATGGGATGACAGATATAGCCTGCATGACCCTTGTTAAACGTAATGGTGGCAGAGCGGTTGCCGTTTATCCAGAAGGACAAATAGAAAGCGTTAAAGGAATGTATTCCGATGGGAGAGTCGACTTTGTCTGTAAAGCGGATTACTCCGCGGGTAGCGATGTTGAAAAAGTTATTAGAATGCATATAGATGATGTCGCCTTAAATAACGACATGCAAAAAAAGCAATTATCTTTACTTAATAAGTAGTTATATAAATGTTTTAGAGATAGGGATAGTAACTAGATTTTTTAGATTGACTATAGATATCGATAAGGAGAACCGCTATGAAAAAAGAAGATGTTTTAAAAGTGAATCTTGATAAGGCTATCGAGAAAGACAAAATTTTATCATACCAAGAAAAAGTGAGTGAGATTGATAAGGGGATTAAAGATAAGTCACTTGCTGGAAACGACTTTTTAGGATGGAGCGATTATCCTCTTACCTATAATAAAAAAGAGGCCAAACAGATTATAAAAGACGCAAAAAGAGTAAGAAAAGAAGTCGAGGTCTTAGTCGTGTGCGGAATTGGTGGGTCTTACCTTGGCGCGAGAGCGGCAATAGAAGCCTTAAAGGGTTTAAAGCCTAGTGATGGGCCAGAGATCATCTTCTTTGGAAACACCTTCTCTCCTAACTACACAAACCAAATCATAGAATATCTAAAGACAAAAACATTTGCGATTAATGTCATCTCAAAAAGCGGCACCACAACAGAAACAAGTATTGCTTTTAGACTCGTAAAAGACCTTCTTGAAAAGAAGGTAGGAAAAGAAAAGGCAAGAGAATTAATCTTTGCCACTACCGATAAAGAAAAAGGCGCCCTTAAAACCCTTGCTAGTAAAGAAGGATACCAGACATATGTCTTGCCTGATGATGTTGGTGGAAGATATTCCGTCTTTACCGCAGTGGGACTCTTCCCGATGGCCGTGGCAGGTATTGATATTGAAGACTTCCTTAAAGGGGCAAAAGATAGCATGACTAGATACTCTAACCCTGATTTAAAGGAGAATGAGTGTTATCAATACGCGGTAACAAGAGACTATATGTATCATAATGGTAAGAGTGTTGAGATGTTTGTCACTTATGAACTTCAATACACCCAGATTGGTGAATGGTTAAAACAGCTCTTTGGAGAAAGTGAAGGGAAAGGTAAAAAAGCTTTGCTCCCCACAAGTGCGACATTCTCAACTGACTTACATTCCCTTGGACAGTTTATTCAAGATGGATCTCCAATCCTCTTTGAAACAATTCTCTATGTCAATAATCCAAAACTTAATACAAAAGTCCCACATGACGAACAAGATCTAGACGGACTTAACTACCTAGAAGACAAAGAATTATCATACGTAAATCGAAAAGCGTACGAAGGAACACTAGAAGCTCATGTTTCAGGAGGCGTTCCTTGCATCACTATCGAGATGGATAAACTCGATAGTTATACACTTGGATACCTCTTCTACTTCTTTATGAGAGCGGTCGCTTTAAGTGGATACCTACTAGAGGTCAATCCATTTGATCAACCAGGGGTCGAAATCTATAAAAAGAATATGTTCCATCTCCTCGGTAAAAAAGGTTATTAAACTAAATTTATTTAGTTTTATAAGGCGAAGAATCTGCTAAAAAATTAAATTGAATATTTATGCATACTTATTTATAATATACAAGCGTAAATATAGCGGATGCTTAGCTCAGTTGGGAGAGCATCGCCTTTACACGGCGGAGGTCGTGGGTTCGAGTCCCTCAGCATCCACCATTAAAAATAAAACCCTTATCATTTTGGAGGGGTAGCGAAGTGGCTAAACGCGGCTGACTGTAAATCAGCTCCTTCGGGTACGGCGGTTCGAATCCACCCCCCTCCACCACTTTGGGGTATAGCCAAGAGGTAAGGCAACAGACTTTGACTCTGTCATTCCGGTGGTTCGAATCCACCTACCCCAGCCAAAATAAAATCTGTCTCCCGTTAGCTCAGTCGGTAGAGCACTTGACTTTTAATCAAGGGGTCAGAAGTTCGAACCTTCTACGGGAGACCACTTGCTCGAGTGGCGAAATAGGTAGACGCAACAGACTTAAAATCTGTCGGTTGAGTAGACCGTACCGGTTCAAGTCCGGTCTCGAGCACCACCACTAAATCACGCAATACGTGATTTTTTTGTTAAATTCGATGTCCTTTATTGAGATCTTATAAAATTTGCAGTGTTTTTAATAAAAAAGTAGTCCGAACTAGGGACTATTTTTATTGCTGGCGGAGTAAGAGGGACTCGAACCCTCGCGCCAGTTGCCCGACCTACCTCCTTAGCAGGGAGGCCCCTTCACCAACTTGGGTATTACTCCACTTGTTAGTGTAGCAAAATCGAGGCAATATTTCAATAATTAGTATGCTTTTGCAAAAAGCACAACTTTGTCTGCCTTTTTACCACAGACGACGCATTTATCATCGCATGGAATTTGATTAAAAGGTAATACTCTTGCGGTGGCGCTTGTCACTTCTTTAATCTTTGCTTCACAGTCTGGGTCACCACACCACATCGCTTTGGCATATCCCTTATTGTTATCCATTACCTCTTTAAGCTCATCAAATGTATGGACTTCATAGGTATGACTAACTTGGAAATCGAGGGCTTTTTTATACATTTCATCGTGTATTTGTTTTAGGAGTTTAGTTAAATCATCGACAAGGGTATCTCTCGATAGTGTTAGTTTTACTCCATCATTACGTTTCACCG
The DNA here is from genome assembly GCA_021203745.1 of Coprobacillus sp. GTDB lineage: Bacteria > Bacillota_I > Bacilli_A > RFN20 > CAG-826 > JAJQAP01. The sequence goes on from JAJQAP010000047.1 coordinate 11,761, forward strand.
CGGTAACGACATTATGTTCGATATCTCTTGGACCAATTTCGATTCTGACAGGCACTCCCTTCATCTCATACTCAGCGAATTTCCATCCAGCAGTGTGATCTGAATCATCGAGTTTAACTTTGAAGTCTGCCCTCTTTAACTGCTCTTCAATCTTTTTTGCTTCATTAAGCACTCCTTCTTTATTTTGGGCAACAGGAATAATTACTACTTGGATAGGAGCGACGTAAGGAGGTAAAACAAGACCATTATCATCTCCATGCATCATAATAATAGAACCTAGTAGTCTTGTGGATACACCCCAGGATGTTTGATGAGGGTTATAGATTTTACCATCTCTTCCTTGATAAGAAATATCAAAGGCTTTAGCAAAACCTGTGCCAAAATAATGAGTGGTACCACATTGCAGGGCTTTTCCATCAGGATTTAATGATTCTAGGGAATATGTTTCAAGAGCACCCGCAAACTTCTCTTTATCGGTTTTAATACCTTTACTAAAGGGGATAGCAAGTAAATCTCTTCCAAGATCATCGTATATATCAAGAATTGATAAGGCTTCGTGTCTAGCTTCTTGCTCAGTTTCATGAAGTGTATGTCCTTCTTGCCAAAGGAATTCACTACCTCTTAAAAAGGGTCTAGTGGTTTTCTCCCATCTTACTACTGAACACCACTGATTATATAAAAGAGGTAAGTCTCGATAGGACTTTAATATTTTCGCGTAGTGTTCACAGAATAGGGTTTCACTCGTTGGACGGATGATGAGTCGATCATCGATCTTTTCTCCTCCGCCTTCTGAGGCAATAAGGGTTTCAGGGGCAAAACCTTCCACATGTTCTTTCTCTTTATTGAACAAAGACTCTGGAATCACCATTGGCATATAGACGTTTTGGTGACCAGTTTCTTTAAAACGTTTATCAAGATAGGCTTGTATATTCTCCCAGATGGCGTATCCATAAGGACGATAAATAATAAAACCTTTCGTACTGGAGTAGTCCATAAGTTCCGCTTTCTTACAGACATCAGTGTACCACTGAGCAAAATCGTCTTCTTGACGAGTTATAGAGTCGTTTTTAATTTGGTTATCTGTCATTTCGTTTACCTATTACCATCTGGCTTAATTTATCGAGTTTTTTCTTCTCAACAGGGAGAATCATATCACTTGAATATGATACAACCTCACTAGATATTAAATCAATTCCTGATTTAATAATGAGTTCTATGGAGACCCATCCTTCAAGGTCAGAGACGATGATTGGACGTTTAAAACGAAGGAGTTGTTCTAAGAGATTATGGATAGAGAGTCTCGTCCTAGAGTCTTTCTTCATTTCACTGACGAGAGTGTCCCCAACGACAAAGTAATCGAAGTTAGCGTATATGCTTGGATCTAAAAGGAGCTCTTCACTCTTTAAAGCAAGAGCGATTTCAAAGTCATGACTCTTCACTTCTTTGAGTTTTTGATTTAAAGCATCGATGTTTAATGAGTTTGCCATTACTTCATCTTCATTGAGTAAAAGAATTAGTCTTATATCTTTAACTTTAGGAATTTGAAGGAAGATCTCTAAGGCATTATTTAAATCCCCCATCGAGAGATAGTAGAAGAGTCGAGAGTTACTCTCTGGGGCCTCAGAAGCAAACTTAGTGATAATATTGCGACTGACTTTGGCAAGAAGCTCTCTATTCTTACCGATATCAGAAGCGTATTGAGAGAGTTCTTCAAAAGAGTTAAAGGATGTATCATACACACGAACATAAGAGAAATATCCATATGTTTGTTTACGTTTAACATTGATGATTGGACGATAGAAGTACCTAAAGGAATTACCTCTTAATAGTTCGTTAATCTCTTCTTCGTATTTAGCAACATTATAGAGATTAGTCACTCCTTGATACATCTGGACATTCTTATTATCCTGATGGGCTCGCATTGCGGTGGTTGAAGCTTCTCTCACTAAAGAATCAAAGTTTTGATAGTAAGCGGAGTTTTCAATAACTCCGATTGCAAAGGTAATACCATTAGCAAAACCATTGACCTGAATAGCTTTATTTAAGGCTTTTGAAATAGATGTCGCTAGTCTAAGTGCTTCATCTTTAGAGGACAAAGAGAAATCAAAGAGGTAGGATTCCATTTCTCCGTTTGTAAGGATATAACGGGTATGATGAGATCCCACGACAAAGGGGAATATCTCGTTCATAAGGGTCATCGCCATAAAACGTTCTTCTTGATTAGAGGCGAGGATATTTTGCTTTAAAAAGAAGAGACGTATTGAGAAAGTAAAACCTTTTGTATTTTTAGACTCATTAATTTGTTTAGAAACAACATCTCGAGAAATAATCCCATTCTTTCCTTCTTGGAGGGAGCGAGAAGCACTGTGGACTGGAGTAATATATTTCAAAATATGCGATTCAAGGTGAAGTAAACCTTTAGACTCGTCATAATGTAAGAATTTAAGTAACGAAAAATAGGAGGATCTTCCATGCTCGATGATGATATCCGCTTGAAGATACTCATCAAAGGTTTCATTAGGATTGCAGATTGCAAAAATCCAGTTCTTCACTCTTTCAACATCTGAGGGGTCAAATCTCTTATAGAAAGTGACCATATCCATCGTTCTTTTATCTTTAAGGTTCGTCTTATTGAAATATGTGACAAGGTTTGTGTTTGTATCGATGACAAAGATTCTTGAGGTGTTAGATTCTCTTAACATGTCTCGACGAAACGCTCTTCTATTCTTACCCATGATAGAAAAGGTTACCGCAAAAACGACGATTAAGATAATAAAGACAATCGTTACAATAAAGATTGCAAGAAACGTAGGGTCAGTGAAGTCCCAAAGGTCCCAAAATGATGAATCATCCGCCAAAATCATATTGTTATTATAGCAAAGAGAACTGTTTATTTAAATTAATAAAACCTTATCAATTTAAAAGTAAGAAAAATGGGCAAATTTCAAAACCTATGGTATAATAAGGCACATAGAGGAATACCCAAGTGGTTGAAGGGGGTGGTTTCGAAAACCACTAGGAGATTAACGTCTCGCAGGGGTTCGAATCCCCTTTCCTCTGCCAGATAAAGCGATGAGATTGGAAAATCTCATTTTTTTAGGGAATTTTATAAAAGTCTGTCTATTTATATAAATGTGGAACAAAAGGAAAAACTGACAAAAGAAAAACTAATCGAAGAAGCCAGATCTTTTTGCCGAGAAGAAAACGAACTACGTTGCTCACTAAGTTTAAATGACAGTAAAAGTATCGGGACATTCATCGAACATAGTTTTAAAAACTACCTAAGGGCAAAATACATCTTCTTAGAGGGCAATTCCGCATTAGGTGTAGATTTTCCTGATGCATGTATAAACACCGATATTAAATCGACATCGATTGCAAAACCCCAGTCATCATGTCCATATAAAAGTCCAAGGCAAAAAATATATGGACTTGGTTATAGCTTACTAATTTTTATATATGAAAAATCAGGGGCTCTATCTGAAACAAAACTCAAATTTACTGACGTTTTATTTATAGATGAAACAAGAACGGGGGATTATATGACAACAAAATTGCTTAATGATATGTTAGATCAAGGTTGCTCAAAAAATGATATAATGAGTCTATTAAAGGCAAGAGAAATTGCAGATGACTTTGAAACTCTTAATATGCTATCAGATTTGATTATTACTAATAGACCAGCGCAAGGTTATTTAACGATTTCAGATGCTTTGCAATTACGATTGAAATACACAAAAATATCAGAACTAAAGGAAAATACGGATGGGGTTACCAAAATCAGAATCTAAAAATAAACTTGAATACGGAGATTATCAAACACCAAGGGATTTTTGTCACATAGTCATTTCACTAATCGCAAAAGAATATGATCCAAGTTATGTGTTTGAACCGACTTTTGGTTTGGGCAATTTTCTTGATTCTTGCCGAGAGACATTCAAAAACGTAGCAACTTTTTACGGGAACGAAATAAATGAAGAGTATTTTGAAAAATACAGCGCAAATAGATATACCGATACAGTCCTATACAACGAAGACATATTCACTTTTGACAACCGCAATATCATAAATGCAATTGGTGATAAACCACTACTAATCATAGGAAATCCTCCGTGGGCCACAAACACAAAGTTATCAATAGCTAAATCTAAAAACCTGCCAGACAAAAGAAACGAAGACAATCTAAAAGGAATTGATGCTCTTACAGGAAAGAGTAATTTTGATATATCAGAATCAATAATCACTGCACTTTTAAAAGGATACGAAAAATGTAACGTATTATTTGCCTTTCTTTGTAAGACACAAGTGGCAACTAACATCATGAAAAAAATAAATGAGTATAAACTACGAGATATCAAAATATATAAATTCTCCGCACGGAAAGTGTTTGGGGTGGATGTAGATGCATGCCTATTTACCGCTAAATCATCAAATGGGCCTAAGCAAGTAGCGTCTGTTTACGATTTAGATAATCCAGCAAAAGAATTGTATAAGATGGGCTATAAGGAAAATAAATTCTATACAAAAATAGATAGCTCAATTAAAGATGGAAGGTTTTTCATGGAGTGGCATTCTGGAGTTAAACATGATCTTAAAAAAATCATGGAGCTTGAAAAGATAAATGATGGTTTATATAGAAACGGAAATGGAGAGCAAATTGAATTAGAGGAGGATTATATTTATCCGCTTCTAAAAAGCAGTGATTTAAAAAATAACAGAATAAATAACCAAGAAAAATACGTCATTATTACGCAAAAACACACAAATGAAAACACAGCAAATATTAAGCAAACTGCGCCTAAATTGTGGACTTATTTAAAAAATAATGAACAATATTTTAAGCAAAGAAAATCAAAGATTTATAGCAATAAACCTCCCTTTTCAATCTTTGGCGTGGGTCCATATTGTTTCAAAAAATATAAGGTTGCGGTTTCAAGTTTTTATAAAAACCCTGCATTTATTTTTGTCTCTTCAAATAAGCCTACCTTTTTTGATGATACATGCTATTTTATAAGTTTTGATCATGAAGACGAGGCGATTATTACATGCACCTTATTAAATAGTGAGGAGTGCAAAAAGATGCTCGACTCAATTGGATCAAAAGGGAGCAAAAGATTTCTTAATAAAGAAATACTTATGAGAATAGACCCAGCAAATATAATCGAGTGTTATGACTACGAAAGATTTAAAAAAGAGTGCCAAGCACTCACTCTAAAGAAGATTAGTAAAGAGACATTTGATAAATACAAACAGACTATTCTTGACTATCAATATCAGGATGAGAACCAAACCCATTAAACTGGGCGGATTTTGGATCTGAAAGAGTATGACCTGTATCTAGTGTCTTGATTAAATCCATATCTTCTTTTGATAATGTAAAGTCAAATATATCAGCATTTGAAATAATGTGATCTTTATTTTTAGAACCAGGTATAATCTGGTATCCAAGTTCAAGTTGCCATCTTAATAAGATCTGGGCGTTTGTTTTATTAAATTTTTTAGCAATAGAGGTAATTAACTCGTTGTTGATGACATTTTGGTTTCCGTGACCAAGAGGAGACCATGATTGTAAAAGGATACCTTTGCTTTTTAGGTATTCATTAAATTCTATATGATTACATAAAGGATTAGTTTCAATCTGGTCCACTACTGGTTTGATCTCACAATTACTAAGGAGGTAATCCAGATCTTCTTGATAGAAGTTAGAAACACCAATAGATCTAATCTTTCCTTCTTTATAAGCCTTTTCAAGAATTCTATATCCATCTAAATAGCCTGGAGCGGGTGTATGAATAAGCATAAGGTCTATATAGTCTAGTCCAAGTCTTTCTAGAGTCTTATCCACAGCGTCTTGTTCGTTGAAGAGCGTCCACCAAAGCTTTGTTTCAACAAAGATATCTTCTCTTTTTAAGCCAGAGGATTTAATCGCTCTCCCCACTGCCTTCTCATTCATATAAATGTTTGCGGTGTCAATATGTCGATATCCTGCTTTTAAGGCTTCACTTACTGCATACTCACAGTCTGCGGGGGATAAAGTAAAAGTTCCTAGTCCCATTTTAGGGATTTTATAACCATTTGATAAAGTGTATGTTTCCTTTTTTTCCATACCCCTATATTACCTTAAATAGAGCCAATTTAGAATAGCAAAGTAAATAGAAAAGCATTAACTCATTCTTTTTATTAACAACGATTTATGCGAAAAAATATTCACAAGGGATAATTTTTATGTATAATAGGAATATGAAAGAAGGGACGGAATCAATACTTGATGATTTTTTCTACGACGGGTATGACGTCATAGAAGAACTAAAAGGGGGAATGACAAACCACTCTTATTTAGTGAGGAGTCATGCGGATAAGAGAAAGTATGTCGTCTACGAACCTACAGAGTTTGCTAGTCAAACGATAAATCGAGAAAGAGAACTTAAGGGCATTAGGCTTGCTTCTAATATGAGAAAAATTACAAGTCTAAATGTCTTTTTTGATAAAAAAAGTGGGGTTAAGATCAATGAGTATATTGAAGGAGTCTCCCTAAATAAAACTGATGACTACGATATTAATAAAGTCGCTCATCTATTAAAAAGACTCCACACTATTCAATTAAATTCCTATGATAATGAACTAGATTTTAAAGAAAATATCGATTTCTATCTCTCCTTTTTAGAAGATAAGAGTCAAATAGATCCTCGCTTCTTTACAATGCTAGACCAGTTCTATGAGGATACTGTACATATCAATATCCAAAAGAAATCATTATGTCATTGTGACTTCCAAAAGAGCAATGTCATTCGTGGTGAAGATGGAAAGTATTATATGATTGATTTTGAGTTTTCCGCGGCTAACGATAAAATCTACGATATCGCTTGTTTTGCTAACGACGGAAATAGAGAGGAAGGTCTCGCCTTATTAAAAGCGTATTTCCAAGATAATCCAAAGGATATCCACTACTACAAGTTCTTCCTCTTTAGGATGTATATATCTTTACAATGGTATCTTCTCGCTCTTATTAAAAAAGACGATAAAGAAAACCAAGAGTTAGGTATTGATTTTGAAGAGACTGCAAAACGATTCTTTCAAGATGCTTTAGAAGATAAAGAAATACTAGATAAATACTTTAAAGACAGTCAATTAACATCACTCGACTGATTTTAATGATTCATTCATATCGAGTTTCTTAGTCTTTGGATAGAGTAAGAGATTACTAATAAGGGCGCACACTATCATAATAACTAGAGATAGTATATAAGAAGTCCATGTGACGTTAGAGGCGCTTCCAAAATCCATTAAGTTACACACTAGCATTGTAACTAGCCAGCCAAGAGGCACCGCTAATAAGGCCCCAACAACAGATAAGGTAATAATTTCTCTACTTGTATAAAGAAGGCATTCCGTGTCATGGTAACCTAAAACCTTGAGAGTGCATAACTCTCTTTTTCTTTCGCTGATATTCATATTAACAAGGTTAAACAGGACTAGGATACACAGCAAAGCGGCTAAAATCAGAACAAAGATAGAGATAACCGCAATGGGTTGAGAAACGGTTCCATATAATGGATCATCCGTGAGGGCTCTTGCGTTATCAAAAAGACCAAAACCAAGGACCACTAAAGCGCCGCTACCCATCACCGATAATATTGTTAAAATCATATTTTTCTTGTATCTAAAGATATTTCTTATCATTGATTTAATAGAGAAAGAGAGTCTTTTCCATAAACCCTTCCATCTTTCGAGAAAGATTTTTTTACCAGCTTTAGGGGCTTTAGGAAGTAAAAGAGAGGCGGGACTTTCTTTTAAGTTAGCAAGTATTACCCAAAGACAAATCGCTAAAACAACGACGAGAAGGATAAAACTAAAGAGAAGTCCTAACCAAATGTTTCCAGAAAACATTAAAGGTCCCATATTAAAGATCTGACTATAGGCAGGATGAATAATCGCAGGTAAAAGGAATATACCACCCACGATACCTACCAGGGCGCCTATCATAATAACCATAAGGTTAAAGAGAAAATATTTAGATATAATTCTCCCTCTTGATATACCAAGGGAGTTATAACAGCCAATTATTCCTCTTTCATCGTTAACGAGTCTAGAGGTAGTAATAGAGATAACTAAGGCACACACGAGCATAAAGAAGATAGGTAAGATAATGGCAATAAGATCAATCTTGTCATTCACACTATCAAAGTAGATAAAACCGACATTATCACTAAAGGTAAGTAGGGCATAATTTTCTCCCTCTAACTCCGAGAGTGTTTCATTTAATGACTCTGTTTTTGTATTTATTAGTTTCTTATAATCTCGATGGAAGATTGACACATCTTCGTTATAACGCAAAGCAATTTCATTAACAGGAATGTTCCCAAATAGATTAAAAGCATCGTATTCACTATCGGTATAGATAATAACATCTAGATAGTCTTCTATTTCTTCTAATTCTGAACCCATATTTTCAGTTAGCATTGGTTCATCCACAAACGAACTATATAAAGGAGAGCTAACTATACCCACCACTTCTAAAGACATAGATACATTTAAACCTAGGCTTTCATACATAAAGTTATTAAAGGTAATAACATCTCCAACTTGATAGTTGATTAGATATCCATTTGGCTTATTAATTAGACATTCACTAGAGGAGGCAGGATATCTACCCTCTTCAAGAGCGAGGGTATTAACCTCTCTATTTTGAAGTTTTCCATCATAGAATCTAGCGTTTATCTTTTCCTTAGTGTCTAATGTTATAGTGTAGTCCGCACTAAAATAAGCCTCATATGCAATTAGATCACTTTCATTATCAATAAGACTATTGACAGTATCTTCTTTAAAACCAGTATCCTCTGTACTTTTAAGGAGAAAATCACTGACATTTTCTTGTTGGATTCCTTCATTGTAGCTTTTTTCCATCGCTGAAGTTGTGACTCCTAATCCAGAACATAAGAGTAAAGAAACAGCGATAATACAAATAATAAGGGCCATTCTCCCTTTGTTATCTTTAAACATTCTCCAAATAGTTTTAGTAAAAGTTTTCATCTTTACCAGGAAATCTCTTCTATTGGAGTAGGGTTATCGTTAGTTACAACGCTTTCGATTTGCCCATTTTTAATATGTATAACTTTATCTCCCATACCTGAAAGAGCGGAGTTATGGGTGACAATAATAACTGTTTTATTATGGTTTTTGGCAAAATCCTGTAAGATCTTTAAAACTTCCTTACCGGTATTATAATCAAGCGCGCCTGTCGGTTCATCGCATAAAACGATCTCTGGGTTTTTGCAGATTGCTCTTGCAATCGATACACGTTGTTGTTCCCCACCACTTAGTTGGGCAGGGAAGTTATCTAGTCTATCTCCTAGTCCTAACTGTTCTAGTGTTTCTTTAGGAGAGAAAGAATCCTTTTTTAACTCAGAAGCTAGTTCAACGTTCTCTTCTGCGGTTAGATTAGGCATAAGGTTATAGAACTGGAAAACAAAACCAACATCGTTACGACGATAATCGGTTAGTTGTTTCTTACTAAACCGGGCAATATCATTACCATTTATTAAAAGCTCACCACTGGTGACTGTATCCATTCCACCGATTAAGTTTAATAGGGTTGTTTTACCCGCACCAGATGGTCCTAACACGACGAGGAGTTCTCCTCTGTTGACAGTAAAAGAAATATCATCGATTGCCCTAACACTAATAGAGCCGGTGACATAATCCTTCACTAGATGCTTTGCTTCTAGGATTGGCTTTTCCATACCTTCATTGTACTCCTAAATTGTTAAAGATAGGTAAACAAAAAGGTTAGAAATGAATCTAACCTTTTAGTATAAATTAGTATAACTAACTATTATAGAGCAGCAATGAATTCTGTGATGCTTGAAACGCCAGTAGTCCAAGTGCCCGCAGTAGAATCTTCTTGGTGAGAAGTTGATGATAAATCATATTCTACAGTATAGACAGCATAACCAGTATCATTCTTTGGAATAGTAATTGTACCTGTCGATACATTAATATCAGTATCACTCACCCAAATCCAATACGAGTCTGTCTGTCCAGATGTTAAAGTTCCTGGGGTGGATGTATAGATACAAGTCTTGTTGGTAGTTCCTGTTGTGGCATTGGTGCCAGTTGTTTTTGTTGATCCGTTGAATACTGCTTTACCACCTTGAATTTCATATGTATTTGATATTGTAGCGGAACCACTGTCGAGGAAGACGATATAGAATTCTGTTTCAGTGGCACTTGGATCTTCCCCAAACTTTTCTTCAAAGTTATAGCAGTTTAAGAGTGGATAATAATGGGTTCCACCACTAACGGCAGTGGTAGCGATTGTAAATGTAAAATTATCACTTCTAATTGGATTCCAACTGTTACCAACACAAATCATAAATTCATGAGAACCACCAATAACGGAACTTAAAGTAATAGAATAGGCAACATTACCAGAAGCATCTGTGGTTTCAGTTAAGGCAGTGTAACCACCCCAATCCCACCAACCATCCGAGTTCCATGTTCCATCATAATCACCCGTAATATAGAGGGTGTCACCATCTAAAGCTTTCTGAACTTGTAGATTTTCATCGTAAAGCGTAAACACAAGAGTGTAGTTTGTATAAGTAATGGTGGAATCTCCTGCATCATCAGGAACATCTTCACTGATACCACCACCGACAATCACTGTCGCATTTGCGGTATAACCACCATCATTTGTCGTTAGTGTTAGTGTGCCAACTCCAATTGATACACCAGTAAATGAACCTTGCTCACTATCCACTGTAAAGATATCTTCATTTGAACTTTCTAGTGTGTAGGTTTGATCTGCTGGATAGGTGGGGGTGAATTCCACAAAAGACTTGAGGAAATAAGTCTCACCAATATCAACATTAAAAGTGTCTTGTGTTAATCTTACTCCTTCAACTGATCCTTCGCCTTTAATCGCGGAGTTACCACCTGAGGTAGAACAACCCGCAAGGACAAGAGAAAGAGCTAAACACGCACTTAAAAGAAATTTCTTTTTCATAATAGTATTTCTCCTTAATTAACATAAAAATACATAGACATAACTAGTAAAGGTACTATGTATTTCTTTCTGACTTTATTTTACTCACATTAAAAGTTTTTTCAAGTTTTATATATAAATATAAAGGGTAAAGAAAAAAGTAAGCAGTGCTTACTAATTCCTTTTGTGGCTGGGGTACTAGGATTCGAACCTAGGAAATCTTGGGTTCAGAGCCCAATGCCTTACCGCTTGGCCATACCCCAATTAGAAATACTCCTCTGTTAGACCTTTGGCGGCTTTGATACGATCATAATCCGCCATCCTAACTTCGGTGACTTCGCTAACTTCGTCGGTGACAACATCGGTGACAACACCGGTGATATCATCCATCGCTAGAAAGCAATCTTGACATGCACCTGTTAAGATAACATAAACGATCCCTTCTTCATAAGAAATGAATTCGATGTCTCCTCCTTCCCTTTGAAGGAAGAATCTTAACTTTTCAATGCATTTTTTGATGTCGGTAATGATTTCGTTTTCACTTCGACATGATTCAGTTTTTGCTTCTTCTTGTTCCATCTTTAATATAATAACACAAACAATGTTTAATTTATAATTAAATGCTTATAAGAGAATATTTTCTTTTCGGTTACAGATAATATAACCATCATGGTTATAAACATCTTCTTTGTTATATTTAATTATCTCTCCCTCTGGGGTTTGAAACACTCCACCCGCCTCTAAAACAATAATTTGGATAGCGGCGCTATCCCATTCTTTAGTGTTTGGATTTAAGCGATAAGAGAGATCCGCTTTACCCTCTGCAATAAGACAAGCCTTAATTGAAGAACCACAACTTGCAACACGTTCTATCTTTTCGTGGTAAAAATCGATTTTTGCTTGTTCTTCTTCCGTCTTATGAAAGACAGAGGTAAGAACCACTAAATGGTCGACTCTATCTGAGACATGGATTTTTGTGGTCACTCCACTATCGAACTTATAAGCTCCCTCTCCTTTAACCGCGTAGTATATGACGTCTTCACAAGGGATTAAAACAACCCCAAGAACTAACTCTCCTTTATAAGAAAGGGCAATATTAATCGTAAATTCATCGTCATGAGCGATAAAGTTTTTTGTGCCGTCAAGTGGATCCACTATCCAGACATAATCTTTTGTGAGTCGATCTAGACTACCTTCCTCTTCAATAGACTCTTCGGTTAATAGTCCATAACTAGGATATTTCTCTTTTAGGTAATCGTGAATTAGTTTATCACTACTTTTATCGGCGATTGTCACGGGGGAGTTATCGCTTTTTGTTTCGACAGAAAAATCCGCATGCATATAAACATCAAGCACCACTTTCTGTGCTTCTCTAATTATATATAAGGCGTCATTAAGTTCTTTTGAATAGGTCATTTTTGATATTTAAGTATTTCATTATCAAACCGAGAAACGATATCGTCAATGGTTTTTTGATTAAAGGCTTCGATATTTGTGCAGCCTGAAGCAAATTCATGGCCTCCTCCACCGAGAGAATCAGCGATAGGTTGAACGGGGATAGTCTGACTACGGAACTCCGCTCGCATATGGTGATTTGGATATTCAAAGAAACCAATCCAGATAGGATAGTTCTCAAGCCATCCTAATGTATTAACGTAGCTTGCGGCTTCGTTAAGTGTAATGCCTAACTCCTTAAGAGTTTCCTTACTAAAGGCGATATAGATAACACCATGTTTACTCGTCTGGTAATTAGAGTAGATATATGTTTTAACGGTTAAGTCTTTACTCTCTTTAATGTTTAAAACGTGATAGATTTTGCTAATATCTCCACCTTGTTTAACAAGGTACTCTGCGCTGTCAAACATATGATCATAATGTGCGGCGTATTGAAACCTCCCTGAATCCGTAATAAGTCCAAGAAGGAGCATAGTGGCACTTTCTTTATTTATCTTTAATCCTGTATCTCTAATAAAATCAGTAATAACCTCGCATGTTGAACAAGCATCGCTGTTAGATATATAGGGTCCAGGAAGAGGATCATCTTCACATATATGATGATCGATTGTACATATAGCCTTACATAATTTATACCTTTGGTCTTCCACCATATAGGCATCTCGACAGTCGAGGACAATACCTAGTGACTTTTTAAAAATATCATCATCCACTGATGTGTCTGTTACACCAAATAAAGAGAAGAGGTTACTTACTCCTGAAGAGGATATATAGACCTTCTTACCCTTAAAGTTAGACAAAATGATCTCTCGCATGGCAGTTGTAGACCCATAACAATCTCCATCAGGGTTTACATGACCAAAGATTACGATAGAATCATTATCGTCAATAAGATTAATGATATCTTCAAACATTTTAATTAATTAAAGGCTTTACCAATGCAACCAAAGACTTCGCAGTGCTCACGTACCACCCTAGTGATTCCGTCTTTAGCGGGACCAAGAATCTTTCTTGGATCGTAAACTTCAGCGTCTTTTGCCACAACATCACGGAGAATTTCCGCAAATGCCATCTGACATTCGGTGTTAACATTGATCTTGCATGTCCCACATTCAATGGCTTTTTTAATCTGATAATCTGGAATACCAGAACCACCGTGTAAAACGAGAGGCATTTGAACAAGATCTCCAATTTCTTTCATTTCTTTAAAACCGAGTTTTGGTTCTCCGTGGTAAGGTCCATGAACACTACCTAACGCTGGAGCGACACAATCGATATCGGTTTCTTTGCACATTCTTTCAACTTCACTTGGGATCGCGTACATACTTTCAGCGACCACTGTGTCTTCTTGACCTCCAACTCGGCCAAGTTCCGCTTCCACTGAAACGTAATGATCCTGGCTTCTTGCGTAGGCAACAACTTCTTTAACGAGAGCGATGTTTTCCTCAAGTGGATACTTAGAGGCATCAATCATAACTGAAGTATAACCCGCATCAATCACTTTTTTGCAGGATTCAACACTTGATCCATGATCAAGATGAATGGCTACAGGTACAGTAATATTTTTATCCTTGATATAGCCTTTGACCAAGCTGACAACGGTATTTGGTCCTCCCATGTACTTGCAAGCGCCTTCACTCACACCGAGAATGACTGGAGCCTCAAGTCTTTGGACTTCATCGAGAATCGCAGAAACCCATTCGAGGTTGTTGATGTTAAACTGGCCCACTGCATAGTGACCCTCTCGTGCTTTTAAAAGCATTTCTTTCATACTAACTAATGGCATATCTATTATCTCCTTTAATTATAAAAGTCTATAGAATCATCATCAGAAGTTTCATCTACGTCATAAGAGACTTCATCCTCGTCTCCACTGTTATCGTCAGAATCTTCTTCTAAATCTATTTCTTCTTCATCCATTCCCATCATGTCGTAGGCGACTTCTTCTTCGTCCTCTTCGTCCTTATCCGTATCTTCAACATCGTTATAGACATCTCTCATATCGATATGAACTTTATCAAATGTTTGTCTTTCTCTTAAGTCCCAAACATTTTCCCCCACAGTGACAAAACGTCCATCGAGTTGGAAGTTTGTGAAGAATTGAGCAATCCTGCTGTTAGCTTCTTCATTTGTCATCTCACATTTTTCTTTGACATATTCCCAAATCTTGCTAAAAGGTGTCTCTCCTTTGCTGACATTTAGTAAATAGTCATAGGCAACATCAAGTTCATTCATACAAAACAAAATTTCCTTTCTTAGTTATATCTATTTTAGTATCTTTTCTCTTTTACTTCTATTACATTTTATCCATTGGGGTCACTCCAATAAGATTAAAAGCATTTCTTAGGACTATTTTAGCACATTTTACAAGTGACAACCTCGATTTTGAAACATTGACATTATCAAGATCGATAATCTTACACTTAGTGTAAAATTGATGAACTTCTTCACTGACATCTTGAATGTAATTTGTAATTTTATAAGGCGCTCTATCTTTAGAGGCATCTTTTACTACTTTAGGGAATAAAGACAATGTCTTTAAAAGGGATAATTCGATATCTTCTTTAAGGTATAAACCGGTGTTATCAGGTTCTAGTCCTTTTTCTTTAGCAAGATTTAAAACAGACGTTGCTCTTGCGTGAGCGTATTCAGCGTAGTAGACAGGATTAGAAGCGTTTTGACGGACCGCTTGGTCAAGATCAAAGTCAAAATGGACAGAACCACTTCTCATCGTGAAGTAGTATCTTGCGGCGTCTTTTCCCACTTCGTCAATTAATTCCTTCATCGTTATCGCATTTCCTGTACGTTTTGAGGCTTTTACCTCTTGCCCATCCTTCATAAATCTCACCATTTGAATCATCGAGACTTCAAGAATATCCTTAGAATAACCATGAATCATTAACGCGGATTTTAAACGACTGATATATCCGTGATGGTCGCTCCCTAAAACATCAATCAATAGGTCATAGCCTCTTGATAACTTATTTAGGTGATAGACAATATCAGGAAGGAAATAGGTATACGCCCCATCGGATTTAACGATAACCCTATCCTTATCATCGAGGTAATCCGTAGTTTTTAAATAGGTTGCCCCTTCATCTATATAACAATGGGGTTTTAAATACTCTATTTCTTTTTCAACAGCATGATCTTTTCTTATATCAAGTTCCGATGTATAAACATCAAAATGAACATCATAGGAGTCAAGTACTTCATTTATTTTATCTAGTTCTCTTTTAATTCCTTCTTTTTTAAAGAAGGACATACAGTCTTCTCTTTCTAAGAGTTTATCCCCGTATTCATTCTTTAAGTCTTTAGCGATTTCTATTATATCCTCACCATGATATCCATCTTCAGGAAGAGTAAAGTCTAGACCTAATAACTCTCTATACCTTCCAATAAGAGAAAGAGCGAGGTTATCAATCTGATTACCAGCATCGTTAATATAGTATTCTTTTGTCACATCATACCCATCAAAAGAAAGGATACGGGCTAGAGAATCACCCACAGCCGCCCCTCTAGCATGGCCGACATGTAAATCTCCTGTTGGGTTAGCACTCACAAACTCAATGTTGACTTTTTTATTCTTTGTTTCGCCTCTACCATAATCAGTATCTTGCTCTAAAATAGTAGGAACGACATCAAGTATTGAGTCGCTTTTTAAGAAGAAGTTAATAAAACCTGGACCTGCGACTTCAAGTTTAGAAACGTTTTCGTTGTGAAAATTAGATATGAGAGAGTTAGCAAGTTCTATAGGTGATTTACCCACCTTTTTTGCGTATTTCATCGCCGTATTTGTGGAATAGTCTCCAAAAGACTTATCTTTACTAACTTCAATGACGATATCTTCAAGTGTTAAAGATAGTCCTTCTATTTTAAGGGCGTCGATAATGCTTTTCTTTAAACTATCTTGGACATCCATAATTAACATTTGTAGCTAAGTAAGAGTGTTGCCGTGGCGCTTACCGCTTCTCCTTTCCCTATTTCTCCTAAGCCTTCGTTTGTGCCTGGTTTGATCGATACATAACTAGTGCTAGATAAAAAGTCTTTTAATAAGTCATTGATGTTTTTTCTCATCTTTTCAATATATGGGTTAAGTTCAGGTTCTTCAAGTTGAACACATATATCGATATTTTCAATAAAATACTTTTCTTTTTTTAGTAGTTTTGATACTTCTTTAACAAAGTAAGATGATTCTTTATTTTCGTATTGAGGATCGGTGTTAGGAAACATAATCCCAATATTGCCTTTTCCCATCGCTCCAAGAAGAGCGTCGCATAAGGCATGATATATAACATCACCATCAGAATGAGCCTCTTCTCCTTTTGAGTAAGGAATAATTACCCCTCCTAGAACAAGAGGACGACAATCCACAAGTTTATGGATATCAGTGCCTAAACCTATTCGATAACGCATTCCCATTATTTTGATACATTGAAACGGAAGAAGACGACATCACCATCTTTGATGACGTAGTTTTTGCCTTCGGTTCTTACCTTTCCTTTTTCTCTGACTGCAGTTTCACTTCTTAACTCTTGGATAGCTTCATACGGATAGACTTCCGCACAGATAAATCCTTTTTGAAAATCGGTGTGGATAATACCTGCGCATTCAGGAGCAAGACTTCCGTTTTTAAATGTCCACGCGCGACATTCATCCGGTCCGACAGTAAAGAATGTCGATAAATTAAGAAGTTTATATGTCGCTTTTATGACTTTTTCGAGTCCTGATTCTTCAATATTTAAAGACTCGAGGTATTCTTTTCTATCTTCCGATGAAAGCTCCGCAAGTTCACTTTCTATTTGACAAGAAACTGGAATTGCTTGGTTACCCTCGTTTGTGGCGTACTCTAAAACCTTTTGATAGTTTTCACACTTGTCTAGGTCAAGAAGATCATCTTCACTGACGTTAGCAACATATAATATTGGCTTTAAGGTTAGTAAAGAATAGTTAGCCCTCATATAGGAAAGTTGATCTTCACTGAATGAAAGGTTTCTTGCGGGTATCCCTTTTTCAAAGTTTTCTTTTAAGTAAGTAAGAAGTTCCACTTCAAAAACGGATTCTTTATCTTTGGTGGTCCTTGCTTTTGTGGCGACTTTTTCTAGACGTTTCTCAACAAGGTCTAGGTCCGCCATAACGAGCTCGAGATTAATAACTTCAATATCTCTAATGGGGTCGACACTTCCATCAACATGAATAATATCTGGATCGGTAAAGCAACGGACAACTTCCACCACTGATTCGCATAGTCTTATATGAGAAAGGAACTGGTTACCTAAACCTTCTCCTTTTGACGCTCCTTTAACAAGACCCGCTATATCGATAAACTCCACTGTTGCGGGGATTCTTCTTTTTGGATTAAAGATTGAACATAGATCATCTAGTCTTGGGTCAGGAACATTGACCACACCAGTATTGGGGTTAATTGTCGCAAAGGGATAATTTGAGGCTTCAACATGTGATAAAGTTATCGCATTAAATAATGTGGATTTTCCTACATTTGGTAAGCCTATAATTCCTGCTTTTAAAGACATAATAAGATCCTTATAAGATTATATAATAAACTTATAAAAATGCAATTATTATCTCTTAATGGCATCAAGGGGATTTAGGGAGATGATCTTCTTGTAATTCAGGGCGGCCGCAAGAAGAGATATCCCAATTGAAACAATAAACATTGTAAAAATGGCCCATAAAAATGAGAGCGAGAAAGTCAAAGCGTCAAAACCTAACTGAACCACTAAAACGACAATGACTAGTTCAACGATAGAAAAGAGAAATGAAGTCAGTGACAGGTTAAGAGAATAACCAATAACGAGTTTAAATGATTCTTTAGCGTTTACTCCTAAACACCTAAGAAGACCAAACTCCTTTTTATTCTCGACGATTAAAAAGTTTGTGGTAGTAAAAATTAATAGAGCAGCAGCAATAATTGCAACAATAGAGAAGATTAAAATACCAATCGTAATGTAGTTTGTTACCTCATTAACTGAAGCAGATAGATCTCTTAATGGGGAGTAGACATTAAAAGCGGGAAAATAGTTTTTTAATAGTCTTAAAGATGAATCAATTTTAGAGGCATCTTTAGCGGTCAGTGATATAGAATGGGGGATAAGACTAAAGGAAGAAACCTGAAAACGGCTCATAAAATAGGTCACTATCCAAGGGGAGTATTGATAAATGATTGGTCTATCATCTTCGATTATCCCGGTAACTGTTAGGGTGCTATATTTAAAAGACTTTCTCACAAAGTTATCGGATTGATAAGTTTCCTCGTAGTTATAGGCAAAGTTAAGGGGACGAACAGGAAGTGATTTAACACTCATCCCAAGCTTAGTAAGTAAACCTGTAGACACCACAATTTCATCAGGACACCCAGGTGATTTACCGATACTTATCAGTGACTCGTCAAGAGGATAAAAAGTCACTCCCTCAGAACTCGTTAATGTGTAATAACCCTCTAAAACTCCAGCAGGCATGCTGAATTTGATGTTTTCTAGGTATTCATAATAAGAAACTTGATCGACGACATCAAGCACTGCATCATAGTCAAAACTAAAGTATGATTCGCGGGCAAAACCGCTCATATAGTAAGTACCATATATTGCATATCCCATATCCGTTCCATAAATGATAGAATCAACATTTTTGTCTAGTTCAAGAATCTGATTACCTATATAGGGGGAGATATAGGTTTCATTGTTCTCGTAGAGGATGATTCGATTATCATAGATATCGGAGTAGTCAGAATAGTGAGAAAAGTAATTTTTACTCGCGCAGTCAAAGAAGATGTTTTGGAGTTTCTTCTCATTCACCAAAAGGTCAATAAACTCATCTCTTTCTCCTCCTGTTTCATAGTAATAGACTTTCTCCATTGTCGTTTTATCGGAGTGGGGGGAGTTTATACTTAAGGAAGAGGGGAAAGTCATGTATTCCTCAAAAATATACTCGTTCCACAGGTGATTATAATGGTAAATACAGTCTTGTGTCGTTTCAAAAGAGAAACCCACAACCTGTAAAAGGATAGAGTCTTCATATGTCCCATCCTGCGTTTTGTGAGCGGGCCATGAGTTATTTTCAACATTTAGATAAATATATAAACCTTCCTTTGAATTTTTTATATAATCGCTTAATGGTTTTATACCGGTACCACCATCGGTCCAGGCAATATCTAGAAGGTGATCTAAAGACCGAATAGACGAGATAGTTAAACCTAAAACCACTTGATCATCCTCTAGTGTTTCAGGAAGGGAGGGATAAACTTTACTTGGGGTGTATTCATCGAGCCATATAAAGTCGTTAATTGAGGAAGCGGTGAGGTTAGTCACACTTTCTTTATATGCAGGGCCGTATAAATAAAACTCATTTACGTCTGGAAAGAAGTAAGAATAATCATTGAGGTAAGTCACTCCGATATCAGAGATATATTCAGGATATAGACTCTTATATTCTTTGGCGCTGTTATAGGATAGTCCTTGTATATCCCTAAATTTATTATAGAAGTTTGTGTCATCAATAATGATTTGATCCTCACCAATCAGTTGAGAATAAGAGGAAGTAATAATTCCAGAAACACACTCAGAGATAACAAAGGCGAGACCCACTCCTACAAGACCAAGAGAGATAACAGCTTTTGAGAGTGTCGTTCTCCACTTCTTCCGTTTGTTATATTGCTTGATATGGTTTCTAATAAAGGATGATGGTAATTTACCAGTATTTTCTGGAGCCTCTTTTTTTGCCTGTAACAATGATTTAGTGACTATTTCATAGTTATAGGTTTCAACTTTTTCTACCTCTCCATCTTTTAAATAGACAACCTGGTCAGGATAGGTATCTACAAGACTTTGATCATGGGTCACCATGATGACGAGTTTTTTCTGGCTAATGGTTTTTAATAGTTCCATCACCACTTTTGCATTCTCTTTATCTAGAGATCCTGTCGGTTCATCCGCGATTAAAAATTTAGGTTTGGTTACTAGGGCTCTTGCGATAGCAACCCTTTGCTTTTCTCCTCCTGATAAGTCAGAAACATAATTATCTTTAAGAGTGTCTACACCACACATCTTTAACGTGGATAATACTTCTTGGAGGTTGGCGTCTTTTTTCTTAACGTCGATAACATTTAACGGGAGAGCGACGTTATTAAAGACCGTATCGCTTTCAAAGAGTTTAAAGTCTTGAAAGATAAAACCAATATCGTGCAAACGGAACTCACTCTTTTTATCTTCTTCAAGAGGTCCATAGTTTTTACCGTTTATTCTAATTGTCCCTTCGTAGTCGGTTAATGTGGATATACAGTTTAATAAGGTAGACTTACCAGACCCACTTGGACCAAGTATCATAACAAGACCTTTATCTTCAAATTCAAGGTTAATATCCTTTAAAACTTCGTTATTTTGATACCTTTTTGTAAGGTTTTTAATCTCAATCATTGTTTTGGAGTTCCTCCTTTAAAGAGATTTTTCCTTTAAAGGTTAAAGGGATAGAAGAAGCGATAACTAGAGCGAGTAAAGAGACACCGATAACGATAATAGGAAGAGCTAAGGGAATACCCATAAAAGAGAAGAAAGGAATCTTAATGAAAGGAGATATACCCATAACTAACTTTAAGATCCAGTTAATAATCCATTGGAAGACAAAGGAGAAGACAAAGGAGAGAGCTAAACTAATAGCGAGAGATATTAAGTTCTCCTGTATATACATATTGATTGTCTCTTTTCTTGTTAAACCCAAAGATAAGAGAATAGCGAGCCCTTTAGAATCACTGATATAGGATGATAAACAGATAATCCCAAGAAGAATTAAAGAGATGATAAGGACGATAACTAGGAAGAAGATTAGACCCACCCTGACTGCCTCTAGCATCGCGGAGAAGGCATCCACACGACTCACAGTGTTGCTCGTTAAAGAGAATGTCTCGGGTAAGAGGTCAATTGTTTGCTGAATTAAAGAATAACTAGAAAGGTCTTTTAGAAAGAGACGATAAGAATACATCGTATAAATTTCGTTATCCGATATCATTCCTAGAAAGTCGTAATAGGTTATATCTTGGTTTAACATCTCTGAAAGATTATCCATTTTACAGCCCATCAGATAATCCTTAAAACCAGTGTAGGAATAATAGACTGTTGGACTAGATAGAAAGGTAAAGTCATTAACCACCCCAACAATCTTAAAGTTCTCATCAAAGATATATGTATCAGTAGACCTCTCGTTTGTAGTGCTGTTAGTATAAGAGATCTCCGATTCGATAGAATAAGAGAATGTCATCCCTAAAGGATCTATCCCTAACTGGGTATTTAAATAGTTATAGGCACTTGTATTAATTAGTACTTCATTAAAACTAGAAGAAGGGATTTCTCCTAAATAAAGAAGAGAGGTATCTATATACTCACTAGAGTAAGAGTAAACTGGGACAAAGCTTAATTCATAGAGAGAGGACCTGTCTTTAGTGGCTTCTCCTGTAGCGATAAAATAGTCGAGGTTATAATCAATTTCATAGTAGTTTTGGATCCAACTAATAGAGTTAAGTTCACTCTTAAGTGGTCGATATGATTTAACAAGGGATAAATTAGAGTTATCAATGCTCTCTGTTTGAACACTATAGAGAGTAAGGGCACCATAATCTAAAGCTTGGTTTGCTTGATTAACCACTAAATTGTCGATATTAGAAATAAAGCCGATAATCAGAAGAGAAAACAGTAGACATATACTCATAACTACGGAGTTAAAGATTGATTGTT
The DNA here is from genome assembly GCA_021203745.1 of Coprobacillus sp. GTDB lineage: Bacteria > Bacillota_I > Bacilli_A > RFN20 > CAG-826 > JAJQAP01. The sequence continues at coordinate 33,943 of JAJQAP010000047.1, forward strand.
TCTTTCTTCTTTTAAAGTTAGAGTAAGCAATTTTAGATATAAGATTTGATTTCTTATTGTTTTTAGTAAAGGATGTATTATCACTTTCTCTATTAGGAGAGTTAATAACCACACTATCGATTAAAGCGCCACCATCGATGGTGATAATTTGATCAGCATACTCATTGATGAGCTCTTCATTATGAGAGACCACAATAACGAGTTTATGTTTAGACTCTTCTTTTAAGAGGTCCATGATAATATGTGAGTTAGTACTATCTACCGCCCCTGTAGGTTCATCACATAAAAGGAATCTAGGGTTTTTAATTAACGCGCGTACTAGTGCAATTCTTTGCTTCTCTCCTCCTGATAAGTCTTCAACTTTATGATTAAATAGATCTTCTTTAATATCGACTTTTGCTAGATAATCTCTAGCTATCTCCTCCGCCCCAGAGATGTTATCAATAAGTAAAGGTAGTTCAACATTGTATAAGACTGTTTCGTATTCAAAGAGATGATAGTTTTGAAAGATGATTCCTATCTCATCTTTACGATAACTAACGACTTGTTTCTCGTTATAAGAGAGAATATCATCCCCATCATAGAATATAGAACCTGAGGTTGGTTTATCTAAAAGGGATATTAAGTTGATAATCGTCGATTTACCTGAACCACTTTTACCTTTGATAAAGACTAGGCCAGAATCAGGAAAGGTATAGGTAAAATTAGACAAAGCGACAAAATCTTCTTTACCTTTTATTGGATACTTTTTTGTGAGATCTTTAACTTCTAAAATAAAAATGCCCTCTATATATACATATAGGAGGGTAAACGAAAAAACTTCCTAAAAAATTTTAAATATTTATCATTTAATGAAGGATTTGAAGATAAAATCACCGATAAGTAGTCCCATAGAAGATGTTACAAATATCAAGGAATTTAGTGAGTTTCTAGAGAGATTTTCGTTGGTTTCATTAGAATATGCGCAGTTTATTTTGCTAATATCGATATTCTCTTTTCTTAGAAGTTCTCTCATCTTTTTAGCAAGACGATCACCACTAGATTTATCTAAAGTGGAAATCTTAATCTTCGTGGGGTCGTATTTATTTGCCGCCCCTGTTGAAACAATTAAAGGGATATTATGGCTAATCGCGTATTTAGTTAACATCACCTTTGCGTTTACATCGTCAACGGCATCGCAAATATAATCGTAGTGAGAGTCTAGGACATCATCGATATTCTCTTCTGACAATTTGACATTTGACACTTTAATATCAATATCAGGGTTAATAGAAAGGGCAAAATCCTTTGCTACATCCACTTTTGCTTTTCCAACGTCGTTAAGAGTGTAGAGAACTTGTCTATTGAGATTAGTCTCTTCAACATTATCAAAATCGATAATATGAAAATGGATGACTCCACTTCTAACAAGGGACATAAAGACTGTTCCGCCCACTCCTCCAAGTCCAACGATTAAAACTCGTTTAGTCTGAATAAGATTAAACTTCTCTTCTCCAATTAAACCTTTTGTTTTCTCATAGTAGTCCATTTTGGATGTCCTCTTTGAGTTTATTTATATCCTCGTACATAATCGTTGGAAACTGATGCGTAAAGAATGTTACTTGTCTTTTTGCGTAGTTTCTCGTTCTCTTTTTCATAATGTTTTTACACTCAAGGATGTCGTATTCACGATTTAAAAAGCACATTACTTCTTTATATCCGATAGCTTGAGAGGCAGTTTCTGATAATTGGTATTTCTTTGTAAGTGCTTTTACTTCGTTAACAAACCCATCTCTAAACATTTGATCCACTCGATTGTCAATCCTCTCGTATAGTTCGTCTCTTTTTGGATTGATAAAGATAAATTTTACCTGTAACCCCTCAATATAGAAATCATGCTTTTGGCTTGCAATGTTTTCGCTCTTCTTTTTGTCGGAGTGAAGAGCAATATTCAATGCTCTGACAAGTCTCTTACGATTATTTTTATGAATCTTTTCAAGCGATGCAGGATCTTTTTCTTTTAAAAGATTGTAGAGTTCTTCATCGGTTAAATCATCAAATGACTCTTGTTCAATCTCTTCAGGAAACTCGTAGTCATATAGGGCCGCGCGAATATAAAGACCGGTTCCACCGACAATAACTATGTCATTATTTAAAGGGTCTAAAGAATTGAAGACTTTTCGAAAGTCATCTTGATACTGCTTCACACTGTAAGTCTGGTCAGGAGTAATGATATCTAGTAAGTAGTATTTAGATCGGTCTGGATCATACTTACTAATCTTTGCAGTCCCTATATCCATGTCCTTATAAATCTGAAAAGCATCAGCATTTATAATGGGGGCATTATATTTTGCAGAGATAATGGAGGCAATTTTACTCTTTCCACTGGCGGTAGGACCAACAATAACATAGACCATAATTAACCTTCGAGTATCTCCTTTATTTCTAGTAAGGTATTATCTATCTCTTCTCTTAAAGCGGTGAAATTTGCGTTAAGAGGATTATTTTCATACTTTTCTTTAAGCTCTTCATAATTTGCAGAGTTTTTGACTTTAGCATTAGCCACTTCTTCTTTAAGCTTTTGAAGTTCTGTGTCGTTTTCAACTTGCTCTTTTAAACGAAAATACTCCTTGAATGTTGGAGTGTTATATAAATACTCTTTTAAGTTCTCTAAGTCCTTATCAAAATCACTCATTGACAATCTCTCCAATTAATGAATAAGTATGGCTTTCTGTTATCTTCACATCAATAATTTTCCCTATATTTCTGAGTCCACCTTTAAAATGGACAAGTTTATTGGATTCTGTATAACCACTTAAATACTCTGGATTGTGTTTTGAGATACCATCCACAAGGACTTTATAGGTATTACCGACCATGCGTTGTGCACTAGCGGAAATCGATACTTCAAGATGCTTAACGAGTTCCTGAAACCTTGCACTTTTTTCTTCCTTAGTAATTTTGTCTTCCATTTTTGCAGCGGGTGTTCCTTTTCTGGGTGAGAAGATAAATGTAAATGCGGCATCATATTTAACCTTATCGACTAGGTCTAGAGTCTCATTAAAATCATCATCGCTCTCATTAGGAAAACCCACAATTATATCAGTGGAAAGCGCTAAATTAGGGATTTTTTCTCTCATTTTTGCAACAAGTTCTAAATATTCCGCTTTTGTGTATCTTCTGCCCATTCTCTGTAAAATCTGGTCAGATCCAGATTGGACGGGAAGATGAATAAAAGGCATGATGTTTGGATAAGAAGCGATAATATCAATCATCCTATCATTAAAGTTCCAAGGATGAGAGGTTGTAAAGCGAAGACGAGGGATACCGAGTTTAGCCACTCCTTCAAGGAGGTCAGCGAAATCATATCCTTCTTTTAAATCGTTGCCATAAGCATTGACGTTTTGTCCTAAGAGCATAATTTCTTGGTAACCATTATCAATTAAATCCTGGCATTCTAAAATGATGTCTTCATATTTACGGCTTCTTTCTTTACCTCTTGTATAAGGAACAATACAGTATGTACAGAATTTATCACAGCCATACATGATGTTTACATAGGCTTTATATTTGCTGTTACGACTTACCGCAAGACCCTCAACTACTTCTCCTGGTTTAGAGTTAACTGCGACTATCTGTGTGTTTTCCGTTCCACTTTCATAGATAAGGTCAATGAAGTCCTTTATTTCATGAGTGCCAAAGACCACACTTATATATGGGAAGGTCTCTAGGATTTTATCGAGAATTTCAGGTTGCTCCACCATACAGCCACAGACACAAGTAATAACCTTTTTCTTTGTCTGATAGATATTTTTTAATATACCTAGTTCACCATAGACTTTATCTTCAGCGTTTTCTCTTACTGCGCATGTATTAATAATGACGATATCAGATTCAATGTCAGTGCCTTCCAGGGCGCCCATATTAAGAAGCATACCTTTCATCGTCTCTTCATCTCTGACATTAGCCTGGCATCCATAGGTTCTAATAAAGAAGGTCTTTCCTTTATAGAACTTATAAACATCTGGAGAATAGGCTTTAGAGACATAATCAAAAGTGGTTTCAGATTTATTTCTTAAACCCGCTTTCTTTAGAGATGGTTCGTTTATTACTTCTTTTTTCATAATCAAGGTTCAAAAAAGTAGATAGGGAATATTTCTTTTGTTTTACCTGTTATATTATCGATATCTAAAACTACCGCGTTAAACATTCCTCTACCTTCATCTGGATAGACAAATCGGCTTTTATTTCCAAATAGGGTTTTCTCTGTCGCTGATTTAGTTTCTACTCCTAAAACTCCATCTGCGTATCCACACATTCCTACATCGGTAATATATCCAGTTCCTTCCGGTAAGATTCTCGCGTCGTGTGTTTGTATATGCGTGTGAGTGCCTAGTATTGCACTTACTTTTCCGTCAAATTCATAGGCAAGGGATAATTTCTCTCCTGTTGCCTCTGCGTGTAAATCGACAATATTAATCGTCGCTTTCTCGTTTTCTTCATCGCTAAGGAGATCGGCCAGGGCGTAGTAAGGGTCAGACACCGTGACATCCGTTATAAAGGCACTACCCATTAAATTGGTAACCCTGATTGTGATTCCATCAACTTCATAGACTTCACTCCCCACTCCTCCGATAGGATTGACGATATTAATTGGTCGAATTAATCTATCAACGTTATCGATATAGGAAGCGATTTCTTTTTTTGAGGCATAATGATTACCCATGGTAAGAACATCCACTCCATCATCGATTAACTCCTGGTAATGGTTAAAGTTTAAACCTTTACCATGAGTGGCGTTTTCTCCATTAGCTATCACAAAATCAATTCCATATTTATCGACGTAATATGGCACTTTTTCTTTTATCATTCGTCGTCCGATTTTTCCGACGATATCACCAATAAAAAGAATTTTCATATTATTTAGCGGTTTCTATCGCTCGGTATTCACGAATAACAGAGACTTTTATTTGACCAGGATAGGTCATTTCGTTTTCAATTCTTTCCTTTATATCTCTTGCTAGTTTCGTGGCTTGTAAGTCATCAACCTTTTCTGGGATAACCATTACACGTAGTTCACGACCACTTTGCATAGCGTAGGATTGATACACTCCATCATACTCATTACAGATCTCTTCGAGTTTTTCAATTCTCTTGATGTAGTTTTCAAGTATTTCACTACGGGCTCCTGGACGCGCCGCACTGAGTGTATCCGCGGCTTGGACAATATTGGAGATTAAGAATTTAGCTTCAACATCACCATGGTGAGATTCCACGGCATTGATAACAACTTCGTTTTCACCATATTTCTTACATAGGTGAGAACCAATTTCAACGTGAGATCCATCCAATTCAAAGTCAGCGGATTTACCAATATCATGGAGAAGACCCGCTCTCTTAGCGAGATTTTGGTCAAATCCTAACTCTGCCGCCATAATCCCAGAAAGATAGGCAACTTCCATAGAGTGGTCTAAAGCGTTTTGTCCATAGGATGTTCTAAACTTTAATCTACCAACGTAGTTTTGAAGTTCCTTATTCATTCTCGTAATACCAAGTTTAAGGCAAGCTTCTTCACCCGCTTTTTCGATATCTTGGTTAACTTCATTTCGGCATTTCTCCACAATCTCTTCAATTCGACCAGGTTGAATTCTTCCGTCTTTGACAAGGGCTTCAAGAGATCTAGTTGCCACTTCTCTTCTAATTGGGTCAAAGCAAGACACTGTAATTACTTCTGGAGTGTCATCGATAATGAGGTCCACTCCTAGCATCTGCTCTAGTGTTCTAATATTACGACCTTCACGACCGATGATACGGCCTTTCATCTCGTCGTTAGGTAAAGAAACAACACTCACTGTATGCTCTGTTGTTACTTCTTGAGAATACCTACTCATAGCAAGGCACATTAGTTGTTTAGCGTTTTCGTCCGCTTGCTCTTTGGCTTTATCTTCTTCTTGCTTAATATAAGCGGTAATCTCTTTTGACATCTTTGATTCCACTCTCGCAAAGAGTTCATCTTTTGCCTCGGCACTTGTCATACCAGAGACTCTTTCAAGTTCAGGAATGATGCCATCGAGTTTCTCTTGAAGTTGAGCTTCTTTCTTATCATATTCTTTTGCTCTTCGATTGAGTTCATTTGTCCTATCTTCAAGAGATTGTTCTTTTGATGCTAAAACAGCATCACGTCTTTCAATGTTTTGTTCTCTTTGGAGGAGTTTGTTTTCTTGTTGGGTTAACTCCCCACGTTTTTCTTTGATTTCCTTATCCGCTTCCGCTTTTAAGTCATTCGCTGCTTGTTTTCCATCTAGTTGGGCATTTTTGACAATATGATCCGCTTTAATTTCTGCGTCTTTAATTGTCTTATCCGCTTTCTTTTTTCTATCCTGATACTTAAAGAAAGGGACTAAAAGTGTGACACCGATTCCAATTGCGAGTGCCACAATAGCAGTGATAACTATTGATAAGGCTAGTATAGCGCCATTACTCATAATTAAAATAATCCTTTCCGTAGATAGTCGTTTTGAAAAACGACGTTTGATAATAAAATCTCAGGTCCGAATTCTATATTATTTATTAAATAAGATTTTTAGAGTTGAGAATTTATATAAAGTGTATTTCTACACACAAGATTATTTTAAAGAGTTTTTTTAAAATAAACAAATGTTTATTTATAAATTATAAAAAAAGGAGGAAGAATTACTCTTCCTCGGTTTTACTATCTTCCTCTACTGGGGTTGAATCACTATTTTCCCCACGCAGAGCGACAATTTTATCTTTCAGGTCATCAAATAAACCAGGTGTTTTTTGGATATAGTCTTTGGCGTTTTCTCTTCCTTGACCAATCTTTTGTCCTTGGTATTCAAACCAGGCTCCTGATTTATTAATGATGCCTTTTTCCACTGCAAGATCTAATACTTCACCAGTTTTCGATATACCTTGACCATAGATGATATCGATATCACATTGTTTAAAGGGTGGAGCGACTTTGTTTTTGACCACTTTTACACGAACGGTATTACCAATAACGTCCGCGCCTTGCTTAATAGCTTCGGTTCTTCTTATATCTAGTCTAATTGTGGAATAGAACTTTAAGGCTCTTCCTCCAGATGTTGTTTCAGGATTACCATATAAGACACCGACCTTTTCTCTTAACTGGTTAATGAAGATAACCGCACAACTACTCTTATTAAGAGTACCGGTAATCTTTCGTAATGCCTTAGACATTAATCTTGCTTGCATTCCCACTGAGGAATCCACCATATCACCTTCAAGCTCTGCTTGAGGGACGAGAGCGGCGACACTATCGACAATGATTAAATCAAAGTTGTTTGATCCAGCGAGTATTTCAACAATCTCGAGTGCTTCCTCTCCACTTGAAGGTTGAGAAAGGATTAGTTCATCAATATCGACACCAAGTCTTTTTGCGTACTCTGGATCGATAGCGTGTTCGGCATCGATAAAGGCTGCTCTACCACCTTTCTTTTGACACTCCGCGATAGCATGTAAGGCAAGAGTGGTCTTCCCAGATGACTCTGGGCCATAAATTTCTACAATTCGTCCTTTTGGATAACCACCGACTCCTAGTGCTTCATCGAGAAGTAAGGAACCAGTAGGAATGACATCGCAATCCACGGCGGGACGATCGCCAAGTTTCATAACTGAGCCTTTGCCATACATCTTTTCAATTTCTTTAATCGTATCATCAAGACTCTTTTTTTCTTCTTTGGCCATAATAACCTCCTTACATTTATATATATAGCGGGGTTAACGGAAAAACTTCCTAATTTTTTTTATTTTTTTTAAATTTTTATCTTACCAATCATCTCAGAGAGTAAATCTAAGGAGATAATTAGGGCTTTTTGTTGTATCTCTTCTCTTGATCCTTCTAGTTGATATTTATAGACGTTAGTCTTGGAGTATGTTGAGATACCAATATAGATTAAACCAACTGGTTTACCCTCTAGTGCTTCTGGACCAGCATTACCAGTAAAAGATACACAGTAATCGACATTTAAGAGGTTTCTTCCTCTTCTTGCCATCTCTGAAGCGCATTCTTCACTGACCACGCCAAACTCATCGATAAAATCATAAGTTAAACCAAGAAGACGGATCTTCTCTTCATTTGTGTATGTAATAAGACCACCCTTAAAGACTTTACTGGCTCCTGGAATATCGGTCATTTCGTTAGCAAAAAGACCACCGGTAAATGATTCCACACAGCCAATTGTGGCGTTATACTTCTTTGCTTTCTTCTGGAGTGGCTCCACTATTTCCTTCATCATGTTTATCTCCTTTCATAAATACTTGTCTATTTTGAACGATATATATAATACCTGAGATGAGACTTACCGCAGCGGCAATATAGACGATAAAGTCTGTTATATGTAATCCTTTTGGCCAGCCGCTATCAAAATAAGAGAAGGGCCAACCATTAAGGAGAACAAATCCGATGGCTACCATTTCTAAAACCGTCTTTGCTTTTCCCCACCAGTTAGCGGCGATAACGACGTTTTTAGAGGCGGCGATAAACCTTAAGGACTCTACAGCAATGTCTCTGGCTATAAAGATTATCACAATAAAGACATTGATAGAGATAACCTGTACGGTGTTATAGGAAGCAAAGAGAGATGGACTAATTAAGAAGATTAGTAAGGAATCGATTAAGAGTTTATCCGCAACTGGGTCTAAAAACTTTCCTAAATCGGTAATTAAATCTCTCTTTCTTGCCATATGGCCATCGATTGTGTCTGTGATACACGCGGCAATGAAAACCACAAAAATCACTAGAAATACAAGATCAATTTCACCATACCCTTCTTTAATTCCTGGGATGTAAGGATCCACAAAATCAGGAATAACTGATAAAACAAAAAGGGCAATTACCATGGCGATAATGATAATAATGCGTGAGAACGTGAGTTTCGTTGGTGTGTTCATAGGACTAACGTAATTGAGTATTCGATCCTGTAAGCCATGTTTTGTCTAGGATAATAATTTATCTA
>JAJQAP010000082.1:0-3279 GCA_021203745.1 Coprobacillus sp.
TGTATCACCCACTTTAATGATGTTTTCTGTTTGAATCTTTGCTCTTCTTGCTAATGCTTTAATTCTTACTAAGAGTTCATCGTAGTTAATTGGTTTTACCATATAATCATCCACACCAAGTTCAAAGGACTTTTCTTTATCGTAGAATTCCCCTTTCGCGGTCACCATGATAATAGGAATGTTTTTATTATCATCTCTTATGGCTTTAACGAGGTCATTTCCGCTCATAAGTGGCATCATCTCATCGGCGATAACCATATCAAATGTTTGGTCTAAGAATAAATCATAGGCCTCCCCACCGTCTCTTGCTTTTATAACTTCATATCCGTTTCTTTCTAGGATTGTTGCTATAAGGTTTAAAATCGATTCTTCATCTTCCACAACAAGGATTTTCATGCCTTTAATTATAGCAAATATTTGACTCTAAAAAGAAATAAATAAAAGTTAATTAAAAGTTTACCTTTTATTAACCGAGTTAAACTTAAACTCTAATCTCGGTGTGAAAAATGAAGATTATTAAGTGTATCTCTAAATGGAACTGGGTATGGATTGTTGTTGGAGTAGGACTCATTGTTTTCCAAGTCTACCTCGATTTAAAAAGCCCTGAATACATGCAAGAAATCACTGTTTTAATTGAAACAGAAGACTCCGAGATGAGAGATATATGGATTAATGGTGGTTGGATGCTACTATGTTGTCTAGGGTCTATGGCTACATCTGTCATTGTGGCAATTATCTCTAGTAAGGTATCCTCTGATTTTAGTGCCGCTCTTAGAGAGAAAGTTTATAACCAAGTTATGTCTTTTTCTCCCACTGAGATTAGAAACTTCTCTACCGCTTCTTTAATCACCAGAACCACAAACGATATTACCCAAATTCAAGTCTTAATTACGATGGGTTTCCAAGTGATTGTAAGAGCACCTGTTACCGCTATTTGGGCAATATGTAAGATATCAAATTCAGCTTGGCAATGGACATTGTCCGTTGGTTTAGCGGTCGTAATTCTTATCGTTGTCGTCGCTGTCTGTGTTGGTATTGCCTTGCCTAAATTTAGAAAACTCCAGAAGTTAACTGATGATGTTAACAGAGTGACAAGAGAAAATGTCAATGGTATTAGAGTTGTTAGAGCGTATAACGCTGAAGATTACCAAGAGAATAAATTTAATGATGCAAATGCTGCTTTAAGTAAAACAAATAGATTTACTAATCGAACAATGTCATTCATGAGTCCATCTATTCAGATGATTATGAATGGACTCTCCCTTGCTATATACTGGATTGGAGCCTATCTCATTAACGCTGTCAGTGCAGGAGAGGAAAGATTAACACTCTTCTCCGAGATGATGGTGTTCTCCTCTTATGGAATGCAAGTTGTCATGGCCTTTATGATGCTAGTCATGATCTTCATTATCTTACCTCGATCAATTGTCTCTATCCGCCGTGTAAATCAGGTTCTAAATACTGATCCCGCAATTAAAGATGGACAAGGCTTTACGGTCGTTGATGTTGACGATGGATCTGGATCTGGTAATTTAGTGCCTGCCCTTGCTCTAGCTGATGGCACCATCGTTCCTTCCTATACTGACGAAGGGGGCAATTTAAAACAATCCACTAAGGGTGAAATTGAGTTTAGAGATGTTTCTTTCCAATATGCTGATGCTAAGGAAAGTGTCATTGGTAATATTAATTTTAAGATTACCCAAGGTCAGAGTGTGGCGATTATTGGGGCGACGGGTTGCGGTAAATCCACAGTAATAAATCTTATTCCTCGTTTCTTTGACGCGACATCTGGACAAGTTTTAGTCGATGGTGTGGATGTTAAAGAATATACACAACACGACCTAAGAGATAAGATTGGTTATATCTCCCAGACATCCACATTGTTCCAAGGAACAATTGAGGATAATATTAACTATGGTGATAATAATGCCTCAAAAGAGGATATCGAAGAAGCAATAACTGTTAGTCAATCATATCAATTTGTCTATCGTAAACCAGAAGGAGTGGAGTCTTATGTTGCTCAAGGGGGCGAAAACTTCTCTGGTGGTCAAAAACAAAGACTATCTATTGCTCGAGGTATTGCCAGAAAACCAGAGATTTTAATTTTTGATGATACTTTTAGTGCTCTTGACTACTCCACTGATAAAAAGGTGAGAAAAGCACTAAAAACTTATTGTGCAGATTCCACAAGAATAATTGTTAGTCAACGTATTGGAACAATTAAAGATTGTGATCAAATATTTGTTATGGAAGATGGAAAGATTGTCGGTAGTGGCACTCACGATTATCTAATTGAAAATTGTGAGACTTATAAGGAAATTGCCTTATCTCAGCTTTCCGAGGAGGAACTCTAATATGCCAGGGCCTATGGGTGGTTCTAGAAGAGGCGCAACCATCTCCGATCAAAAAGCAAAACACCTTTGGAGAACCTGGGGTAGGATTTTAGTCTACTCCAAAAAGCTCCTTATCCCTATGGGTATTGCTCTTGTTTTCTCTATAACCGCTTCGGTCTTATCCTTAATTGGTCCTACCTATCTATCTCGTCTTACTGATGCCGTCCAAGAAGGACTATTCATTGAAGATGGGATTGATATGAGTGTCATTGTTAACTGTGTGACAATCCTCGTAACAATTTATGCTGTCAGTGCAATCGTTCATATTGGGCAATCCTTCCTTATGGCGGATGTGACAGTCTCTATCTCCCGTAAAATGAGAGGAGATATCTCTCAAAAGATTAATGTTCTCCCAATGAAATACTTTAACCAGCACACCACTGGTGATATTCTCTCGCGTGTGACAAACGATGTTGATACAATTGGACAATCCCTGAATATGGCAATTGGTACCTTATTTGGAGCGATAACACTCTTTGTTGGTGCGATTATCATGATGTTTGTTACGAACTGGATTATGGCACTTGTGGGTATTGCCGCCTCTATCATTGGTTTTGCTATTATGATGATTATTATGTCGCGTAGCCAGAAGTACTTCTTAAGACAACAGAAGCACCTCGGTGAAATTGATGGTCATATAGAAGAAGTCTATTCTGGTCACACCATTGTCAAAGCCTATAATGGTGAAGAGAGGGAAAGAGAGAAGTTTGAGACGATGAATAATAATTTACGTCAATCAAACTTCCGTGCTAACTCATTATCTGGTCTAATGATGCCTTTAATGACATTCGTTGGAAACCTTGCCTATGTCGCAGTTTGTGTTGTCGGTGCCGTCTTGACAAAGAATGGAACGATCACCATAGGTGTAATCGTCGCCTTTATGGTT
>JAJQAP010000082.1:3289-10593 GCA_021203745.1 Coprobacillus sp.
TTTATTCACATCCCCCCTATCTCAAATTGCTCAAGCCTTCCAGCAATTACAATCTGCGGCAGCGGCGGGCGAAAGAGTGTTCGAGTTCTTAGACGAAGAGCCACTCCCCGACGAGAGTGAGAAAGCACATCTTATTAACTGGAATACTCATGGTGATGTTGTGTTCGACCATGTCCAATTTGGCTACGAAGATACAAATAAGATTGTTATTCACGACCTTTGTGCGGAAGCACGGTCTGGTGAGAAGATTGCGATCGTTGGCCCAACTGGTGCGGGTAAAACAACAATTGTCAATGTCTTGATGAGATTCCATGACTTAACAGGTGGCGATATCTATATCGATGGAGTAAACACTAAAGATATGTCTCGTCAAGAAGTAAGAGATAACTTCTGTATGGTTTTACAAGATACATGGCTCTTTGAAGGGACGATTAGAGAAAACCTTGTTTATAACCTTAAAGATGTTCCTGATTCCGTTTTAGATGAAGCATGTGAGACTGTAGGACTTACTCACTTAATCAATACGTTGCCAGAAGGTTATGACACAGTGATTAGTGACGACGCTAACCTATCCGCTGGGCAGAAGCAGCAACTAACGATTGCTAGAGCGATCATCGCCAATAAACCAATTTTAATCCTTGATGAAGCAACTTCCTCAATCGATACAAGAACTGAGCTTAAGATTCAAGAAGCCATGGATAAACTCATGCAAGGAAGAACGACATTCGTTATTGCCCATCGACTCTCGACGATTAAGAATGCGGATTGGATTCTCGTCCTTAACGAAGGTGATGTCATTGAACAGGGCACTCACGAATCGCTTCTTGAAGCAAATGGCTTCTACGCCGACTTATATAGATCTCAATTTGACCCTGTCTAATAAATATTGTTCTCCTAAAACAAAAGTTCCCGCAAAAAGGAACTTTTCTTTTAACTATTTATTGTTTTTTACATTAATATTAGAGCAAATAATCCAAATAGAGAGAAAACTATACCTATCGTTAGACCGGCCGCGGCAAGTCTTCTATATGGCCTTTTATAATTATGTCCTACACCTAGACCAATCGCCGAGAAGATAATTCCAAAGACGGGAACGAGTAGTGATAAGATAAATCCCGCTATCGCAAACCCGTTATTGATATGGTCTTCGTTAACTATCTCTTTTTTTGGCTCGTCTGCTCTTTTATTTTGATGCCCACAATATGGACAAGTATAAACTTCATCTTCAAGTTGGGTTCCACAATTTTCACAGTAATGCATAATAACCTACTCTATTACCTCTAACTTAAGACGGATTTTTGTCTTTTCTCCATCATCCCCATAGAATATTGCTTCGACTTTTTCATCTGTATATGAATACTTAATTGTTATCTCTTCATCTTTTGATAGTTCTTTCATGTAGTTAGCCTCACAAGAGAGTATAACGTGTTTACTATCGAGGTCTAGGGCATCCATTAATTCATAGAGATATCTCGTATTATTCATATGGCCGTTGTGATCGATATGGTTATATCCCACTTTAAAATGATACTGGTGATTGAGGGTAGATTCATCAATTTGTAGTCCCATTAATTGACCCTCAATTATCTCGTCCTCTTCAAAGGTATCATCTTCACCAAAGACTTCGTCTAGTGGATATAGTTTTCTTGTGTTCATATCGATAACCGCCCATTTAAACTTTCCAATTAGTATTGGCGTGCCATCGGTTTTCTCTACTGTATAGTTTCTATTTATAGAAAACTTATCATTTTTATTTGGCCATGTTGTAACTATTACTTCGTCTCCAAATTTCGCGTCAAAACTGAGTATGTCATATCTAGTTCTAGTTATTATCCATAGGAGTCCTTTTGACTTCATACTTAAAAAGTCAATGTCAGTGCCATCGACATTTTTTACAGAGGCATCCTGCAAATAATCTAGTATTGTCGTTGGTGTTAACCTGTCATATAGATCCACACTATTGATAGTAACAGGATATACTTTTTTAAACTTTTCCCAGTGCATACATAAATATTAAGACAATTCAATGTGAAATTATAGTTTTTATCAAAAAATTAATTTATAATTAATTAAAGCAAAGAAGGTACATAAATATGCGTAGAACAAAGATTATTTGCACGGTCGGTCCTGCATGTGAATCCCAAGAAATGATTGAAAACCTCATGAAGGCGGGTATGAATGTCGCTCGACTTAATTTCAGTCATGGCACTCACGCTGATCATAAAGTCAGAATTGATAAAATAAAAGCCGCAAGAGAGAAATTAGGACTCCCTATTGCGATAATGCTCGATACTAAAGGTCCTGAATATCGACTCAGAAACTTTAAGAATGGTCCTGTTACTGTAAAAGAGGGTGATACCTTTACCTTTACTACAGACCAAACAGTACTAGGAGACGAAACCCAAGTTGCAGTGAACTATCTAGATATGCCTCATGATGTTTCAATTGGAGATATTGTAACCGCTAACGATGGCCTCGTTGTCTTTAAAGTGACAGGCATTGATGAAACTCATGTTACCACGAAAGTAGTAACAGGAGGAGAGCTCTCTAATCAAAAGAGTATGTCCTTTAAAAATAAAAAGGCTAACCCAGTTTATCTATCAGATGAAGATAAAGACGACTTACTCTTTGGGATAGAACAAGACCTTGATTTTATCGCTGCCTCATTTGTTAGCTGTAAACAAGATGTCGTCGATCTAAGAAACTTTTTAGACGCTAACGGAGGAGAGAATATCGATATCATCGCTAAAATTGAAAATAGAGATGGTGTGAATAATATCGATGAGATATGTGAAGTCGCTGATGGAATTATGGTCGCTCGTGGAGACCTAGGTGTTGAAATTCCTCTTGCGGAAGTTCCAATGGTGCAAAAACAGCTCATCTCTGAATGTCGACTACTCGGTAAAAGAGTTATAACCGCGACTGAAATGCTCGAATCGATGATTCATAATCCAAGACCAACAAGAGCAGAAGTTTCTGATATTGCTAATGCCGTTGTCGATGGCTCTAGTGCGATTATGCTCTCAGGAGAAACCGCTAATGGTAAATATCCAATTGAATCAGTAAAGACGATGAGTGAAGTTGCAGAGTTTACCGAAGAGAATACCGATTATACGAGAATCTTTAATGCTGCGGATTATCAAGTTTATAACGCCACTGATGCCCTTAGTTATTCAACTTGCTCAATGGCCATTAAAGTCAATGCAAAAGCCGTTGCTGTTTCTACAGTCAGTGGTAAAACCGCTTATATGGTATCAAGATTTAGATGCCCTGTTCCTATTATGGGTATTACAATCGACGAAAAGACATATCGTAAACTAAATCTATCATGGGGTGTTACACCCTTAATGACCGTAAAGGCGGATAATACCGATGATCTATATAAAAATGCCTTTGTGCTAACTCGAGATGCACTAGATTTACAGAAAGGAGACGTTGTTGTCTTAACAGGCGGTCGTGTTAAGGGTCTAGATGAAGATACCGAAGATACCGACACTATTAAGTTAATAACAGTGCGTTAATTATCAGAGACCAAGTATTTGACATTATAGAGGACGAGAAGTCTCGTCAACAAAATAACATTGAGCTTATTGCCAGTGAAAATTTTGTGTCCCTTGATGTTTTAGAAGCCCAAGGCTCTGTTTTAACAAACAAATACGCTGAAGGTTACCCAAGAAGAAGATATTACGGTGGTTGTAAATATATCGACGAAGTAGAAGATCTCGCAATTGAAAGAGCGTGTAAACTTTTTGGCTGTAAATACGCTAACGTGCAACCACATAGTGGTTCTCAAGCAAACGCGGCGGTCTATAGAGCACTTCTTAATCATGGTGATGTTATTTTAGGAATGAGTCTAGATGCAGGGGGCCATTTAACACATGGTTATCATCTATCTTTTTCTGGTCAAGATTACGAGGCCTATTCATATGGATTAAACCCAGAAACAGAGTGTATTGACTATGACGAGGTAGAAAGAATAGCCCTAGAAGTAAAACCTAAAGTTATTGTGTGTGGTGCTTCTGCTTATCCAAGAATTATCGATTTTAAAAGATTTAGACAGATAGCTGATAAAGTTGGTGCATATCTATTTGTGGATATGGCTCATATTGCTGGACTTGTCGCTGCGGGAGTTCATCCTTCCCCATTTCCCTACGCTGATGTAGTCACAAGTACCACTCATAAAACACTAAGAGGACCAAGAGGAGGAATAATTCTCACTAACCAGGAGGACTTAATCAAAAAGATTAATTCTGCGGTATTCCCAGGAACACAAGGTGGACCTTTAATGCATGTTATTGCCGCAAAAGCAGTGTGCTTTGGTGAAGATCTTAAACCAGAGTTTAAAGATTATATGAAACAGGTTGTAAAAAACGCTAAATGTCTTGCGGACACTCTCTCTAGTTGTGGCTATCATATCATCTCCGGAGGAACTGATAATCACCTTCTTCTTGTGGATGTCTACCATGCCACTGGTTTAACTGGTAAAGAAGCGGAGACCCTTTTAGAGTCAGTAAATATTACCACCAACAAAAATGCGATTGTTAATGACGAATTACCTCCTGCAAAAGCCTCAGGTTTAAGATTAGGGACACCCGCAATGACAACGAGAGGATTTAAAGAAAAAGACTTTGAAAAGGTTGGACATCTAATCGATGAGACACTAAGAGGAACAAGAGATCTAGATGAGATTAGAAACGATGTCTTTGCCTTGACCTCTTCTCATCCATTACCTTACTAATCATTGAGTTTATGTAAAAAAGTTAGGGTTAACCCCTAATTTTTTCTATTTATAATGATAAATTGAAAAAAACGAGTAAAATAAACGTGTATGAAAAAAGAAAAATTCATCGTTTTAATAACAGTTCTTGTCTTTAGCTTAACTGGTTGTAATTCCACTTTTGATCCTTTTGATTTTAATAATGTGGAAATTATCTCTTCTGAAGAGGCTAGGTATATATCCGATGAAGCCACTAATAACCTCTCTTATGTTTCTTCTTTAGCAAAGAGCGAATCCTCAATTATCGATTATCGGATAGCATATGATGGAAGTGCCTCTTCAATTGCTAGATACCAAGAGAGTGATCAAAAGGAGTCTATCTCAATCTATGCAAATTATGCCTATCAAATAGATTCTAAAACTAAACAGTCACAAGGGGATGGAAGTGGAAATGTCATTTACTTTGAAACTGATAATACCGATGTTGCCTGGCTTGTTTATAGTGAAGATGAAGAGCAATACCCCTATTACTCCCTTTATCAAGTAAACGAATACGATAATCCAAATTATTCCTATGACCCGATTGTTTCTTCAAAAACCTCGTATTTTTCTAGTGTGGACGATGTCTATCTCTTATGGGATAAACAAATCCGAAATCTCGTGAGTGATTCTTATTCCTATTCTGATTTCTCTTATGGGGAAGCCGAAAATAAGATCTATGGTTTTAATGAACAGGTGAGTCAAAACACCATCACTAATCCTTTGCATAGTGACGAGATTATAATCACCTATACAGAAAGAATGGTGGTCCGTTATTTTCGATATGACAATACTTATGGCTGGGTTATCGATTACACCGCCGAAAAGATTAATCTTTACTGGATTACCTCTTTAGATGGAGAGATGTATGATAGTCCACTTCTCGTAGAATCATCTGAAACTCTTTATCAGTATAACTATGGGAATCGTCTTGCCGCCCAATTTAACTATCCAGAACAGGTTCAAACCACGGATTCATATCCAATTATCTATTCCTATCGTTTTGATAGCGAAAATAATTTATACCTATACACCACCCAATCACTCTCTAATGCATATCTTGTCTCTAACTATGGAGATAGTGAGTATACATATCTAGCTGCAACAGTCTCGTTTTACTCTAATAGATACTATCTCTTTAAATCGTCAAGCGATGAGTATAGTGACGAGTTTTTTGGTTACGATATCATAAATTATGATCAACTTAACTTCTTTAGTCTATATGAGTATGAGGGTTTAAATTATCTTAGCCTCTTATCTAACGTTTCATTATATCTTGTCTTTGGTTTCACAAAAGATGGAGAGATCTATTCTCTCGATGCCTATTACTGGTCTAGCTTATAGGAGGGGAAATGAAATCTAAATTAGTTTTATCTTTAATGGTTTTAACCCTTAGTCTTAGTGCGTGTGAGGGCTCTCTTTCTAGTGGCACAGCCTTAAAGCTTGATGATAATGAGATAAATGAAATAGAAATTGGTTATTTAAACTCAAGGAGCGATGTCGCTGGTATCACAATTGATATAAATCTGAGTGAATCACCTCTTTCAGACACAATCACACTAGCCACTCAAAGTGTAGAGAATACCACATCGATTGAATATAATCGTTATTCAAATAGAGCGATTGCCTATTCTGAATCGTATAACCGAAGTGAAACAACCACCGCAACAGGATTTACTACTTATACAAATACAGAAGAGAGAGGTTATTCTTGGCTAGGTAGAGTAAAAGACGAAGAGGATAATGATATTTATTATCACTACCAGTATTCAAATATCTCTTATAACAATGGATATGTTTCTAGTAATAGCACCGCTACAGGTCCTATAGAGCCTAGTTATTCTGATACCTATTGGATGAGTTATTATATTGACTTATTCTATAACGATATCTTTAGTCAGTATATTGTAGAGACTGATTCCTATGGTTATTCCTTATATCGAACCTTCTCTAGTGTTTCGCTCTTTGATGGGGGTCTCACCTATGTTTGGGACACAAAGAATAGCAAAGCAAGTGCCTACTACTCCTTATCTAAACTATCCACGATTAGTAACCCCTTATATCCTAGAGATAGTTCTAAGAATATCCCAGTAGTGGATCTATATGATATCTCTTATACCTTTGTTAATGATAAAACCTATGGTTATGTTCTTTCTAATGTCTCATACTCTTACCAGTATCAACTTCTAGAAAACTTTGAAAATCACTATCTCTCTAATCCAAGAGTGATTAAAACATATAACTTTGATGCTTACTACTCTTACTCTAATCAACTTGGAATGACACAAATTCCAAATATTGATACAACGTCTGCGATTTTTGTGCCTCTTTTAACCACAAAAGAGACTTATCTTTCCTCAGGGAGCGAGTCCTATAGTGTCTCTTCTATATCTAACACTATTAATATGAGTGCGGTTATCTCTGACCTATATCCATCATTTAACGGATACTGCTATGAAATACCTTTATCTATAACTAGTAGTTCTTCTTACTATTCTTATTCCTATTCATTTACATCCACATTAAATACTGCATTAGAAGAAATTAT
>JAJQAP010000071.1 GCA_021203745.1 Coprobacillus sp.
TGTAATCGCTATAAAGACGAACCCACGCCACTGATGATGATTCTCAGTGATATTCAAAAAGAATATGGTTACATTCCACCAGAAGTCCAGGAACTCGTTTCTTCATTGACTGGAGTACCAGTTAGTGAGATTTATGGTGTGGTAACTTTTTATTCATTCTTCTCATTAACACCAAAAGGAAAATACGATATTGGTGTGTGTTTAGGAACTGCTTGTTATGTTAAAGGCAGTCAATTAATCTTAGATAAGTTCAGTGAACTACTTGGTATTGAACCAGGTGAAACCACTGAAGATGGACTCTTTACTCTCGATGTCCTTAGATGTGTTGGAGCATGTGCTCTTGCCCCTGCTGTTAGAGTAAACGATAAAGTTCATCCTCAAGTGAAACCAAGTCAATGTCAAGCTATCATTGATGAAATAAAGAAACAGGAGGCAGCAGCGGCATAATGGAACGTATTACAAATGAAGAACAACTAAATAATGCAGTAGCCCATTGCGCTAGCTGTATCCAAGCGAAATTCAAAGGCGAGGACGGAAAGAAAGCCATTGTCGTCTGTGGTGGTACTGGATGTCTATCATCTGATTCTGATAAAATCCTTGAAGAATTCCAAAACTTAATTAAAGAGCATCATTTAGAAGATAAAGTAACCGCTAACGTGGTTGGTTGCTTTGGTTTCTGTAGCCAAGGCCCATTTGTGAAAATCTTCCCTGGTGAAACCCTTTATACAAAAGTAAAGGTTAGTGATGCAAAAGAAATCTTTGAAAAAGATATTATTGGTGATGAAGTTGTTGAGAAACTTCTCTTTGTAGATCCAGTCACAAAAGAGAAAGTCAGATCTCAACATGATATCAACTTCTATAAACTTCAAAAGAGAGACATTGCCTTAAAGGGTAATGATCAGATTAACCCCGAAAGTCTAGAAGAAGCTCTTGCCTATGAAACATTTGTGGGGCTCAATAAAGCCTTACATATGACTCAACAAGAAGTCATCGATTGTGTTTCTAAATCTGGTTTAAGAGGAAGAGGTGGAGCAGGCTTCCCAACAGGAAGAAAATGGCAATTTGCATATAACGAGAAAAACGATGAAAAATACATCATCTGTAATGGTGATGAAGGTGATCCAGGTGCCTTCATGGATAGATCAATCATTGAAGGTAATCCAATGAATGTCATCGAAGGTATGATGATTGCCGGATATGCAATCGGCGCGAAGAATGGTTATTTCTACATTCGAGCGGAGTATCCTGTCGCTGTTGAAAGATTACAAAAAGCCATTAAGATGTGTGAAGATGCGGGACTCCTCGGAGACCATATTCTAGGAACCGACTTCTCCTTTAGATGTCATATTCGACTTGGAGCAGGAGCATTCGTCTGTGGTGAAGAGACCGCACTTCTAAACTCTATTGAAGGTAAACGTGGTATGCCTCGTCCTAGACCACCATTCCCAGCGGTTAAAGGTCTATGGGGTAAACCAAGTGTTATTAATAACGTTGAAACTCTTGCTAATGTTCCTTATATCCTTAAGGAAGGCTGGGAAAAATACGCTGCAATAGGAACAGAAGGTAGTAAAGGTACAAAAGTCTTTGCCCTAGGTGGTAAAGTCAATAACGTTGGACTTGTCGAAGTTCCAATGGGTACAACCTTAAGACAATTAATCTATGATATCGGTGGTGGTATCCCAAATGGTAAGAAGTTTAAAGCCATTCAAACAGGTGGTCCATCTGGAGGCTGTTTAACAGAGAAAGATCTAGACACTCCTATCGATTATGATTCTCTTATTGCAAGAGGTTCCATGATGGGTAGTGGTGGCGCTATCGTCATGGATGAAGATAACTGTATGGTGGATGTCGCTAAATTCTACATGACCTTTATTTGTGATGAGTCTTGTGGTAAGTGTTCTCCTTGTAGGATTGGTACTAAGAGACTATTAGAGATCTTAGAGAAGATTACCGATGGCAGAGGAACACTAGAAGATATCGATCGTCTAGAAGAGTTAGCAAAGATAGTTAAGGATAACTCTTTATGTGGATTAGGACAAACCGCTCCTAACCCAATCCTATCTACTTTAGCAGCGTTTAGAGACGAATATATTGAGCACGTTACAAATAAGACTTGTCCTGCTCATGTCTGTAAGAAGTTAATTACTTATGTAATTGATCCTGATAAATGTAAGAAATGTTCTGTGTGCGCTAGAGGATGCCCAGTTGGAGCAATTACTGGAGAACTTGGTAAAGTTCCATTTGAAATTGATCCAATGAAATGTATTAAATGTGGCACCTGCCTATCTGGGTGTAAGTTTGGCGCCATAAGTAAGATTTAAGGAGGTGTGTATCATGGCTTTAGTTAACATTAAAATTGAAGGTCAACCCTATCAAGTCGATGATTCATTAACAATCCTTGAGGCTTGTCGTAAATGTGGATACACAATTCCTTCTTTATGTTCATTTAATCATGGACAATGCTCACAAGCTTCTTGTCGTGTATGTCTAGTCGAAGCAACTGGGGCAAAAGGACTAGTCGCTTCTTGTGTTTATCCTGTTAGTGAGGGTATGGAGATTAAAATCTCCTCTCCTAAAGCAGTAGAAGCACGAAGAGCATCTGTTGAACTCATTCTATCTAACCATCATAAGAACTGCTTAATGTGCGAAAAGAACGGACATTGTGAACTTCTTAAAGTGGCAGAGATGGTGGGGGCAAGAGATGGAATATATGAAGGAGAAATGAGCCCTGTTACTATTGATAAACTCGCTCCTACAATCTACCGAGATACATCTAAATGTATCTTATGTGGTAGATGTATAGAAAGATGTAAAGAAGCTCAAGGTATTTCTATTCTAGGTTTTGAAAACCGAGGTTTTAATACAATTGTCTCTCCTATTGAAAATAGGAGCTTTGCTAACTCTCCATGCTTACAGTGTGGTCAATGTGTTAATGTCTGTCCTACTGGCGCCCTAATGGAGCAATCTGAAATCGGTAAGATTGACGAGGCCTTTAAAGCGGGTAAGAAAGTCATCGTTCAAACCGCTCCAGCAGTAAGAGCAGCAATTGCCGAAGAGTTTGGAGCTAAGATTGGAACATGTGGCACTGGTAAAATGGTTGCCGCCCTACATAGACTTGGCTTCTATAGAGTCTTTGATACCAATTTTGGGGCGGACCTTACCATTATGGAAGAAGCTAATGAACTTGTAGAGAGAATTCAAAATAAAGGTGTTCTACCTCAAATTACATCTTGCTCTCCAGGTTGGATTAACTATCTTGAATACTACTATCCAGAGATTATTCCTCATGTTTCAACATGTAAATCTCCTCATATGATGGAAGGCGCTATTATAAAGAGCTATTATGCCGAGCATCATGGCATTGATCCTAAAGATATCTTTGTGGTTTCTGTTATGCCTTGTGTTGCTAAAAAATACGAAAGACAAAGAGATGAAATGCCTGATGATGTCGACGCCGTAATCACCACAAGAGAACTCGCTAAGATGATTAAGAGAGCGGGTATTAACTGGGACAGACTACCTGAAGAAGAGTTTGATGATGACCTAATCGGAGATTATTCAGGAGCAGGTGTTATCTTTGGTGTCACAGGTGGTGTTATGGAAGCCGCCTTAAGAACCGCTTATCACACACTAACCGGGGAAGAGTATGGTCCAATTAACTTCTATGAAGTTAGAGGTCAACAAGGCGTTAAAGAAGCAGAGATTGATATCAAAGGCACCAAGGTTAAAGTCGCAGTTACCTCTGGTATGAGAAACGCTAAACCTCTTCTTGAACAAGTTAAAGCGGGCACTTCTCCATATACCTTTATCGAGGTTATGTGTTGTCCAGGAGGTTGTATCAATGGTGGTGGTCAACCTTATGTCCATCCACTTCTATTACCTAACGAAGATGACGATATTCTCGATACGTATCGCGAAAAGAGAGCCGCTTGCCTCTATAGCGAAGATGAAAAGCGCACGGTTAGACAATCCCATAATAACCCAGATATCATTAAACTATATAATGACTATCTTAAAAAACCTGGGAGTGAACTCGCGGAGAAACTACTCCACACATCCTATAAATCAGATAGGGAGCGCTTCCCAAAGCTATAAAGAAAATTAAAAGTGTCTCTCTTATAGAGAGACATTTTTATACACCAAATTTTTGACAGCATATAAAAATAAATTAGGAAGTTTTTATATTTGTTGTCTATATATAATATAATGAAGGAACAAAATCGAGATAAAAGAAAATGACACTCAAACTTTACAATTCATTAACGAGCAAAGTGGAAACCTTTAAACCCATTAAAGAGGGCGAGGTATCGATGTATGTCTGTGGGCCCACAGTGTATAACCATCCTCATATCGGTAATATGCGTCCTGTCGTGGTGTTTGATGTCCTTAGATCTCTTTTAGAGTATCTTGGTTATAAGGTTACCTATGTATCTAACTACACTGATGTCGATGATAAAATCATCAATGAAGCCTTAAAAGAAGGAATCAGTGAAAAAGAACTTACCGACTTTTATATCAGTGAGTTTAATAAGACGGTGAAAGATATTGGTAGTAGGGTACCAACAGTGACACCTAGGGTTACTGAATATATGGACCAAATTATTGCCTATATTGATAACCTCTTAAAAACAGGGTATGCCTATAACGTTAATGGTAATGTCTACTTTGATGTGTCTAAGATTAAAGATTATGGGACGTTGAGTCACACAAACATCGATGATCTATTGGTGGGCGCAAGAATTGAAGAGAACGACGAGAAGAAATCGCCACTAGACTTTGCTCTTTGGAAAAAGACCGATGTTGGAATTAAATGGAGTACTCCTTGGGGAGAGGGGAGACCAGGTTGGCACACCGAGTGCTGTGTGATGATCGATTCAATCTTTAATCACCAAACGATTGATATCCATGGGGGTGGATATGACCTTAAATTCCCTCATCACGATAATGAGATAGCCCAAATCCAAGCAAGTGATCATCATCCTCTTGCTAATTACTGGGTTCATAACTCCTTTATCAACATCGAAAATGAGAAGATGTCTAAATCACTAGGGAATGTGCTACTCGCTAAAGATTTAATCGACGAGTATGGGGGAAATGTAATTCGACTAGTGATACTCTCTACAAACTACAGACAGACAGTGAATTTTAAAGACGATGTCATTAAAAACTCTCAAAACGAGATTAATCGTTTAAAGGCTACATATAAGAGTGTCCGTCTCTATGTGGAATATAATAAGGTTAGTCTAGACTATGGCTATCAAGACTTATTAGATTCCTTTATTGAAGCACTTTGTGATGATTTAAACACAGCGAACGCTTTAGCGGTCCTCTACTCCACATCTAGAGATATAAATACACTTTTAAAGAGTAAAGAGATAGATAGAGAGCGAGTATCAAAACTATACCTAGCCTTTAATAAGATGCTAGAAATACTAGGGTTAGATTTAGGATTTACTCCTTTAAGTAAAGAAGACTTAAAACTATATCAAGATTATCTAGATGCGAGAAAAGATAATAACTACACTCTTTCTGATAAACTAAGAGAGCAGCTATTAAGTAAGGATATCCTATAATGAGCGAGAAGAATTTATTAATCTATGGGAGAAATCCTGTAAGAGAGGCCTTACTTGCGGATAAGGTCATAAATGTTATCCTTTCAGAAAACTTTTCTGACCTTTCTTTAATCGAAGAGTTAAAAGAAAAGAATATTCCTTTTATCTATAAAAAGAATAATGACTTAAAAGGAATCTGTCACAGCGAGGACCATCAAGGAATAATTGCCTATATTAAACCCTATGAGTATTCTTCTTTAGAAGAGATTATCGCTTATTCTAAAGCGAAAGAACATCCTTTAATCTTAATGCTAGATGAAATCAATGATCCTCATAATTTTGGGGCGATAATCAGAAATGCTGAAGCCTTTAATGTCGATGGTATTATCATTAAAAAGGCTAGTCAGATAGGAGTTAACGGCACAGTGATGAAAGTCAGTGCAGGCGCCTTAAACTATGTGAAGATTAGTCAAGTTTCTAATCTCACTAATGCGATTAAGATTTTAAAGGATAATGGATACTGGATTCTCTCTTCTTCTGATAGTGCTACGACCGATTATGATAAACTCGATTATAACGTGCCCCTAGTTTTAGTTATCGGTAGTGAGGGATTTGGAGTGAGTCACTTAGTGCAACAAAATTCAGACTACGTAGTAAAGATTCCGATGCTAGGACACGTTAATTCACTGAATGCCTCTGTAGCATCAGGAATACTCTTATCAGAGATTCGTTCTCTTCAAAAATAAACTAAAGGGAAGATAACAATGCCAGAGACAGGACAAACTGACGACGTTTTAGTGGCACTCGCAAGAAACGGCGATATGACCGCTTATGATACATTAAGAAAGAAATATTTAAACTACGCGAAAAAACTAGGTAAAGACATTATGGAGCAATATCCAGGCAGTGGATTTACCTTAGAAGATTTTGAAGCGGATGGTCTTATATCTTTTATCGATGCTTATACCCATTACACTCCAGAGTGTGGTAACTTTTATCCTTACTGGAAAAGAGTGTCCACCCATCTAATGCTAAGAGATATGCATCAAAGATCCTATAACTATGGGGCAAGAGGCTTTAAAGGACCATTCTCCTTTGATGAATCAGTAAAAAATAACCCTAGTCTATTAATGGATGAGGTCATTGGTTTAGATGATCCTCAAATTAAAAACTTTGAAAATAGAGATAGACTAAATAAACTCCACGATGGAATTAATGAATCGAAGTTTACCCCTATTCAAAAAGAAGTATTAAAACTATATTTGCAGGAGTATAAAGTTAGTGAAATTGCCACTATTTTAGATATCCCATATAAGAGAGCGTACTCAATTTTAATCTCAGTAAAAAGGAAAATTGGAATTGCCGAAAAAAGTGAGAAGTAAATATATGATTATGGTATAATCATACCTATGGACGCTTTAAAGGTAGAAAACTTATCTTACGCATATGAAGAGAATAAACCCGTCATTAAAAACATATCTTTTAATGTTGAGGTTGGTGAATATATATCAATCATTGGGCATAACGGAAGTGGTAAATCCACTCTCGCTCAATTAATCGTTGGTCTCTTTGAAACAAAGAACTCTGAGATTACTATTTTTGATACACCCTTAACAAAAGATAGTGTAAATAAGGTAAGGCAAGATGTAGGAATTGTCTTTCAAAACCCTGATAACCAGTTTGTTGGCTCCACAGTGGAGGATGATATTGCTTTTGGGCTAGAAAATCGTAATGTTCCTTACCAAGAGATGCACTCCCTTGTTGAAGAGTATGCCTCAAAAGTTGGGATGAGCGACTATCTAAACACTGAACCATCTTCTTTAAGTGGTGGACAAAAGCAGAGAGTGGCCCTCGCTGGGGTTTTAGCGATGAATCCAAAACTCTTAATTTTAGATGAAGCCACTTCAATGCTTGATCCAAGAGGTAAAAAGGAAATCCTCGCTCTTATTAGAGACTTAAAAAAACAAAATCCTGACTTAACGATTATTTCTATTACCCATGATATTGAAGAAGCCTATCTATCAGATAGGGTCTTTGTCCTTGATCATGGTGAGTTAGCCTTAACTGGCACCCCTGATGAAGTATTCTCGGATGAAGAGAAGATTAAATCATTAAAACTAGAACAACCTTTTATTTATAAATTTAAAAATGAGCTCTTAAAGTATGGATATGACTATTCCGAGGTAAAGAGTATAGACGAGGCGATAGATAAACTATGTCAGTAAAAATAGAAAATCTCACCCATGTCTACTCTCCAAAAACCCCAAGTGCTTTTACCGCCTTAAAAAACATCAACTTGGAGTTTGATGATCATGTCTTTATCGCTCTTGTAGGAGAAACTGGAAGCGGTAAATCCACATTGATACAACACCTAAATGGTTTACTAATACCTACCGAGGGTTGTGTCTATATTAAGGATTATGTCATCGGCAATAAAAAGAGAAAAAATAAGAACTTAAGAGAACTCCGTCATCAAGTAGGACTTGTTTTCCAATTCCCTGAATATCAACTCTTTGAATCCACAGTAGAGAAAGACGTTATGGTGGGCCCAAAAAACTTCAAGATGAAGGATGAACAGGCTAGGGAGGCCGCTCACGAAGCTCTTGATGCGGTGGGTATTGGGCCAGAGTTTTACTCTAGATCTCCATTTGACCTCTCTGGTGGCGAGAAAAGGAGAGTGGCAATCGCAGGAATTCTTGCGATGAAACCAGATATCTTAATTCTCGATGAACCAGTCGCTGGTCTAGACCCCGCTGGAGTAACCGATATCATGAACCTCTTAGTAAAATTATATAATGAAGGGACATCTATTATCCTCGTTACCCATGATATGGACTTAGTTTTAGAGTACGCTAATCAAGTTTTTGCACTCCATAACGGAGAATTAATCTATGAAGGTACCCCAAAAAACCTCTTCTCCTCTATCACAGAAGATATGGCGCTTGAGATACCAACAATCTATACGATGATCAATCAACTTAACAAGAGAGGTTATCATCTAAATAGCGAAAATATTACAAACATTGAAGAGTTAGTGGCCTCAATTGTCAAAGAAAAGGAGTCAAGACATGAATAACTTCATCTTTGGCCGCTACACAAACTATGACACAGTAATTCATAGGATTGAACCTCGCCTTAAGATGTTCCTTTTGGTGCTTCTTATTGTCCCTATATTCTTTAACTTTAAGGTTTGGTCCACTAACCTCATCATGATTGCAATACTTGTTATTGTCTTCTTTCTTATCGTTGGATTATCGAAAACTAGTATTAGGCAACTATTAAAATCGCTAGGATCAATGTGGTTTCTAGTTCTTTTTCTTTTAATTATCTATGTTTTTGTTCCTAACTCTTCTTATGAGATGGTGGCCTTCTATATTGGTAACTACGCGATATACTGGGAATCGTTCTATCAATGTGGATATATTGTTTTAAGGTTATTCCTCCTTGTCTCTATTATGATGGTATTAACCACCACAACAAAGAATACCGATATGACCTTTGCCTTTGAATGGTATATGGCCCCTCTTAAAGTCTTTAAGTTCCCATCTCATGCTGTAGCAATGACTCTATCTATTGCCTTAAGGTTTGTTCCTACTCTAATAGAAGAAGCAAATAGAATCTTAAAAGCCCAAGAGAGTAGAGGTCTAGACTTCAATCATGGAGGGATAGGAAGAAGGTTTACCGCAATCATTGCTTTAATTATTCCTCTCTTTAACTCCGCTTTTAGTCGTAGTGATGAATTAGCGCATGCCATGGAAGCAAGAGGTTATGATCCAATGGCAAAACGTTCTAGATATAGAAAATATAATCTTCATATGGTGGATCTATGGTCATCAATATTAGTGGTTATTGTCTTTGCGGGTTATCTAACTCTCTTTATCTTAGATAGAAATGCAGCATTTAGTTCAGTGGAATCAGGGAGATTTGATTTAATTCAACTCCTCTTTAAAGTGGATATAGGATGGTAAGTTATGAGATTTAAAGTTGTCTGTGCCTATAATGGGTCGAAATTCTGTGGCTGGGAAAAACAGCTAACAGGGGTAAGTGTGCAAGAAGAGATAGAAAAAGCTCTTTCAAAAGTATTTGATGAACCTATTTCAATCTATGGAAGTGGGAGAACAGATGCTGGTGTGCACGCCCTTGGACAAGTCTTTCATTTTGACTCAAATAAAAAGATGTGTACAAGAAAATTAAAGACGTCACTCAATTCTTTACTCAATGAAGATATACAGATTATCTCTATTGGAAGAGTATCCGATACGTTTCATGCAAGATACTCCGCGACTTCAAAAGAGTATCTCTATGTCTTTAAACAAGATAAAAAGGATCCCTTTAACCATGATAATCTATATCTTTGCCCTTATGAGCTAGATTTAGAAGCGATGAAAACTGCTTCTAAACTCTTTATTGGAAGACATAACTTTCGTAATTTCACCTCTAAAGATGAAGATGAGTTTAACTTTGTAAGAGAAATTACATCCATTAAATTTGGTGTTAAGGATGATATAAATATCGTCACCTTTAAAGGTAATGGTTTTATGCGCTACGAAGTAAGATATATTGTAGGTACTCTACTAGAAGTAGGGAAAGGTAGAATAGATTCTTCTTTTATAAAAGAAAGGTTAAAGGAAGACGGAGAAAGAAACATCGTCTCTTATAAAGCAAGTCCTAATGGTCTCTATTTAAAAAAAGTTTGCTATTAAAAGTATATAAAAGTTAAA
>JAJQAP010000081.1 GCA_021203745.1 Coprobacillus sp.
AATTCAGGTTTTTGACGATGGTTTTCTTCTTTGACATCGACATTGCGCCCTTAGCTAGACATGTAGTGACAATCATCGGCAGCATCTCTGGGGTGAGGCCCACCGCAACAGATATACCAAAGAGGAAAGCACTAAGCCAATCACCTTTTGTAAGTCCATTTAAGATAAAGACAATTGGCACCATTACGAGCATAAAGCGAATTAAGAGCCAACTGACAGCGTTTACACCTTTTGTAAATGACGTTTCTACCGCTTCTCCAGATATATCTTGCGCCATAGTGCCAAACATAGTGTTATCACCTGTGGCGACAACTATCGCTGTTGCGCTCCCTGATAAAACGTTAGACCCCATTAAAACAATATTTGAATAATCAGAAACTGATTTTCTCCCCTTAACAACATCTGGGGTCTTTTCTATAGGCTCACTCTCTCCAGTTAAAGAGGCTTGGGTAATAAATAAGTCCTTAGCCCAGATAATACGACAATCTGCGGGGATCATATCACCAACAGATAGGTGAACGATATCACCCACAACGACATCGTCAAGAGGTATTTCTTTTTTACCTGTCTCAAACCTTGTAATCGCACATGTTGTGGAAATCATTCCTAGGAGTTTTTCTGTCGCACTGTTACTCCTCGATTCTTGAATGAATCTAAGAAGAACAGAAGCAATAATCATCACGGCAATTATAACAACCGTAATATAATCAAAATCTTCAGGATTGGTTCCTAGCCACCCAAAGGTAGGGAAAATCATGTCGGTAAAGACAGAAACAATAACTAAAACAAATAAAATTAAGGTAAATGGATCCGCAAAAGCACCTAAAAGACGCCTAAACCATCCCTTTTTCTTTTCTTTTGAAACGATATTTGAACCATACTCTTCTCTAGACTGTTCTACCTGCTCTTCGGTTAAACCATTAAAAGAAGTCCCGTATTGCACGAATAAATCATCTACACTGGATCTTGCCGCCTTTCCAATGATATTCGCGTTTTCACGACGTCTTTGGACTTTTTCCTGTTTCTCTTTTTTCTCTTTATTACTCTTATTTTTGCTTGGCATTTACTTGACCCTTCTTACTATCATCGTGGTAATAAAGTTTTTTTGTCGAGATGAGAACCGCATCCATTACGATCGCAACACCCCAGATAATCATCGCCCAGATAAAGATTTTATCGTAGAAGAATTCCCACACTCCCGCGGCAAGAAGAATGAGGGAGCAGACAATAATCATCAATCCAATATTTATACTTATTGCCTTCATGTTCATCTTCGCTCTTTCTTGAAGAGGCATCTTTTTCCAAAAAGGAAAAAATCTATAGAGCTTTGTAAAGAGAAACAATACTCCAAAGATGAATAAGACGACACTAAAGGCAATACAAGTAATGTTCATAAATTTCTCACCGGGTTTAGTATAACCCCGTATGGGTTATATATCTAGAATTAAAGGCATTATATTTTATTTTACCTGTCCTTATTTATGGACAAGAAATTTTAGTCCCTTGAGTAAAAGAAAATTTGATTTATTATATAAATATAAGTTTTGTGTTTTTTCGACATAGTTTATTCACCTCCTTTCTTTTAATAGAAAAGCAACTAGTATTACCTAGCTGCTTTTTTTATTTTAATGAAAGGAAGACTATTTTTTCTTTGCTACACTTTCTTGAAGGAGATGTTCCTTTAAACCCCACTCAGGATGAAGTTCATCCACTTTAAGGATTGCTTCGTTATAAAGAGATCTTTCCATCTCTTTTCTTGAATCTGGTGTGTTTTTAAAGGCTTTTTTCACTTTATTAATCGTTAACTCACATTCAGATTGACTTCTATCTAGTAATCCTGACATAAGGATATAGGCTCTTATAGAGACCATAGAATTATCCTTAGAAATTAATCTTCTTGTCTCTTGATCAACGTTTTCTTCATAGTAGGTATGGGACTCCTCTAACGACTTAGTAAAGAGATTAATATAAATCTTTTGAGCGTATGTTCGAATATAGGTTTTCTCACTAACCGTCTTTTTAGAATCGATAATCTGATCGAGAAGTGCTTCCGCTTCAGCATAGTTTTTTGCTTCTAGTAGTACGTAGACTTTATTTAAGTTTAGGTCGGCGGTGAAGTTTGTAATCTCATCAAATACTGGGATTTCAACATCCTTTGCCCCTTGAGCGATAAGATAATCGCTTCTTAAAAGAGCGTTATAAGCGGTTCTATTAGCCTTATTTGAGGTCATCGTTAATTTATACCCATCGTTTAAAGAATCAAGACGGAAGGGGAGAATGTTGTACACGACGATAACCGCGCCTACCACTCCTACGATAAGGAAGAAATAGACGAAATTAGAAACCCAACCTGCCTCGTTACGATAGATAGAGAAGAAAACGATGATAACAATAATCTCTATCGCATAGAGAATAGTTCCAAGGAGTAAATACCATCTTGGGTTAGACTCCGCTTCTTTTCCTTCCTGGGGAGTTATTTTTGTTTCTCCAGTTAAGCCATCAAAACCTTTGAAATGGAACTTAAATTTACCACCTTCTAAATACCATCCAAAACCTAAAACATTAACAGAGGTAATAATATAATGTGATGCTTTTGCCCCAATGATGTGCCCAAGTTCGTATAAAATGGCGTTAAAAATGATGCCCGCTACTAAAGCACCGATGACAAAGCCCACATATTGGCCAGTGGTCATATAAGCGTCGACAAAATGAGTTTGAATAACGGTGAGTCCAAAAATTACCGCTAAAACAAGAATAACAAGATATACGATTATTCCTAAAATATTTTCTTTTTTCATTTTTGTTGCCTACCTTTCTTAATTAGCCTCTAATCAGCAAATGTGTATTATTGTCTAATTAGGTAAGACGACGGCTGCTTTTTTGCTCTTCTTTGAGAGCACTTGATTTATTGATTTCTCAATAAACCCATCCTCTAAAAACACAAACTGTTTCTTTAAATCTATTAAAGTTATGTTTTTATGGTCATTAATATAGGTGGTAACGACATTACTCACTCCAAAGGCGTGATATCTCGCTATTGCTCTTTTCTCGTGAGTGGTTAATCCCTTACTCTCTGGAATGTTATCGATTAGTCTAAGGAATGCTTGGTAAGAGTTGTTTTGGATAAATTCGATAAAGAGATCTTTACAAGCGGAATCGATAGTGCCGTTGACGAAGTGCCTATTCTGGTCGTAGTAGTGATAGATAGCTTCAATTAATCCAATAAAGGACTTAACATCTAAGATTCCTGGAATTTCCTCATAGAGGTAAGTCACCATTAATAGGTCATACATATCATGAAAGTGATAGTAGAAAGTTTGCCTCTTCACCTTACATTTCTTAGAAAGTGATGAGACAGTGATTTCTTCTAGAGGTTCAGTCTCCATAAGGAGTTTGAGGGTGTCAACGAATTTCTTTTCTGTTTTCATATTACCACCTTAAAACGATTTTAATCGTGCTGTATGAGAGATGAAATCCACTGTTATTAACGGTGTTAAACAAGTTTAGGAATTAGCTGTTTGTTCGTTTTTTGTCTTTGTTTGTTTCTTTCCCTTTCCTGTCGCTATTCTAATTATATATTCAACCACCAATAGCAATAAAGAGAAAATTATAATTGTTGAAACAATTATCAGGTAGTCCCGCCAGTCAATAAGACTGAAATCAACCCCTAGTAAGTTGCTTGGATTTGCAGGTGAAACAAGGCCCACAATTGCGATAACAATAATAGCGACACCAAGGCAACTCATTGAGACAATTAACCTATATTTACTGAACGGCACACAGACGTAAATCAGCAGTCCGATAGAGAGCAGTGAGATAATAAGAGTAATCATTCCTGTGATGTGATCGTAGTCGTAGGTTCCTGCGTCTGTATAGATAAGGAATCCATATCCAAAGATGATTCCCGCGGCCGCAATCATGATAATCCCACCAGGCAGTGCTTTTATCAGGATATTGCGTAAAAATCCTGGTTCCACAGGATCGGAACGTTTTTCCATCGATATACAAAGGGAAGAGGCACCAATACCAATAAATTCCCAAATATACATGTTTTCTGCTCTAAATGGATAGAGAAGATCTTCATTATCAAAAATAAGAAGCAAAATTAAGAATAAGAGGGTATAGAAGAAGGCAAACATTGTCTTGCAGAGGAATAATGAACTTGTTCTTGTAAGATTATTGATACTTCGTCGCCCTTCTGCCACAACATCGGGTAAATGATCAAAATTTGAATCAAGGATAACTAAGTGAGAGGCGTTTTTTGCTGCTTCTGAACCAGAAGCCATCGCAATCGAACAATCAGCGGCTTTTAAGGCTAAAATATCGTTAATTCCATCTCCAGTCATTCCCACTGTATGACCTTGTTCTTTTAATCCTTCAATCAAAATTCTCTTCTGATCTGGCTTAACTCTTCCAAAAACGGTGTATTCTGAAGCAATTTTCTTTAGTTCTTCCTCATCATCAATCCCATCTAAGGATATATATTTATCTGCATTAGGAACACCTGCTTTTTTAGCAATTTCACTGACAGTTACGGCATTATCTCCCGAAATTACCTTGATATTAACATTATTATCCATAAACCACTGGAACGTTTTTGGAGCACTGTCTCTAATGTGGTCTTCGAGAATAACCGCTCCAACAGCATCACATGGACTATCCATCTTTTTTCCGGTTATTTTTTGCGTGGATGTTGCAATAACTAATACTCGATAACCGAGGGAATTATACTCTGAAAGTCTCTTTATAACTGTATCTCTATTCCTAATTGGGAGATACTCTGGGGCACCCATTAATAAGGTAGGAAATTCACCTACAAATGACGCACCAGAATACTTGTTATCACTAGTGAATGGTAAGGACTGCTCCACAACGGCATTACTTGCTAGACTCGCATATTCTCTTAGTGCTTTTGCGGTGTCATTTTCGTCGTCTGTGGCGTATAAAATATTCGCAATATATTGTTTAATATCTTCCTCAGAATATCCCTTAAAGGGGATAACTTTCATTACTCTCATCGATCCATCAGTGATAGTGCCTGTCTTATCGAGACAAAGTGTATCCACTCTAGCAAGCATCTCAAGAGAATACATATCATTAACCATAGTGGATTTTCTAGACAGAGCGATAACGCCTGTTCCAAAGGAAATAGAGGACATCAGGTATAGTCCCATCGGTATCATTGCCACCATCGAGGCAGTGAATGGAGTTAAATCTTCTTTAAAGGAAGCCCAAGAAGACATTCTTCCTTGAACCGCATAAACAATCATCGTAAAGATAAACATGACGACAACTACCGCACCAATCACTCTAAAGAGTTGGTTTAGAGATTTCATGATTTCAGAAGAAGCTCTTTTAAACTTTTTTGCGTCTGATTGTACGGATTGGATATAGGAATATTCACCGACTTTATCCGCTTTAATACGGCATCGACCTGAAATAACATAGGAACCAGATAGTACGTAGTCATTGACGGTTTTATCTAGACCCACGCTTTCACCAGTAATGGCGGATTCATTAACTTCAACGGAGCCACTTAAAATAATTCCATCACATGAAATTGGATCTCCTGCGTTTAATTGAATGACATCATCAAGGACAACGTCGTTAGAATAAATCTTTTGCTCTTGTCCGTTTCTTATTACGGTGGAGTGAGGAGCGTTTAATATATGAAGTTTAGACATTAAACGTCTAGCTTTAAGATCTTGATAAAGACTAATACAAATATTAGGAATCAAAATTAAGAAGAAGAGAAGTCCCATGTAATATTCACCAATGATCATCAGGATAGCGATGATATATAAAAGAATATTAAAAAATGAGAATACATCTGTTCGAATGATATCCCAATACGACTTCCCCACAGTTAGTTTTGTGTGGTTATCTAGTTTCTCGTTGATACGACGATTAACTTGCTCATCGCTTAAACCAACTTCGACATCTGGATTAAATCTTTCTGCTGTGTCGGGGGTTAATTTTTCTTGCTCTTTTTTCTCGTTTTTCTTTCCCATAAAACTCTGCAATTTTTTAATATGCTTCTAATTTTGCACTCTTTTTGCCTTAAAATACGCACTTATTTGATTTTCGCATTCTTCTTTTAAGACTTCAGAGGTGATCTCAATATTGTGATTTGTGGCGTCTGAATTAAGGTAATTTATCGTAGAGATAATTGCCCCTCTTTTTGGGTCTAGTGCTCCAAAATAGAGATGTTTGATTCTTGCCTCTGATATAGCACCCGCACACATCATACATGGTTCAAGTGTTACAAACATTTCACAATCAGTGAGTCTCCAATAACCTAATTTTCTTGCGGCTTTTTCTATGGCTAGTATCTCCGCATGTCCAACTGGATTATTGGTTTTTTCTTTTTCGTTATGAGCTCTAGAAATTAGTTTTCCATCTTTAACGATAAGGCATCCAACGGGTACTTCATCTTGACACTCACCCTTAAGCGCTTCTTTAAGAGCAAGTCTCATAAATTTTTCTTCGTAACTTTTAGGTCTCATAGGTTAAACCACCGCACATGAATGTGTCACTTAAGGCTGCTATATTCCTATCCTGACCTGGTTCGTTAGCACCCATCGCGATGGCGTTTTTATTATAGCATAAAAAAAGAAGTTTCTATTACTTATTAAAAAAAGACATCTTACGATGTCCTTACTTAATAGGTTTTAAAACTTCAAGTCCACCCATATATGGTCTTAATACCTCAGGAATAAGAACAGATCCATCTTCTTGTTGATACTGTTCTAGGATAGCGGGGAATAGTCTAGAAGTAGCTAGTCCGGAGGCATTTAATGTATGAACATACTTGTTTTTACCTGTAACTTTATCTTTATATCTAATCATTCCTCTTCTTGCTTGATAGTCTCTAGCATTACTTACAGAGGAAACTTCTTTATATAGATTCATTGAAGGAATATAGACTTCGACATCATAGGTTCTCGCCATCGAATGAGAAATATCCGCCGCACCAAGTTTTGCCACTTGAAAATGAAGTCCAAGTTTAGAAACAAGAGATTTAGCTTTACTAAGTAGTTCTTCAAACCCTTTATCGCTATCTTCTGGTTTTGTATACATTACCATTTCCACTTTATTAAATTGATAACCACGAATCATGCCTCTTTCTTCTGTACGATAAGAACCCGCTTCCGCTCTATAACATGGGGTATAAGAGAAATATCTCTTAGGGAGTTCGTCTTCACTTAATATTTCATTTCGATGAAGATTGACAAGGGCAGTTTCTGCAGTGGGGAGCATAAATCTCTTTGGTTCAATATTATCAAGCCAGAAAACATCCCCTTCAAACTTAGGGAACTGTCCTGCGGTGTATCCAGATTCATAGTTTAAGGTATGAGGTGGAAGAATAAACTCATAACCATCTTTTAAATGCTCATCGATAAAGAAATTGATAAGAGCCCATTCTAATCTTGCTCCTAGACCTGTATAAACCCAAGAACCTCTGCCCGCAATTTTAGAACCTCTTTCGTAATCCACTAACCCTAAAGATGTCGCGAGTTCAACATGGTCTTTGATCTTAAAATTAAATGTTGGCTTTTCACCAATTGTTTCGATAACTGCCTCTCCATTTCCAGGGACAAGATCTTCATCTGGAAGGTTAGGAAGAGCGGCAAGAAAATCGTTCATTTCCGTTTCAATATCTTTTAATTGCTTCTCAAAATCGGCATTTTTTGCATTAATTTCTTTAACTGTGGCAAATATTTTAGATACATCTCCACCCTCTTTTTTAACTTGAGGAACAGTAGCGGATAGTTTATTTACTTCTGCTTGATTAGACTCGACAATTTGCATAATCTCTTTTCTTTGTTTATCCAAATCTAAAAGATGACCAAAATCAGTATCCCAGTTTTTACGCTTGAGAAGTTCTTTTACTTTTTCTGGATTTTCTCTGATTAAGTTAATGTCGAGCATGGTTTACTTTTCCTTATAATTATGGATGTTTGTGACCTCTAAATAAATCCTTTTTAAATCGTTGCCAATATTTTCTAAAGAATATTGACTAACTTCATTATATGCTTTATTTACCGTGCTTGGTAGTTTTCCATTTAAATAGTCTCTTGAAAGACTGACAAGGGTCTCAGAATAAGCGCCGATATAGGCATTCTCTCCTTCCTTAAGGAAACCACCTAAGTTAGCTTCTCTTCTTACAATAATTTGGCATTTAGAGGCCATCGCTTCAAAAAGAGAGGTTATTCCAATTGGTTTATAAGAAGGGAGTAAAAACAATTTTGCGTTTAGCAATGCGGAAATATATATGTCTTCTGGAACTTCTCCAACAAATTTGACGTTTTTTAAATCTGTTTTCGTTAATTTCTTGACTTTTTTGCTGGCTTTTCCAATTCTGTGTGGTCCAAAGTAGAAAAATAAAATATCGGGGAATTGCCTAGCTATTTCTAAAAACACATTAATTCCATCGACGTTTTGAAAATCCCCCACACAAACAACAAGATCTCTCTTTTGCTCTCTAAAATAACGATAGAAGGCTTCTCTCTCTTCCACTCTTGATTTATCAAAGCGATGGATATCAATCGCTGGTGGACAGATTTTTATATCTGAGTTTACCCCAGAATCCACTAGAAGATTTTTTGCTTCAAGAGAAGGCACTAAAACCATATCCATTCGATTTAGAAACCGAAGGGTTTTATTCTCGATAAAGATTTCTCTTTCTTTACCGCTCTTATACTGAATAAAAGAACATGATGGATCGTTTTCTGATTGCATTGCGCTACAAATAACGGGGATGTTTTTTTCTTTCGCATCATTTACCACTTCGTAATCAGTTGGTGATACAAGATGAATCACATCGTAT
Source organism: Coprobacillus sp. (assembly GCA_021203745.1). Taxonomy (GTDB): domain Bacteria; phylum Bacillota_I; class Bacilli_A; order RFN20; family CAG-826; genus JAJQAP01. Next base: position 8,831 of record JAJQAP010000081.1, read on the forward strand.
TTATCGGCTATATCAGAGGTGTGTCCAATACCCACACACTCTAAGGCGCTAATTAAAGACTTTGAAAAGCGGATGCCTTCAAAATCGATATAGCGATTAGATATAGGTGTGGATACTAAAACTTTCATTATTTGTTATTATAAGATTCGACCTCTTCGTCGGTCGCAAATCGGACTTGGTCGCCTTCAACTATCACAAGTACAGGAGCATCGTCTGAGTCTTCTTTAGAGAGACCATAAACAGGTAATTCTCCTAAATCATTGAGTTTTGCAACGTTTTCATAATCGTTATCGATGGCAAATGCTTCTACTTTGTCAAAGAGTGGATCTTCTTCTTCGTGGGCAACGACAGCAATGGAAGAGACCTTTTGACGACCTTCAAGATTGATAATCTTTACTCCCTGGGTATTACGTCCCGCAATTCTTAACTGTGATAGTGGGGTTCTAATCATAACTCCACCTGTGGTAACAACCATTAGGTCTTCATCACCATTGACCGCTCTTAAATCGACAAGTTGACCAATTCTATCGGTAACATGGAGGGTAATAACACCTTTGGCCCCTCTCTTAGTTAACCTGTAGTCTTGAGCGTCACTCATCTTACCATAGCCTTTATCGGTGATGACTAAAATGTATTTACCTTCTAGTCCTGTGGTAACACCGACAACTTTACCGCCTTCTGGGAGATTAATGCCTTTCACGCCAGTTGCTCCTCTTCCCATATCACGGACCTCGTTACTATAGAAGGAAACGAGTTTACCACCGCTTGAACCAATCGAGACAATGGTGTCTTCTTCTACTTCTTTGACAGCGACAAGTGAATCGCCTTCTCTTAAGTTAATAGCGATCTTCCCGTTTTGTCTAATTGACGCAAACTCCTTTAATGGAGTCTTTT
>JAJQAP010000034.1:0-4216 GCA_021203745.1 Coprobacillus sp.
ACAAAATGGGCACCAAAGTATTTATATGCTTCAATACATTGTCCCATTAAAAAGTCATAAAGTAGTCCGTAGGCCATACTTACTCTTTATCTACCTAATAGAAGTTTAACACATTAATGGTTTTATTTGTATTTATTTTAAATACACATATAAAAAAGGAAGGCTAATGCCTCCCTCTTTTATTTAGACACTAAAACTTATTAATTCCAAAGAAGTGTTATTTCACTTAATGTGAGAGTTAAGGTTAAGGCACTAGATAGATTATCACCACCGATAATAATTGCCACATCACTATTTGAGGTGTTCTTAGTGTGATTAGAAAGGGTAGAGATTGTACTAGTTCCCGCTTCAAGATCAAAATAAGTTTCATTGACTCTTAGTCTAACCGCAGTACTCACTGTTAGTGTCACTCTCACGGTGTAAGATGTACCCGTTGAGAGATTTGCATCACTAGGAGCGGTATAGAATAACTGATAAGCATAAGAGAGTTCCCCAGCTGGGATAGTTACTGTGCAAGTGTATTTACCATCAGAAATAGAATCAGAGATGCTAGTGATACCACCAGCAGTTGCACCCCAGTTATATTCAATGGCCCAGCGGCAGAGTGTACCAGGAGCGGCAACGGAATCGTCTTGTTCACCATCCGCTTGAGTGGCAAGTGTCATACTTGAAAAGTCAGCGGAATAGCTATATGTAAATGTAGTTGGTGCTTCGTATGGAGCAAAGGAAATGTCTGTAATTTCTACTTTGCCGGCGCTAATTAGACTAGTGCCATTAGATCCCATCCAAATATGGAAGGTAGCATGATCAGTTGAAGAGCTATTCACAGTATCATTAACAGAAATGTCATTTGAACCTTGACTAATAGTAATGGCATCATTATTAACGGTGATTGTACCAGCAACACTTGACTCGAGTTTGAATGTTAGTGTGTACATACTGCTTTCACTTAACTGATACTCACTAAGTTGAGTGGCATCAAGCATCCAGAAAATCTGGAATCCCCACCAATCACCTGTGGCATTAGAATAATCAATGACATACTTGTCTTCATTTAGATAGTGTGTTGCTTCGTTAACTGTAGCGCTGTTTGCCCAGTAGTGCATCTTACCATCGGTTGAACCTTCGACACCATTGACATTAGAAAGACCTGTAGCAGTAATGGCTTCAGTTGTATCACTTGTTTCGGTTTTAGCAAAGGATAGATTACTTACTTCAATGGTGGCAGCACCAAGGAATCCACCATTTTCGGTTCCAAGTTGAATAAGTAGTGTTGGTATATATAAGGTAATCGTACTTGATGTACCAGCATCCCATGTTTCTTGTGTGGCGCCGATTCTTGTCGTAGAGGTCACACTGATTGTATTATCTCCTGCACTAATATCTTGTTCCACACCATTGACGGTAATTTTACCACTGACAGATGATTTTAGAGTTAGTGAGACTGTATACTCATCACCCTCAGTTAATCCATATGTTGCTTTATCTTCGCTAGATAACTCTAAGAATAGTTGAATACCATACCATACTGGATTGAGTCCCTCTACTACTGAATACTCAATATGAAAAGTGCTATTTAAGTTATAAGCAAGATCAATATCTACATGGTTCTCATCTTGCTCGTTCCAGAAGTACATGACGCTAGCGGCTTCAGACACAACATCATTTTGATCTTTAAAGGTCATTTCTGTTGCCCCTTCAGGGAGGCCACCTTCACCAGGATCTGTTGGATCTGTTGGAGTGGATTCACTAGGAGTTGATTCCTCAGGTTCAGACTCTGTTGTTTCACTAGATGTTGAATCAGTTTCAGTATCAGTGTCTGTTGTGATTTCACTACAACCCGCAAGTAAAAGAACTAATGCAGATAAAAGAACAAAACCTTTTTTCATAATTTTATCTCCTTTAATTATGTGATTTTAGGAAAACGTTTTCCTAACTTTGTTTTTATTATAAGTTCATTTACCTAATTATAAAAGAAAAATCGTCTTTTTACCCTCTAATAAGTAAAAGGTGGACCAAAGTTATTGGTCCACCTAAATTAGCTTAATTTCGTGTACTTATTAAAAGTCAAAAGCTAAATAAGTGATGTTAATTGTATTTGGATATACGATTGTACTATTTGTTCTACTTCCAAAATACATAAGAAGGGTAGGAACATTAGAGGCCGCGCCACCATAATTTGATTGGTGGGCATATAGTTCAAACTCTACTCCTCCAGTAATTTCAAACTCTTCTTCATTAATTAGAAGGGTGCAATCATTCGCTGCAGTTAGTCTAATCGTGTATTGATAACCCGCTCCAGCAGTTTCAGATAGTCCTGAGTCAGCGGGTAGATTATAACCTAAAGTGACACTAGACCAGTTAGGATCAACGGCGGAACTTGCATCCTTATCATAAGAGAATGTTAATCCCTCTTCACTAATAGAAGCCTCGCCACTAACAAAATTATAGAAGTATGAAAACTCTCCTAAGTGATTACCAATTGTTCCCACAACATCAGTTTCCGCGTTCAATGTAGTAGAAGCAAAGTCAACAATATATGAGTGAGATTCAACCTCACCTTCTTCTACATCCGCTTTTAGATAATCAAAGGCTAAATATGTAATAGAGAACGTTCCATTTTGGATAAAGGCTCCACCAGCGACACCGAGGTTATCACCAAGTTGGATTGATAGATCACTAACATTTGTTGCGGTTAATGTATCAATGGTTACTGTGTTTTCACCCTCTGTGACATATTGAGCGGTACCATTAATCTCTATATACCCTGTAAAATCTGCGGTAAAGGAAATCTTAAGAGAATAAGATGTTCCTATTTCAAGTCCTGCTTCTTCAGGAAGTGTATAGAAGACTTGGAAAGCAAATGGGTTAGTAGCATTATCGCCTGTCCAAGAGAAGACATATGCCTCTGTATTAGTATCATAGGCTGCTGTATTTACGGTCACATTATTGCCACACCACCACTGATCATTCCAGTAATAGAAGATACCACGAGTCCACTCACCAGATTTTGGATTAGGAGCAGTTTTGCCTTCGGTATTTTCCTCTCCAAATCCTGCTGCGGGGATACTTGATAGGTCAGTTATATAAGTATGCTCTTCTTCCTCTTCTTCTGCATGAATTGTCACTTTAATGGTGGTTGTCTGACCAATATCAAGAACAACATCGTATGTAACACCTGGAGTGGTGAGAATATTATTATCAGCAGCAGCTTGTGCGCTGACACCTGTGGAATCACTTGTTAAGTTAGATCCACCAGCGACAGTATTATAAGTCCCATATTCTGTCACACGGAAACCACTGAAAGATTGATCTCCACCAGCGGTAATTGTTCTTTCCCAGTGATTAGCTTCATTTGGTTCTAGATAATACACAGAATCTAAATCAGGATAAGTCTCCCAAGAAGAATCATCAAAGCTACCAACAATAGCATATCCATCGATTTCTTCTTTTTCATAACCACCACTGACATAGGTTACAACTATTGAAGGAGTGGCGCCCGAACAGTCGACTTCAATTTCATATGTTGTCGACCAGTCAAGGAGGATGTTGTAATCATATGCACCACTGCTACCGATAACACCAGTGGAACCACTTACATCAAGATTCCTGTAGTCCGCAACGGTAGTCCATGTTGTATTATCCTCGTCATATACGCAAATTCTAAAGCTAGCATCATAACCTTGTCTGTTGTATTCAGTTGTCGTGACTGTTCTAATCCAGTGCTCGGTATTTTGATAACGTGAATCGTATTCAAGGATGAGATTTTCGTCATCTGGAGCAAGTGTCCAACTAGCGTCTTCAAAGTCACCGACGATAACGTACTTACTATCGTAACTTATAGATCCTAGTTCAATGCCGCAGTCAGTACAGACTCTTGCCCATTCTTCAAAGTCTTCATCCCAAACGGCATCAAAATTATGTTCCGCTTGACTAAGAACTTTATCACAAACTGTACACTTTGTTCCGTGATATTGTTGATCAATATATGAAAGGGAACCTGCAGTATGAGCCTCTTCATTTACCTTGCTATCACAGACAGAACAGACTTGCCAGTGATTAGTATCATCAGATTGATACTCACCTGTTGGAGTGTGTCCTAAGGCTTCAATTGGGTTAGTATAAGTATCACCACAGCTACAAGTATACTCATCGTAACCAGCTTCCGTGCAAGTCGCATCTTTATGGTCGGTTACTTCATAACTATGTGTATGTG
>JAJQAP010000034.1:4316-39424 GCA_021203745.1 Coprobacillus sp.
TCATCTGGGTTTACATCCACACCAACATCGACATCACCGACATCGACATTTACTTCACATGCCCCTAAGCCTAGTACTAGAGATAGCATGGCGATACAAGTAAAGAATTTCGTTTTTTTCATTTACTAAATCTCCTTTATTAAATATTTATTTCTAAACATAGAAAAATTAAGAATGGCTTAAAATCTATATGTTTAGATTTGATGCTTTTATTGTACACACAAAAAAAAAAAAAACAAGATTTTAGGAAAGCGGTTTCCTATAGTCTCATTTTTTATCATTCTTTATTTATAGACACGAACGTAATCGACATACATATTCGCACTAGTAAAGCTAGATTCGGGTGATTTATTATCATCAAAATTACCACCAACAGCAAGGTTTAAAATGATATAGAAAGGAACATCAAATGGAGCGGTCTCACTAGAAGTGTCTCCTCCTGAATACCACTGGTTAGAATTTATCGACATCGTTAAAGAGTCGTCACAGTAATAAGAGATGTTGTTTGTGGCCCAAATAACAGAATATGTATGCCACTCGCTAGCGGGACTATTTAATGTATACTCTGTTGATTTATATTCATCGTAGACATTGCCGTAATGCAATGCACTAGATCCCCAGTATGGTAATCTTCCTTTTCCTTCAAAGATATCAATCTCACCGCTAGAAGGCCAAGTCCCATAGATAGAAGAGTCGACTGGTAGTAGCCAGAAAGCGGGCCACATCCCGGTTTGTGTATCGTATTTAATTCTTGCTTCGACTTTCCCGTATGTAAGGTCAAATAGACCAAAGGTTCTTATTCTCCCTGACGTATATTGATAATAATCATCGGTTCCATAGATATGTTCTTTTTTCGCACTGATGAGAAGATTTCCGTTTGCGGTAGAAACATTAGACTCTTGATACCATTCTAGTTCGTTATTCCCCCAACCAAAACCAGGTTCACCCGCGCCATATCCTCCTCCTGTCTGGTAAGACCATTTAGACTTATCTAGAGATGATCCTTCAAACTCATCAGACCATATAAGGGTTGTATAATCCCCTCCATATAGAGTCCAACTAAAGGCGATAAGAGAAAAGGATATAGTTCCATTTGTGACACATGAGTTTGTGGATTCCACTCCCATCTGGATAGAGATATCGGCACTATTATCACTACTAAAGAGATTATCTATACTAACACTATTAAAGCCATTAACGACTTGTATAACATTACCATTAACTGTAATAGAATCGTTAAAGTTAGCATTAAACTCTAAAGTTAAAGAGTACATACTACCATTAGTGAGTCCAACATCTTTTGGTAATTTTAAGAAAAGCTGCATATCCCACCACAAAGTGGAGCCAGTCGTCGACCAACTAAAATCGTAAGTCGCGCTATTTGCGTTATATGAATAGGTACCAACATATGGTGTAGAGCCCCCGTCATAAGAGTAGTTAGACCAGTAATATAAATTACCATCACTAAGACTTACCACTTCTGTCTCTGCCATATACCTAGAGGGAGATAGTATCTTATCTAGTTCTACTTTATAGTACTCATCTTCATCTTCTGGGATTTCAACATCTGGGTCTTGACTCTCTCCAGTTTCATTATCTTTAACTGTTACTAGACAAGAAGCGGTTAACCCGAGATCAGTTGTGGTCGCAGTCACTAGGGCATTACCCTCTTTTAAACAGTTTAGTGTGGTCCCGTTAATTGATATAACACTTAAATCAGATGAGTAAAGTGAATAGGATTTATCGTCAGCATTATCAGGTTTGACACTGATTAAAGAGGCTATATCAAACTTATCTCCTGTATATACAGAGAGTGTACTACTAAAAAAGGAGATAGATTCAACATGGATCACTCCATCATCATCATCATCCTCTTCAGTAGGAGAAGTGTCTATATCTATAGACTCACTTGAACTATCACTAGAAGTTTGTCCACCTATAGTAAAAGAGAGATCGCAACTAGTAAGTGATAAGACACTAATAAGTAAGATAGATAGTAAGTATTTAAGTTTCATGTATTAACGAAGTGCCTTTGTACTTAAGGGGTCAAAGAGAGTCACTTTTTTAAGGTCAATAGAGGCTTTTACCTTATCTCCTCTTGATAATTCTGTATCCGCACCAGCTTTTGCGATAATGTTATCGTCTTCAAAGAACTTTAAATGGAGATAGTATTCATTACCAAGAAGTTCCGCAACATCAACTTCATACTCTTTAAACTCGGTTAAGGCTGTGGCTTTCGTTGGTTCTCCTTCAATATGGATATCTTCTGGTCTAATACCAAAGAGGATTGGGTGTTTCTTTGTTTTTAGGTACTCTTCATATTCACTGATATGTTCTCTCATCTCTTGGATAGGAGTATCTTCTTCTATCTCTTTAGCAACTTCAGGATCAGAAGGGTCTTTCATGATGACCTCTTCCTTATTCTTTTTATTGACAGAGGTACAATAATTTTGGATACGTTTATCGATTTCTCCCTTCAAATACTCGATTTCATCCTTATAGAATTTATCGTGTATTTTGGTGTATTCCTTTAGTGTTATTACCTCTCCATTTTTAAAGGTAATAACACCATCATCATAATCACCCTCAATGATATTCATCGCTGGAGATCCAATAAAGGTGCCCACAAACGTATTAGCGGGGTGGTTATATATTTCTTTTGGAGTGCCAATCTGCTGGATATGACCTTTATCCATAACGACGATTCTTGTGGCCATCGTCATCGCTTCTGTCTGGTCATGGGTAACATAAATCGTCGTCGCTCCTAGTTGATGATGGAGTTTAGTAAGTTCACTTCTCATCTGCACTCTGAGTTTAGCATCGAGGTTAGAGAGCGGTTCATCCATTAAGAAGATCTTGGTGTTACGAACGATTGCCCTCCCGAGCGCCACTCTTTGACACTGACCTCCAGATAAGGCTCTTGGCTTTCGATCAAGATAATCTTCTATTTCGAGGATTTTCGCGGCGTTATGCACTCTTTCATCGATTTCATCTTTTGGAACATGACGCATTTCAAGACCAAAAGCGAGGTTTTGATAAACGGTCATATGAGGATAGAGGGCATAGGACTGGAACACCATCGCTACATCTCTATCTTTGGGTTCTAGTTGATTAGCATACACCCCATTGATATATAGGTCACCTGCGGTTATATCTTCTAGTCCTGCAATCATACGTAATGTGGTTGATTTCCCGCATCCTGATGGTCCCACAAAAACGACAAATTCTCTTTCTTTTATATCGAGTGAGAAATCAAAGACCGCTTGAACGTGGTTAGCGTAGATCTTATTGACATTTTGGATAGAGATACAGACACCTTCTGGAGCGACTTTCTCTTTCTTACGGTTTTCCTTTTCATATAAAACCATTTGACGATAGATATAGTCATTTTGTTTTTCTGTCGCTTTATCATCGATCTCTTTTTGCTTGTTTAAAGCGGCTCTTTCTTTTTTGCGTTCTTTTCGCTGTGCTTTCTGCTTTTCTTTTAACCTTTTGTAGTATTCTTTTTCACTAAGTGGCTCTCCGTTTTCATCGAGATAATCTTCGACTTCTTCCTCTTCCGTTATCTCCTCTTCTTCAAGCTCTTGTTCAATTTGTTCGTCTTTCATTTTAATCGACCTCCCCAATATATTCATACATTCTGACGCAATCTATTTTCATTTCGCACTCACGAAAGTCATCTTCAGGTTCTAGATATCCATCAAAGTGACCTCCAACTGCGCAGTTAATTAGCATATGAAACTCCGTATCAAATGGAGCGCGTGGATTATCATAATCCGCCTCAGTCCACCAACAGTTAATTCCTGTAGAGTTCATCCTCATCACTTCGTCGTCATCGACATACCACACCATATAATCAGGGAACCATTCCAATGCGTACCAATGGTAGTTAGAGATATTATCGTTTCCACTCATGATATATGTTTTTGTGGTGTACGTACTAGTGTGTTCTTGACCATAATGGAGGGCGCAGCTTGTCATATCGGTAACTCTTCCTCTTGCCTCCATTATATCAATCTCCCCAGATGCTGCCCAAATACCATAGGGGGTATTATCTTCTGGGAGCATCCAAAATGCTGGCCACATACCTTGGACCATAGGAAGAGATATAAGTGCTTCTATTCTTCCATATTTAGTATACATCTTTCCCTTACTTCTTATACGGGTGGATGTATATTTATAACCTTTATAATCTTCTCTTCTAATATGGATAGTCATTTCACTATTTTCAAATGTTGCGTTTTCATCGGTGTAGTATTCTAGTTCTTCGTTTCCCCAACCGACGTTACCATACTCCTCTCCGTTTCCAATCATGTACTCCCATTTAGATTCATCTAAATGGTCGAGATCAAACTCATCTTCAAAGATTAAGGAGAATTGAGTCTGATCTACATATGGTTCATAACGTCGATGACTAGTTTCATTACATCCGGTTATTGAGGATATAGATAGTAAGACAACTGAAGGAACAAGGATAAGTTTAGAGACTCTCATTTGGAATTACCTCCACTTCGATTTTGTCTATTTTTGCCGCTCTTATATCTTTAACAAGACTAGGTTCACTAATAATATCTTTATACTCTTTATCATTAATCTTATAGAGAAGATGAGAGCCTTTATATGTATCAATTCTCGATGGGTTATGATAAATAATCTTTATTTTTCCAAGAAAGGTATAACTAACTTTATCATCACCATCAAAGAAAGAAGATGGGAGTACTGGATTTAAAGAGAAGGTAAGAGTCCCTTTTGTATCTAGTTTAAATGGGTGCTCACCAATAAAGATGATATTACTCATATTGAGTACTTCGCTATTTGCCCCGGTTAGTCTAGCAAAATATCCTCTTCCCCATCTCGAACTGTCTGGATTACAAGTTGGAACGATAAAGGAAACATTCTCAATTGGACTACGTCCATAAACACTTGGATCCATGTAACAGACAAAGTTTGTTTTTAACTCGGTATAAAACTCGTCATAATAGCCCGCTTCTAATAGTCCTAAAAGGTATTTATAAGCCATATGAACAAAATCGCATTCTCTTTCTAGCCATCCTTTCGTAAAGGCATGCACTCTTCCTATTTCAAAGGGGGCATCGTCTATTGCGGCGCATGTTTTATATATCCCTAGACTCTTATCATAAAGATCTGATTCCTTTATATATTTATAGTCTTCTAGTGTGGCAACATCCTTCCCTAGTTTAAACATGCGCGCACTGGCTTCTAGGAATGGGGGTATAGTCTCTAGAGTAAACTCTTTAACTTTTACTGTCTTTAAACCTAGATGAGATACTTTACCAGTTTCTTCATACTCTTTAACGTTATAGATAAGATAAGAGGGAAGAATTCCACCACCTATCTCTTTAGCCTCTTTAATACCTTTTGTAAGGATACTATCTACCTTAGAAAGAAATAGAATAATATCGTTAATCTTAATCTTTTTAGACGCGCCTTTAACAAAATAATGAACTTTATCTCTAAAGGTTTCTCTCGCACTTGTAACCTTATCCCAATAGCTAAAAGAGGATAAAGAGCTTTTGATAAGTAAATCGAGGTTCTTATTAACTTCTTTATAGAAGCTATACTGCTCTAAGAGGATATAGATACTTTTCTTTCTATCTTTTTTTGAAAGTGATCTTAAAGACTTAGAGAGAAACCTAGTTAATCTAAGGAGTTCCACAGTTTCACTAAGGCCACTGCTAAAGAGTCCAGGTAGCCCATTCATCGCATCGTTCCATCCAGGTTTCTCGCACTCCATCTCTATCCCTAGCTGCTTAGAATCGAGAGTGGAAAATTTAATGAGGATTAAGTTAAATATTTTACTTAGAAGGGTTGTTTGAACTTGTGTCCCATGCTTATCCACTAACCAATGGGTTTCATTCATATCAAAGCCTTTATCTTTAGCCTCTCTTTCTACCGCTTTTAAGTCGATTGCCCCGTATTGACGTACTTGTTTATCCTCTGTTAAGCAATACTTTTCGCTTCTTGGATTTACATAGACAAGAGAATAGAAGTATTTATAAGAATCATCAAAGAGAAGGTCTTTAATTCTATCTGGATAGATGGCTATATAGTTTTCGAGTAGATCGACATTATATGTCCAGTGATCAATCCAGTACCCTTCTGAGAAAGAGGCTTCCACTTCTTGATTAGAGTGATCAATTATCATTTCAAAGAGTTCTAATTGGTCTTTATCTTTTAAATACGTATATAAAGAAGATGGACTATAATCCTTAATTAACTCTTTTAATTCTTGCCTATTTTCATATTTATCTAGTATCGATAAATCAAAGGTATCTTTTATATGAAAGGAGTTAGGTTTTATCGTTAATGGGTTTTGTCCATCAATCTGAATAAGATTAAAGAAAGTCTTAATATTATAATCGTTTAGATACGGAGCGAAGTATAAGTCATTTCTTCGATTCTGATTTATATCGCGAAAGTTCCCATTCCCTGAAGAATAGAACTGGTAAGGGATATTAAAGAAGTTATAATCACGCTCCATATCTCCATGTTTACGTCCATAGACATAATATGGAGTGTTTCCAATTAATGTTGGGAAGCCCCCACGTAGCCCATTATCGAGATATGACTGTTTAATATAGTTATCAAAGACTTCATTTGAGGTATGGAGGTCAACACTTTTAAGGAGATCATTAACTATCTTACTTGTTTCATCTTTAAGGATGATATCTAAGAGATTATCGTTATTTACAATATAAGTATTAAACTCCTCTAAAGAGGAAAAAGAGCCATATAGAGAGTAAAATGTTAGACTTTCTCCTGGCTCTAGACTAATCGAGAGCCCCGAAAAAGCACAAGGTAAGATATTCTCTTCTTGAATAGTCTGATTAATAAACTCTTTATACTCTTTTTCGATAAAGTTAACTGGATGGATGAGGGCGCTGTCCCCACCAAAAACAAGATCGAGATTAATGAATGGGTCTAGGGCTATCTTTTTACCATCCCTTATATAGAATGAATAAAAGCCATTACCCTCCACCCTCTCTTTCACCACTGGGTTATCCCCTGTCGATGTTTTAAACTTGACGAATGGTGCTTTTTTATCGAGGTTATGGATTTGACAGTACGCTTGCATTAAAGAAACTTCTTCTTTATAAGCGACATTATCGAGTCCATAAGGGAAAAACACCGGTAAACCATCGAGGATATCGTATGTAAGTGTTTTTGAAGATGGATTAGTAATCGTCACCTTTCTAATTAAAGAGTTAAAAGGCTCGTTAGATATCGTGTTATAGTTAACACTAATCTCGTAAAGATTAGATTTTTCTTCAATTGTAATATTTGTTTTATCGATTTTTAAAATCTGGTCATCGGGTTTAGAAAAAGGTTCATAGGTTTTACCATTTACTTTAATAAAGGTTCTAAAACCCTTTAAAGGGATATTCTGATAGGCAAGAGTGGCACTGTCAAACGGGGTAATTGGAGTGTTACGAGAATCCACTCCAAAACCACCGACACACTGACCGACACTCGCATAAAACACCCACATTGGTTTTCCTCTCTCCCCCGCAATCGCGGGTAAAAAGGAAGAGAATGTTTTCCCATTTAAATAGTCCTTTATGATAAATGTGTCACCACTAAATTCGTATTTAACCATACTAAACCCTAGAAGTATTTATTTAGTTTTAATCATTATTCTCCGTAAATATATGAGGAGATAATTGGGCACTTTAAGGAAGGTAAAACACCATCCTCGATATCCCAAATATCGGTATCATAAGTTGTGTAGAGTTCCGCCTTAACGATATCCTCATCGGAGTAAACATCGCAGTTTGTGATTTGACCAAGATCGACATCTCCAGATGTTGGTTTATTCTCTCCTTTATGGGTTTGACCAAAACTAGCAGCGTGAGTGGTATAACCTTCTAGTTCGGGTTGAATAACATCAAAAGCAGAAGATGTGCAGTTAATAGCAGTTCCCCAGCATTTACCAACGAAAGAGTAGACACCATTGGTAGGCATATTATTGGAATCTGTTGCTTTCCCTGATCCAGAAGCGGCATCTTTATCCACAGCGCAGAAAATCCATTCAGGAAGTTGCATATTATCTCCACTTGCCGCGTGATCCCATCCATTACCTGGGGTGCCAATATAATCCGCGCCAAAATCGATATAATAGTCAGGCATGCTGACGCTTGTGTTATAGCAGATAACATTAGAGACAACCGCCCCAGAAGAGATAATTCCTACCACTCCCCCGCAGTTACAATCATCATCATAGAAGTGTGTGGCCATCGTGACGGAAGAGTTAGTTACAAGACAATTTTCTAGTGTTCCCATGATGTTTCCAGCGACCGCACCAACAATGGTTCTTCCTGTAACATCGAGGTTATCAAAATGAACGTTTCTAACAACACCTGAAGAGCCAATAACTTGGAAGAGTCCAATATTATCGCCATTAACATGGCAGCCCTCACTAAATCCATATCTATCAGAAGAATATGTTCCGTAGTAGACATCGGAGTTTGATGGATAGACCTCTCCTTTTGAAGACCACTGGACTTGTTGACCAGGGAGTTCAGAATAGGCTAGATGGGCGTTAGAAACTGTATATCCATTACCCTCTAATGTTCCATGGAAGTACTCATTTCTTGGATCCGTTTCTTCATAGAAGCGACCAAATGGTTCAAAGTTAGGGATACTAGATAGGTCGATATCATTCCCTAAAGCGTATGTCCCTGATAGGTTATCATTAATCGCTTGAAACTCGTCTGCATTTCTTATTACTTTGGTGCAGATCATGACGTTGACTCTTTCCACACTTCCATCAGTGTAAGTGACTGTCATTGTCTTTTCTCCGGTTCCCTGCTGAGAGAAATAGGAACCGTCAATTGTTAAGATTCCATTTTTATAGGAGTATTGAGATTTATCCGCAAAATAACGTGACATACTGATTTCTTCAATCTTTTTATCAGCATTATCTAGCTCCACTCCTACTAGGTAGTCTTGTTCACTACTATCATAGATAAGTAAGTCTTTTTGGTAGATTTCTTCTCCTTTTTGTAATGAGACACCACCGCATCCAGTCAGTGAACCCACCGCAAGGAGACACGCTACCATACTAAGTCCGATTTTTTTCATAATTAAATCCCCTTTATTAATAAATTTATTTAAAGATAATAATTAACCTTTTAAACCTCCAACTGAGGTATTTTCCATAATAGTCCTATTAAAGACAATAAATAGGATGATAATTGGTATGATGGCGACGATTATTGTGGCAAACAGCAGAGGATAACTGTTTTTCTGCAGCATCTGGTCGGAAAGCGTTTTTAAACCGACGGCAATCGTTGGTTTCTGTGGTAAGTAAATACTTGGAGTTAAATAATCGTTCCAAAGACCAATTAACTGAATGATTGAAACCGCGATAATTGAACCTTTTGCCATAGGAATAATAATTCTAAAGAAGATGACAAAGTCATTGGCTCCATCGATTTTTGCCGCCTCTACATAAGTCCAACTTAAATTCTTAAAGAATGAATATAGAAGCAAGAAGTTAGAACCAAATCCTCCTGAGTAGAGGAATATACATCCTATCACAGTGTTTGTCAGTCCCATCGCTCTCATGAGTTGAATCTGAGAAGGTAATGCTCCAACGATAGGGACAATGAGCGAGAAGATAACAACCGCCCAAATAACATTTCTTCCTGGGAATTTATACTTTGCCACAACGTAAGCCGCACAACTTGAGAAAAACACGGTGACAATTGTTCCTACTCCCGCGATAAGTACAGACATCCCAAGCATCTGCCAAATATTAAACTCGCCCGTTGATCTAGATGTACGTGTGGTAAAAGCTTCTTTATAGTTTTCCCATGTTAATTGGCTAGGCCAAGACATAAAGTTATCCGCAAACTCAGATGTCGTTTTAAAAGAGTTCATAAGCATCCAGGCAAATGGGAAGAGGAATGTTATTGCAAAAACAATAAAGATAACAAGGACGATAATAAAGACCGCTCTTTCAAGCCCTTTTCTCTTATAGAGAACGTCGTGCTTTCTCGCGTAGCGAGTTTCCTTAGTGCGTTCTCTTCTTCCTTTCCACCAACGGGTTATTGCGTTTTGTGCCATAGCTAGAACTCCGCATCCTTAAAGCACTTATTCATCCCCCACCTCACCAGCAAGATGACTGGAGCCCCGATTAATGAGCAGAAGAGACCAAGTGTCGCAGGAGTATTAAGTCCTGATCCACCACTTTCTTGGTAAATCTCTAGTCCAATAGTCATCGTTCCGTATTGCCCTGAAGTCAGGAAATAAGGCTGTAAATAAACGTTAAACATACTCATCATACCGAGAATGAAGAGTGTGGTAATAGTTGACCAAGTTAAAGGAATAATAATCCTTACAAACTCGACAATTCCAGGAGTGCCATCCATCTTGCACTGCTCTAAAATATCACGAGGGATTCTCGCCATTCCAGAGGTTATTAAGATAACATCGTATCCAATTCCTGCCCAGACACAGAATATATAGACCATCCACTGGGCACTAGAACCAGTAAAGAAGTTAGCGACATTATCCCCAAACAGATAATACCCTGGTCCATTGACGTTAAAGAATAGAGAATAGACAAGAGTTAAAGCAACAAGAGGAATAACACTAGGTAAATAGAATATCGCCTTAAAGAATCCCGCTGCCATAATCTTTTTAAAGATAAAGTAAGAGAAGATTAAAGCGATTGGTAGTGTCACAAAACAAGAGACCACGATATAACCTGCGGAGACTGCAAACATCCTCTGAGTGGATGACTCTCCAAAGGAGAGAAACAGCACTTTAAAGTTATAGAATAGGTCATCCCATCCAACGAATTGTAATTTCCCTTGGACTGGTTTCTGGAAGGCTAAAAGAATGGAGTTAATGTTCACTCCTACCCACATAAGGAGAAACTGAGCCACAGGATAAGCAAGCATCACAATGACAAATATTGTGCTCTGCTTAATGACGTGACGACGATGTTTCTGCTTTGGAGTTAAGACTTTTTCTTCGGGTTCCCCTGTAACTTCTTCGGTAATCGTCGAGTCACTCGTTTCAATTCGTTGTACTTTTAATGCACCTGTTTTCATATTACGTATTTATTTTTTTAGTTTTTATAAGCCTGCACTCATGCACCATCCTTGCCAACCAGCATTGGCATCAGCATACATCTTTGCCCCAACGGCAGCAGGAGCGGCACTTGCTTTATCGTTAGCGTTATTAGATAGAGCCAAAGCATAGTAGTAATCGTTATTAACCCAAGGCATCACTTTATTAGAGGTCCACACAGTAATTGGATTTGTGGATGCTACTGTAAATGATGTAGATTGCGTTAATTTATCGTAGACACTCTTTGTGTAAGTATCGGTTTCTGTAAGTCCAGAGATATCGACATCGGAGTAGTCAAAGGCAAGGAAAGCACCTTCCGCTTTATCGACAAAGGTATAACAAGCATCATATGTTGCCATAAAGAGTAAGAAGTCTTTTGCCCCTTCCACGTTATAAGCGTTAGAAGGGATAATCATTGAATCACCATATCCAACAAGGTAATTGAATGGTCCTTCTTCTTTCGCATTTGGGGCAGTAGGAGTGTTCATAAAACCGATGTTAAATGGAATCTCTCCATCTTCAGCGACAGAGGATATCTCATATTTTGCCCATTGAGCGTATGGGATCATCGCTGCTCTTTGATTGACGAATTCAGATTGAGCACTCATAAGGTTATAACCTTGAGCTCCACTTGTGGAGTATTCAGGATGCTCAGCGATAAGGTCATACCATAAAGAGTAAGCTTCGATAAATTCTTTATAATATGTATCAGGGTTATATAATTCATAACCATTATAGACGTTAGTTAAGGCATCTAAATCATTGGGGTCGTAGTTATTGACATCTTCTGGTCCGTAGTAGCGGCAGATAGCCTCTACTTTATCGACCCCCGCAAGTTGAGCCCACCACTCAAAGACAATATAGTCCCAGTAATATTGTCTATCAGTGCCTGACCAAGTAAAAGGTACGAGGACATTTCGATCATCATCGATGATGTTAGCATCGACAATTGTCTTACATAATTCCGTAAGTTCTTCATAGGTGGTTGGTACTTCCCAACCATACTTTTCAAACATATCGATGTTATAGACAATACCACCACAACCTTGGGTATAGCAGACTTTGTAGTAATGCTCTTGCCCATCATCACCAGTGGTTCTTGAATATTCGAGGTTTTGTTCAAGGTTACGTTCTGCAAATGTCTTGCCAGTTCCCTCTACTTCTGTCTCATAGATATCATCGAGTGGTTCGAGCCACCCTTGAGCGGCATAAGCTTGCCAGTTAATATCATGGGACATATAGATATCATAATCTGACCCATGACTAACAGCGTCTTCAATACGATCGAGGATTGATTCATCCGCTTCAGCGACCACTCTCACACCAGTTAATTCACTATACTGTTCAGCTAGTGATTCAATCCAAGCGGTTCCATATCCACCATCATAGACGCAGATATAAATAGCATCACTATCAGATCTTGAACTACCACATCCCGCAAGGACTGGGGTGGTAAGCGCAAAAACACACATAAGCGATGCTACTGATAAAATCTTGTTAAATTTCATATGATTAATCTCCTTTACTCAATAAAATTACTATTTAGGAAATCGTTTTCTTAATAGTAGTATATTCTCTTAAAAAATAGACTTCAAATAATTTTTGGGATTTTGTGGAAAATTATCAAGATTAGTAAAATAAATATTATTTTAGTAGACATTTAAATAAACGTATGGAAAAAGAAGAAAATAACAATTAAAATAGAATTAAGAAATCGGTTTCCTAGATGGAGGAATTGATATGAAAAAAGTAAATAAGAATATATGGTCACTCGCTTTAAGCGCCTTACTTTTATGTGGTTGTAGTGGTTCTTCTACCACTCAAAATAGTGTTATTGAATTTGGAGATACTGATTACTACAGCACTATTGAAGATAGGGTTTCCTTTAACTATAACGATGAGAGAAATATCGATGAACATTTTGAAGGTGGGATGGATGATTCTAAATGGTATGCCCTTGAAGGAGCGTGGCACAATACCGATAGTACCGCTCCCCATAACGGAATGAAACATCGTAATCTCTACTATACAGAAACCCCAAGTGGAAGCACATATCTTGCAATAAAAGGTAAAGGTTATTACTATACGGGTGATGACTTTGAATACAATAAACCAGAAGGTGGATGTATTATCTCAAAAGATCATTTAGGTCCAGGAAGATATGAAATAGAAATGGCCGCTCTTCCACGCGAGGGAGCGGTATCAGCAATGTGGACATATTGCACCACGACAGGTAACGAAGCAACAAGTCAAAATGAAATAGATATAGAACTAGGTGGAACCACAAACGGCACACAATTTGAAAACCTCTGGTCCACCACTTGGACAAAACAATCTGTCAAAGATACAGATACCATTGATGTTACAGATTATCTCTACACTAATGATGGACAAATCCATAAATACACTTTTGACTGGTATACAAATTACCAAGGAACTGGCGAAAAGAGAGTGGACTGGTTTATCGATGGAATCTTTATGGATTCCATAACTGGTAATGCTGTCCCTGAATACGACACTCCACTTTGGATTGGTGTGTGGTTCCCTCCTCTTTGGGCTGGTAACCCATCATTTGTGGAAGATTATATGGTCGTTAAGAGTGTTACTTACACCGCTTTTGAAAATAGACAATGGTACGATGAGTGTAAGGCTGGTGCGGGTTATAACAAAGTTGATCCCTCTAGTTTAGATTTCCAAACAATCCCTTGGGAAACAGTTAGAGATGTCGAAAAACTTGGTAATTCCCATCTTGATAATCTCGAACAGGCTCCAAGAGATGGTTCCTATTATGGCTGGGCCGAAGAAAGCGCCTCAAAAGGCGAGGTCTCCCTTGTCGATGGAGAGTCCGATAAAGCAATTAAACTAACGGCCTCGGATAACACATCAGAGTCCATCCATGGAGAATATCTAAAACAAACAATCTCAAATGCTTTTGATGGATATAAATATCATTTAACAGGATCCGCAAAACTTGAAGACAGTGCAAGTTCTGGAAATATCGAGATAAGATTCTTAAATAAATCAGGCTCTTCAATATCTAATTCAAAAATTGATATACCAATTGAATCATATGAAGAATATCAAAAAATTGACATACAATTAAGTGTGCCAACTGGTGCTAAGAGTCTAACGATAGGATTAACCGCTGAAGAGGGGTCAGTCATCTACGATGAGATGAGTCTTATATTTGAGGCTGGTGTTCCCAATATCTCAATTTAATTTTATATTTTTCACTGTTTCTCCTGTAATAAGAGTTCCCTCAAGTTCTGTTACTTGGGGGACTTTTTGTCCGTTCATTAAAGCGATAAGATGATCCGCAAGGACTTTACCAATCCTTGAAGCGTCTTGTTTATAAGTCGTTAATGTTTTTGGGAGAAGATATCCAACATCGGTTCCATCAAATCCGGTTATGGATATATCTTCTGGGACTTTTTTTCCAAGGGCGTTTGCCGCTTTTATGGCCGCACAAGCGGTGTAATCGTCGGGGAACATGATACAAGTAACCTCAGGATGATTTAAGATAATCTCTTGGGTTATTTGATAGGCTTGATTAGTCCCGTAGTAGGGCATTGTTTTAAAAAGATACTTATTAAAAGACAAACCATGTTTAGCTAATGAATCTTGATAACCTTTTAATCTATAATTTGCAACAAGGGTGTCATCTCCAAGTACTAGATATATATTCTTATGTCCCATATCGATGACATAGTCCGTTAACTCTTCCATGGCTTTCACGCTGTTTGAGCGGACAGAGCAAGTATCCTCTCCATAATAGTCAAAGACAATTGTGGGGATATCGCTCTTTAGAAGGTCAAAAGTCATTTCATCGATGATAAAACCAAAGATTAAGACTCCACCGATATTTCGAGAACGGCAGTTCGCAAGATAAGACTCTTCTCTTCCTTTTATTGATTTATCCACAAATAAAAGATCATAACCATTTTTAATAATCTCATTTTGGAAGGCAACAAGGATTTTAGAAAAGAGAGGATGACCAAAAGGGGACTCTTCATTAGATAAAAATCCTAGTATTCCAATATTTC
Source organism: Coprobacillus sp. (assembly GCA_021203745.1). Lineage (GTDB taxonomy): Bacteria > Bacillota_I > Bacilli_A > RFN20 > CAG-826 > JAJQAP01. The sequence goes on from JAJQAP010000034.1 coordinate 19,460, forward strand.
TCGATAATTTCGTGGAGAGTTGAGAAGCCACGCTATTAGGGTAAAAGTTATACTCTTCAATCGTCCTTAAAACCTTCTCACGGGTTTCCGCAGGAATTGAGGGGTAATTGTTGATTACCTTACTGACAGTGGAAGTCGATACACCACAAATTTTAGCAATGTCTTTAATGGTCATAATCCTAAATCTCTAACGTCACTGTGTTCATTGAATGACTTCTAAGTTTTATAAGATAAAACTTATTAGATACCTTAACCTTTAGGAAACGAGAATTTCCTAAATTAAGGATTAAAATTATTATACACTTTTTCTTGCTATTGTAAAACGTGGCGATATTTAACTTTTTAAGGGAAAAAACATCTAAAACCACTCTCTGGCAGTCACTTCCAATAAAGGAAGATATATGTTTAATCGCGTAATATGAGGGATTAATAACAATGTTGTTATTATCTTTATCATACATCAGTGGTGCTTCACAGAAATTACCGACATGATTAGGCCCACCATCGGTATCTAAAAGTATGTTCCAATCAAGGAAAATCGATGTTCCTGAATTTAGATCTGTTATATAGGAGTTAAAATACCTTAGGGCGTCTTCATACTTCTTTTTTGGGGTTTTCGATAGTCCTTCTATACAACCTTCTGAAAACACAAGGGTCTTTTTAGGATATTTATCATGAACCTTTTTGACGTTTTCAAATTGAATATCGTCATACCAATGGAAGGTAACGTAGTTAAAGAGGTTATAGGTATTATATTTGGTAAAAGATTTGTCAACCCAAGTATAGAGATCATCTCTATTATGATCATATATCGCTAGGTCGACATGTTGACCATTTTGTTTCAATACGTTATATAAAATTTGCGCAAAATGGGCTTCTTCATCCACTTTATAAAGGCATGATTCCCAAGGGACTTTTGCTTCGGGTTCATTATTAATAGAAAGAAAGGAAAAATCGATTCCTGACTCTTTCATACTTTTTAGGTATTTAGAGATGTATTGAGCGTGATTTTGATAGTATTGGGGAAGGAGTCTTCCACCCACTTTATTTTGGTTAGATTTATAGATTGGGAGTGGGGACCAAATAGATCCCATCAATGTTAAAGGATGATATTCTTTTTCTACCCTTTTAATAAAACCAATTAAATCGTCTTCGTATGGGTGGATATTAAAGTCTGAAAGGTCCACTTTTTTTGCATACGTATAATCATTTTTATTAAAATCACACGTTCCTATTGGGATTCGTGCGTATTTATAATTTAGACCAGTTTCTGCGTAGATTAAATCGAGAAATGTTTTCTTTTGAGCTTCATCTAAAAGGTTGTAGTTATATAAAACGGCATTAGTAATAGCCCCTCCAAAACCAAGGATCTTTTGATCGAGTTTAGACACATCAATATTAAGAGCCTTTTTGCTCTTAGATGTTTTCTTTACTTTGCTTACAGCAAAGTATTTATTTTTCGTGCTGTATAGGTGAGTCATCAATTTCTTTTGCCAGTCCTTTTCGATAAACTTCTGGATATGATTTAGAGTTTATTGTTCGATCAAAGATATACATGGAGTAAAGCATAAATACAGCGGTAGAAAACCCAAAATAAAACAGGGCGCACACTAAAACCACTATCGCTTGCCCAATAAAGTAAGGAATAAAGCTAAAACAGAAAAATGGCACGAGCATGATTGCGGTGACCCCAATCACTCTTCCAAAGTCACCAATAATAAACCTTACCGAATTAGTAATAAGTTGGGTAAAGGTGGCGTTATAGAAAATCGATTGAGTTAAAGCTAGGGCGGTTACCATAAAAACGATAATAAAGATAACATACATTAAACCGATAATGATGACTTTCCAAACTGTTGACATGCTGGTGTTATAATCGAGCATTGCTCCAAAGATATTCATTAAAAAGTAAACGATTCCAAAGGTTAAAAAAGAGAGCGAGCATCCTTTCGCGTATTTTCTTACTCCTTCAAAAAAGTCTTTTGTGACTGTCGAACCTTCATTATAAAAAGTCTTTTTAAAGAAGTTTAAACCCCCACCTATTCCAAGACCAAAGACCACAATGAGAGGGATAGCCACTCCATAGACAATAAGGTAGATCCAAATCGAGGGATCAACATCGCTTAAAAAAGTATAGTAAGAAAAGATAAGCCAAAAGACTAAGGGAATTAAAAAGATAAACATATAAATAGAAACGATGACATAGTCCCAAAAACGCCACCTAAGGGTGTCTTTTAACTGTCCTCTTCGATTTATTGGAAGCGGTACATCAGTCGCGGCAAATGGTGCTCTTTTTTTTCTTGGCATCTTATTCTCCAAATCTATTTATTAAATAACCTAAAGCAATAAAGGCATTATCGGTAACACTAGTTTCGATGTATGAGTGTATATTCTCACTAAAGAGGTTAATGATTAGATAATAAGAGTCCTCTTCTCCCTCATAGTCTAGCCAGTTAGTAAATCCTACGTATTCATTATACTCTTTGTCGTCTGGATCAAAAATCTTTATCCCATAATAGAGTCCATCATACTCAAAGTGCTTATAAGAGTTAAAATCTTTATCCACATTAGAGTAGTTAAAGAGATTCTCATCGTATCCAAGGAAGTTATCACCGACTAGCTCCGCTAAATCAGAAAGGTCATACTCTGGCATGATAAGTAAATCCGCATAAACCCCAAGAGATAGGTATATCTGGTAGAGGTTTGATTCGTTTTTTGGATAGTCGTATAAATCTACTTCTAAAACAGGGTCATCGGTTACCCCGCTATTCATATAATCATAGATATCACTAGCAATATCTTCTTTCACATCGTTAGCAATAACAAAGAGTGATATCTTTTCGTAGTCGTAGATTCTATTTATTAGTTGAAAGGTATAATACCAAGCAACATAAACGAGGACGATAACGATAATTAAAGGAACCGTAAAATAGGTAAAGAAATTTCTGACTCCTCTTTTATTTAATCCTGAGTGCATTCTTGATACTCTCCTAAAAAGAAGTCTCGATAACTAACCTCGTATGTTTTACCCGCTTCCAAATCCACTTTAACATCCTTATAGATATAGAAATGGATTTCATTCTCGTTATCGACAAATTTAAATGATAAGCAGTGGCATTCAAGCCTTTTCACTGTCTCTGTCTTTTCCCTTTCTTCTAAAAACACAAGTGTGAGTTTTTGATGTCCAACATTATTATAGTCGTAGATTATTTTTCGGTATCGTCTAATAGGGATAACAGAAGCATATATAATAAGCCAAAAGAAGAAGATATATAAGGCTGTTGCAATTGTAGAAAGTATCACATATAGAGTCTGTAATTCTCTTATCTGGAAATAGAGAATAAGAAAAATAATAAGACCAAAAATAACACTTATGCCTATTAAAATATAAAGATTCTTATAGTTCTCTTTCTTTAGGTGTTTCGATAAATCATCATTAAGTATTTTCATGTTTTATTTATTTTATCAAAGATAAAGGATTTTATAAATAAAAGTAAATAAAGGAACCTCAAGGTGCCTAATTTAATAGAGTTAATTATGGAAGATATTTTTAAATACGTATAGACTGTCGCATCATTCTTTATAGATAATTTAAAAATATGAATGTTTGTCAAAATGAGGTAACCACTATTATGTTTCTTTTTTATCGTCTATGTAAGGATATTAGTCTCTAAAAGAGATAAAAATAAAATTACATAGTTATCTTTTTCTCTAAGTGTGGTAAGATACTATATTGAATTGAGGTACATAGTATTATGGAAAAAGTGATGACGATCAATTCTGGCAGTAGCACTGTTAAATTTAAACTATATGAAATGCCAGAAGAAGAAGTGATTTGTTCTGGTAACTGCGAAAGAATCGGAGAAAAAGAAGGAATCTTTACCATTAAATGGGGGACAAATAAAGAATCTTATCCCTGTAATTTCCCTACGCATAATGAAGCAGCGCATAAAGTAATCGATACCTTACTAGAAAAAGGATTTATTAAAGACTTTAATGAGATAAAAGCAATTGGACATCGTATTGTCCAAGGTGGAAAGTATTTTAGTGAGTCAGTTCTCTTTGATAAAGAAACAGAAGACTTAATTGAGAGTCTAATCCCACTTGCCCCACTTCATAACGCCGCGCATTTAACTTGTTATCGAGCGTTTAAAGAAGTACTTCCTAACACTCCCGCAATTGCGGTTTTTGATACCGCTTATCATCAAACTATGGCGGAAGAGGATTACCTCTTTGCTATCCCCTATGAACTCAGTGAAAAATACTCGATTAGACGATATGGGGCGCATGGTACAAGCCATCAATATTTAAACCAAGAAGCAAAAAAATACCTAGAAGGTGTAGAGCATCCAAAAATTATCTCTTGCCATATTGGGAGTGGGGCGAGTATAACCGCCACCAAAGATTATAAGGTTGTAGCGACATCCATGGGTTTAACACCACTAGGTGGTATTATGATGGGAACACGTACAGGAGATATGGATCCATCAGTGTTTAACTACTTAGTTTCTGTCACTGGTCAAAGTGCTGAAGAAGTCTATCAGATGTTAAATAAAAAATCAGGACTCCTTGGAGTGAGTGGTATATCAAACGATTCTAGAGATGTCCTTGAAGCTGCGGAAAACGGTAATCCAAGAGCAATCACGACAATTAATCTCTTTAATCGACGCATTGCGGATTATATTGGTCAATACTTTGTAAGACTCGGAGGATGTGATCTTATTATCTGGAGCGCGGGGATAGGAGAAAATGAACCTCGTACCAGGGCATCTGTCTCTAAACTCCTAGAAGAATCACTAGGTGTTAAAATAGACGAAGAAGCAAATAATAAACTCCATGGACAAGAAGGAGTGATATCCACTGACGATAGTAAGATTAAGGTTGTGGTTATCCCCACCGATGAAGAGGTGATGATTGCAAGAGACTCTTACCGAATTGCCCATGAAATTAAAGATAAAAAATAATTAAAGAAAGAGGGATTTAATTATGCCAAAAGTTCAAGATTTACTTCCAGTTAGAGAAAGAGCCCATAAATGGGAATACCAAAAAATCTTTAACGCGATTAGAGATTATAAAAGAATTGCGATATTTAGACACATTATGCCTGATCCTGATTGCCTTGGGTGTCAGATTGGATTAAAGACATGGATTAAAGATAACTTCCCTGATAAAGAAGTCGTCTGTTTAGGGGATACTCATCCCACTTTAATTCCTAAGGTTTTCCCAGAGATGGATAAACCTGATAATTCATTCTTTGAGGAACCATTCCTCGCGATTATTGTTGACTGCTCAAACGGAAATAGAGTGGCCGATCCTCGTTGGAAAGATGCCTCGTTAAAGATTAAGATTGACCATCATCCAGATGTCGACCAGTTTGCTGATATTGAGGTTGTCGATACCGATATGGTGGCAAATAGTGAACTCACTGTGAATATGCTCCTCTCCTTTGGTTCGTATTATGATCTCACAAAAGAGGCGGCGACTTGGTTTTATATTGGAGTAGTAGCAGACTCAAATAGATTTATGTATAACACTTCTTTACATACCTTCCAAATTGCGGAAGTCCTATTAGATGCAGGAGTAGATATCCAAGCGGCTTATAACACCTTATATGAAAAGCAAATCGATGATTTAAAAAATACCGCTTATGTGTTAAACCACTTTAATATATCTAAACATGGAGTGGCTTACTATATACTTGACGCCGCAACACAAGAAAAACTCAACATCACCGTGGAAAGAGGTAAAGATAATGTCAATCTCTTCCAAAACGTCGAGGGTATTGGAGCGTGGTGCTCAATAACTGAAGATCCTAAAGATCAGTGCTGGAGAGTTTCAATTAGATCTAAGTCCGTACCTATTAATGGAGTGGCCTCGATGTTTGAAGGAGGCGGACATCCTAACGCCGCCGGAGCAAAACTCTGGAGCCTTGATGATCTTCCTCGTCTTATCGATGAACTAGATAAACTCTTCGTAGATGAAGAGAATTACTAATCACTATAAAAATAAAAGAGTCTCCTAATTGGGGACTTTTTTTATGATGGTAATTTATTAACCGCTGCACCATCAACGCGGGCTACTTCTCGTCTCCTTATCTCTAAGGATTGTTATTATTTTAACATAAGCAAGAAAAATATCAACAAAAATATTACTTTAATTTCCTATCCAACAAAATTTTCTCTAATCTATTTATATCGGGTTGAGTGCTCACAAATTTAAATCCATTTTTAAGCAAAGAAATCACTTCTCTTGCTTGATTGACAATTGTTTGGGTCTCATATTCGTCAAAAGTAAAAGGTCCATGATTAATTAAATAATATCGAACAATATAATCTCGTGAAACTGGAAACATATCTTGAAACAATAGGACACTCTCTCTATCAGCATAATGAACAATCTTCATACCTAGCATGAATTTGCTGAGTATTTCCTTTGCATCGCTCCTTGAACTATTTGTCCATTTATAAAACGTTTTTCTATAATACCTTTTATATTTATCCACTTTACTGGAAAGCGGTATCATCCAATATAAGTCAGTAGATGAATCATAAATAGCAAGGTAGTATGGTCTCAAACCACCTGGATGATTTTTAACTAGATATGGGTCGTTAACATCGATGAAAAACTGATCACTAATGACATATAAATAACCTGTAACTAATTTTAACAATATGTTTTTGCCTCCTTATGGTTAAGAGAAATAAAAAACTCCTCTATTTACTATAAGTAGCAGGGTAAAGCAAAAAACTTCCGAAAATTTTTTAAAAATTAGAAAAAAGATGGTAACTTATTAACCGCTGCACCATCAACGCGGGCTGCTTAACTCCCCTTATTTCTAAGGATTATCTATAGTGTACCATAAACTAGTCACAAGTCAAGAGTGGGCTTCCCCTTTCTTGTTTTCTCTTTATAAATACCTTTATAAAGAATATACTAAAAGTATGTTTAATCCCTTACACATAATATCAGGTTATACATTCCTCTCTTCTGGTCTCACCGTAGATAAAATCGTCTCTTGTTTAAAGAAAGGTAACTATCTAGGAGGGGCTCTAACAGATGAGGGAGTGCTTTATGCATTGCCTGAATACTACACTAAATGCGAAGAGGCGGGACTAGTCCCAAGAATGGGAATACAACTAGAAATTGATGGCATTTTATGTTGTCTCTATATAAAAGATGAAGATGGTTATAGGGGCTTATGTCGTCTATCGAAAAGCCTCGATGGAATGGTTACCACTCTTGAAGATGTAAAAGAATACACCGATAAACTAACACTTATAATCGATACAAATACAGATAAGTTTAAAACGCTTCTAGAGGATGAAGAAGCCTTAAAGAAAACGCTTCTTTCTTTCTCTCGTGTTTATAAAGATATGTATTTAGGGGTAGAAATATCAAAAAAAGAAGAAAGAGAATACGTAGCAAAAATTAGAGAATTTGCCACTCGTTACCCTTATAATCTTGTGGCCTTTCCTAAAATCCGTTATGAAAAAGAAGATGATGCGATTGTTTTAAAAATTGTTAACGCAATAAAAAATGAAGAGACACTAACGGAAAAGAGTGAGAAGGGGATGGAGTGTTTTCACCCTCAGTCATTTTATGAAAAACTCTATACCAAAGAAGAGATAGATAATACAGAAAAAATCTTAAAAGATTCCACTTTTACATATAAAGTTAAAAGAGGAAAGATGATTAAATTCCCCACAGAGAACTCAAAAAAACTTATAAGAGAATTATCAGAAAAAGGATTAAAAGAAAAAGGTATATATAACGATACATATAAAGAGAGACTAGATAAAGAGTTAGATGTTATCGACTCGATGGGTTATAACGATTATTTTCTTGTTGTCTCTGATTATGTAAAAGCATCAAGAGAAAAGGGTATATTAACCGGTCCAGGAAGAGGGAGTGCAGGGGGGTCACTTGTGGCCTATACTCTTGATATTACTCAAATTGATCCAATTAAAAACGACTTACAATTTGAAAGGTTTTTAAATAAGAGTCGTAAATCAATGCCAGATATCGATATCGACTTTATGGATACAAGGCGAGACGAAGCAGTAGCCTATGTTAAAGAAAAATATGGTGAAAATAAAGTGGCAAATATCATCACTTTCCAAACAATCCTCGCTCGTCAGGCTTTAAGAGATATAGGAAGAGTGTATAACTATAAAGAGGAGCATATCGATAGACTATGTAAAATGCTCACTAATCCCCACTACTCATTAAGGGAGTCTTATAAATATATCAAACCATTTAAAGAAGAAGTCGATAGGGATAAATATATATTAGAGATTGTTACCCTTGCCTCTAAGATTGAATTTTTACCGCGTCAAGAAGGACTTCATGCTGCAGGTATTATTATTAACGACCAACCATTAGAGGAAGTGATCCCAGTAAAGACTGACTTTGAAGGAAACTATATAACCCAGTATGAAATGGGCTATCTTGAAGAAGATGGTTTTCTTAAGATGGACTTTTTAGGGTTAAGAAACCTTACGATTATTGACTCTTGTGTGAAACAGATTAATGAAGACTATAACCTAAATCTAGATCCATATAATCTTCCTTATGATCAAAAGGAAACATACCAGATTATATGTAAGGGAGAAACTATGGGAATATTCCAACTAGAAAGCGCGGGAATGAAAAGAGCAATAAAAGAAATAGAGCCTTCTTCTTTTAATGATATTGTCGCTCTCCTTGCTCTTTTTAGGCCAGGACCAATGGATTCTATTCCTATCTACTCTAAAAGAAAGAAAGGATTAGAAAAGGTTACTTACTCCTCTCCTGAAATGGAAAAAATCCTCTCGCCAACTTATGGAATCATCGTATATCAGGAACAAATTAACCAAATTGCGATAGTTATGGCGGGTTTATCTGGAGATGAGGCGGATAACTTTCGACGGGCGGTCTCAAAAAAAGAGAAGGATATAATTGCAAGCGAAGAAGAGAAATTTATAAACGGAGCCATAGCAAATGGATACACCCAAAAAGAGGGAAAAGAAACCTTTGACCTTATCGCTAAATTTGCTAACTATGGTTTTAATAAATCTCATGCAGTGGGATACGCGACAATTACCCTCGAGATGGCCTATCTAAAAGCCTTCTATCCTTTAGAGTTTTACTCCGCTATTATGCAATATGGATCAAATATCTCCGATAGTAAGTTTAATGAATATATCCAAGAGATGAGGAAAAATGGTGTGGATATCCTTTTACCCTCAATTAATAAATCCTCTACTTCTTTTAAGATATACCAAGGTAAACTTGTCTATCCGTTAACGGGGATAAAAAACATGAACATGGCAATGACCTATAATATCGTAAAAGAAAGAGAGGAAAATGGAGAGTTTACTGATTTCTACCAGTTTGTCACAAGAATGCATCCTTATAAAATAAGTGAATCGCAGGTTTTAAAACTTATAGATGCGGGAGCTTTTGACCAGCTTAATCCTTCTAGAGCTAGTCTCCGCTCCTCCATTAACTATGCTTTCCAACTTGCTAAACTCTCTTATAACGGAGAGAGTCAAATTGATCTTGGTTTAGCGCTTCCTAAACCAAAGATTATAAAAGACGAGGATGACACAAAAGAAAACCTCGAAAAAGAATATGAAGCACTAGGAATTATTTTAAGTGATAATCCACTTAGTTATCGAAAAGATGTTTTAGTGGCAAATAATGTCACTCCTATCGCGGATGTTAAAGAAGGAGAAAAAACCACTATCGCAGGTATATTAATAACAAAGAAAGTTATTCAAACAAAAGGTAAAAAACAAATGGCCTTTATTAAGATCTTTGATGAATCGGGAGAGATGGAAATAACCGTGTTCCCCGATTTATACGATAAATCATTCTCCTATCTATCAAACTATAATGCTCTTATAATTAAAGGGAAGAAAGAAAAAGGTGATAATACATTTATCGCTGATGAGATTAGTTTAATTGAGGTTTAATTATGGCAAAACTCGTTGTTGTTGATGGAAATTCGTTACTATTTAGAGCATACTACGCGACCGCATATACAAATATGGGCATCATGAGAACATCCTCAGGCACTCCGACAAATGCGATTTTTGCTTTTTCTAATATGATTAACTCAATCTTAAAAGATGTAAATGAGGGCGACTATTTTATGGTGGCTTTTGACACCGGAAAAGAAACCTTTAGACATGAAGCACTTGATACATATAAAGCAAATAGAAAGGCCGCACCTCAAGAGCTAGTTGAGCAGTTCCCAATTTCAAGAGAAATGTGTAAAGCACTAGGTATCTTTATGTTTGAAGAAGAAGGATATGAAGCCGATGATATTGCTGGCACTATCGCAAAGATTGCGGAGAAAGAAGGTATAAAATCAATCCTTTATACCTCTGATAGAGATTATCTCCAACTTGTTGATGATAAAATTAGTGTGGATATCCTTAAAAAGGGAATGAGTGATACTGAGCTATATAACGAAGAAAAAGTCATCGAAAAATATGGGTTTGGTCCAGAACATATAATCGACTTTAAAGGGTTAAGAGGAGATGCCTCAGATAACCTTAAAGGGATCGATGGAGTGGGTGAAAAAACCGCATCCACACTTATCCAAAAGTATGGTGACTTTGATTCAATCGTTAAAGCGATGGAAAACGAAAAAGGAAAAGTTGCAGAAGCTATCGTTAGAGAACAAGAGCAAGGAAGAATGTGTCGAGATCTCGGTTTAATTAGAACTGATATCGATTTACCTTTTACTCTCGAAGACACTAAATATGAAGGATATTCTTTTTCTAAAATAAAGGAGTTTTGCGATAAATACGAATTAAAAACACTATTAAATCGACTTGTTAGTAAATGGAAACGAAATGATGAAGAGGATGCCTTTCTCCTCGACGATGAAACAAAAATCGACTACAAAATGGTTAAGGAAATCGGAATTGCTATCGATTTAGAGGATGAAGACGACTACTATGGATCAAAAATCTATGGAATTGGAATATACGCAAACGATAAAAACTACTACATTTCTGTGGACGAGCTCAAAAATGACGAGAATTTAATCAAAATACTAGAAGATAAGAATATTAAAAAGTACTGTTACGACTATAAATCGATAAAAGTGTCTCTCTCAAATATCGGCATAAATATTGATGGGCTCGAATTTGATATACTTATTGCCTCTTATATTCTCGATACAAGCCTCAATAAAAATAAAGAGCATATCTTCTCCTATTTTGGAGTGAATATCTCAGGTAAGACAGATGAGAATATAAGTTTATTTGATGACCCGGTTAATAAAGAAGAAACATGTAAAGTCGCTTACTATTCTTATAAACTCTGTCATAAAGTGCTCACAGATCTATCGATGGTAAACGCCCTAGATTTATATAACACACTAGAACTACCACTTGTTGATACACTTGCCAATATGGAAATAGAAGGATTCCCACTAGATGTAGCAACCCTTGATGAATATGGATCCGATTTTAAGGCGAGATCTGATGCCCTAGAAAAAGGGATCTATGATATTGTGGGTCACGAGTTTAATATCAATTCACCAAAACAAATAGCGACAGTCTTATACGATGAACTCGGTCTAAAAGATAAATCCGGGAAAGCTTCCACTTCTAGTGAATACCTTAAAGAAATGACCGACCAACACCCTATCATTGAAAAGATTCTCGACTATCGAAAATACTATAAACTTTATTCTACCTACACCGAGGGTTTAAAGAATCATATAAGAAAAGATAATAAGATTCACGCGCAATTTAATCAGGCCTTAACGCAAACCGGAAGGCTATCATCTTCTCATCCAAACCTTCAAAATATCCCCATTAGAGATGAAGAAGGTAAGGTCATTAGAAAAGCAGTTTTTTACACTGACAAAAATTATGAGATATTAACACTAGATTATTCGCAAATTGAACTCAGAGTGCTTGCCTCAATGTCGGGATGTCAGGCGATGAAAGATATCTTTGAATCAGGACTTGATATTCACGCGGAGATGTCGAAAAAAATCTTTAATTTAAAAGGTGAACCAACAGAACAGCAAAGAAGAATGGCTAAAACTGTAAACTTTGGTATCATCTATGGAATTAGTGATTGGGGTCTAGCGGATCGACTTGGTATTCCTCTACCTATGGCAAAGGATATAATCAATAACTTTTATGAGTCATTCCCAGAAATTAGAGAGTTCTTTATAAATGTTCAGGCGGAAGCGGACAAAAAAGGCTATGTTTCCACTCTCATGAATCGAAGAAGATATATAAATACATCAATTGAACCCAACTTCCAGGTTAGAGAATTTCTAAAAAGAGCAGCAGTTAATGCTCCTATCCAAGGAACTGCCGCAGATTTAATTAAAATGGCGATGGTTAAATGTGAAAAAGCCTTAAAAGATAATAACTTAAAGACAAAGATGATTCTTCAAATTCACGATGAACTTATCTTTAAAGTGCCAAAAGAAGAGAAAGATATCGTCTATCCACTCCTTAAAGACATCATGTTAAATGCCTTAAAACTCGATGTCCCACTAGAGGTAAAAGGTGGATTTGGTCAGACTTGGTATGATGCAAAATAGAGGTTAATATGCCAGAGCTTCCGGAAGTTGAAACAATTAAAAACATCCTTAATGATATCCTTCCTGGGAAGGTTATTTCTTCTGTCGAGATAAACCGAGAGAAATCAGTCCTAGGAGATCCTAAAACATTTATGGATTCATTAAAAGGTAAGAAGATATTAGAGATAGGAAGAAAGGGAAAATATCTTATATTCTATCTAGCGGATGATTATGTCATTATTTCTCATTTAAGAATGGAAGGTAAGTACTATTTAGAGGATGAAAAAGAGGATGATACTAAATATGCTCGTATTGTCTATCATTTCACGGATGGCTCTAAATTATGTTTTGATGATTCCCGTTCATTTGGAATTACAAAACTCACTAAAAAAGACCAATATCTTGATGAAAAGGAATTAAAAACACTAGGATTAGAACCCTTTTCAATTGAAAATGTCGATTACTTAATCGAGAAAACAAAGAATATAAGCACGCCAATAAAGTCAACATTACTTGACCAATCAATAATCGCAGGACTCGGTAATATATACGCTGATGAAGTTCTCTTTTTATCGGGAATTAATCCAATGGAAAAAGCAAAAAAACTTACAAGAGAAGACTGGGAAAAAGTCCTTACTAATTCAATAGACGTTTTAAATAAAGCAATTAAAGAAGGTGGATCTACAATTAGATCATATCACCCAGGAAAAGGGATAGATGGTAACTTCCAAACCCAGTTAAATGTCTATGGTAAAAAGGGAGAACCTTGTCCTAAATGCGGACACAAATTGTATTATAAAAAAATAGGTGGAAGAGGCTCGACATTCTGCCCGAGATGCCAAGCAAAAAAGAACCCACCAATTTACTATGGATTAACCGGTCCGCTCTCCGCGGGTAAATCGACAGTTTTAGATATTTGTAAGAAGCTAGGGGTAGCAACACTATCCGCCGATGATATTGTCCATGAACTATATAAAAACGGAAAAGTGATTAAAAAGATTAACCAAATAACCTCGCAAAATTTTGAAGGTGAAGTTAATCGAGAACTTTTACGAGATTACTTAATTGAAAATCCTCGTAAAGTGAAGCAAGTCGATAATTATATTCATCCTCTTGTTAAAGAGAGAATCATTAGTGAAATGACTCGTAATAAAAAGGAGAAAATGGTCGTTGAAGTTCCACTACTCTTTGAAGCGGGTTTTGATAATCTCTTTGATTACAATATTGCTGTGTCTATAAACGAAGATTCTAGAAAGTCACATATAAAAACTAGTGATTTATTAAAACTTAATAAAAAAGATAATGATTTTTACACTTCTCAAGCGGATATCATTATCGAAAATAATTCAGATTTAAAGAGTCTTGAAAAAGAAGTTAGCGATAAGCTCCTTCAAGATTAAATTCTATTTCCCCACCACAGGCACCTCTTATAGTTTCTACTAACCTGGATGCTTTTGCATTACCTCCAGCGCTACTACCACCATAAATGCCTCTAATTTCATCGAGGTGATAATGACTGACGAGGATGGTAATTAAATCATGAGAATATCTAAACTCTAAAATTGGACTAATAATCGCATCTCTAATATAGTCACTCGTATATTCATCACCAAAATTATCGATAATTAAAACATTACATAACTGATAACGTTTAATTAAATCTTGTTGATCTTGTTTATAAGCATCAGAGATTTCTTTAATTCTGATTGGAGCGTTTATAAAGCAGATTGGTCCTTGACCAGACCTAGCTAGTTCATTAGCGAGAACCGCGGCAAAATAAGTCTTCCCTGTTTTATCTAGTCCATAAATATAAGCGGATTTTTTCTCACCCACCACTCTTTTAAAGGCTTTATTTCTATAACGAGTTCTATCAAAATCTTTATCGGTTATCGTGGCGTGGCTCCACTGCTCAGGAAAATCATGGATTTGGAAGTTAGATCTAATTGAACTCTCTTCAAGTGATAACTCACAGGGAGAGATAGAACGTTCAATAATGTTATGAGAGAAATTTAGACCAATTTGTTGTTGAGGGAATCTCTTTTCACATTTATCAAGTCCAGGACAAGAAGCGCAGTATTCTTTATCCTTTAAATAATCGTAAACTTTATCGTAATACTTAAAGATGATGTCGTCGGATATAGTAACGAGTAATGGGTCTTCGTTTTTATGCTCAGCGACATATTTTTTACACTCTTCCATAAACTGTTCGTCAGAGGTCGAAAAGATTGGGTCCTGTTCGAGCTCTTCACTTACTCTCTTAATGTCAAAATCATTTTCCGCCATTTCGCACCATATCGATTAATCGATTCCATTCTTCATCAGAGTTATCGATTTCTTCCTCTTCTTTGTTTATTTTATCATTTTTTGCTTCAGTTTCACTACTACCTGCTTTTTTTGCACTAGTTTTACTTCTCTTTTTTCTTTCTCCATTAAGATAATCAAGAGCATCAGCGGCATTTGTTACTCCCTCTCTTACAAGGGTAGCGGCAACCTTTTGCATGTAGTTAGATGGTAAGGTATTGTTTTGCGTTTCAAGTGTAAAACTAACAAGAGCGTTTATTACGGGGTTAGTTAGATGATATTTACTACTTAATGTATTAAGGATATTTAAGTCTGCATCTGCGGGTTCGATTCCCTTTTGAAGATCTTGAAGATATTTAACTGGGGCTTCACTTTCCATCTGATTGATCTTTTTTGCAAGTTCAGATTCAGAATTGAGTTTTTTGGGATTAAGGTTATCACGTAATATTTGACTTTCCACTCGATACTGACTGTTATAGGATAGTTGTCTCATGATTAATTTCGTGTCGATTCTTTCTCCAACAGGTTTATCCGCTTTATAGGTAATATTTACCGCAACGGCCATCTCTAGTTCACTCGCTCCATACAACTCGGCAATACGACTTATTTCATTGAGTTCGTCTTTTGAAAACGAGTCTTTTGTTAAAGATCCGACTGGCACTTGTAATGAACAGGCTTCAATAAAATCTGCGGTAGAGAAGGTCGAATTAATGTGAGCGTTTTCTCTTCCTTTAATCTTGTCGGTATTTGTCGCACTGCTAAATGGTTTTGAATCGTAGTTAGGTCTATATACTTCTTTAAAGGTCGCCGATATATCTTCTCCTTCTATTTCTTCTTCACTGGTCACATAAATCGATTTAATTAACTCCGCTTCTTGGTCCCCTAAGTTTCTTTTTAGCATCCCGTAATACAAGGTATTATTAATAAACCTATCAGGAGGATAAGGTGGATATAGTTCATAATGGTATAAGTTATACTCTTCTTTTTCTTCTAGGTATGTTTTAACTAGACCCATCGCTTCTAGTTGTTCTCTTGCACTGTTAAAGGTATCGAGATTCATCTGAATCCTATTTAGAAACTTTTCATGACTAATAATAGGACCAACCTCTTCTAGTTTACTCTCCGTTAAAAAAGAGAAGTATAGGGCTAGAGCGGCGTAGCCAATTATAGGTTCATATAAATTAATGAGGGTATCTCGATCATAATCGGCGAATAACCCTTTAAAGGAAACAGAAAGATAATCTTTACCTAACGCAATACTTTTCATAACTTCTTTATTATCTAAAAAGTTTTGTGTGTAATCAACTAATAATATTTACATATTATTTGGTGGATAATTTATCCACCTAAAAACTAGTCAGTGTATAAATAAATGAGTGAATAACTCGTATATTTATCCACATTTAAAATGTGAGTAAATCTAGTCTTGGAAATTATTATTAATAATTTACAAAATAGGGTTTATACACTAAACTATAAGAAGTAAAAGAGGACATAGATATGGCAAAAAAAATCGCAATACTCACAAGTGGGGGTGATGCCCCTGGAATGAACCCCACAATTAGAGCTCTTATTAGAGCGGGCTTAGATGCAGGAGACGAAATGTATGTCGTCTATGATGGCTTCAAGGGGTTATACGAAGGAAATATAGAACAAGTTGATAAGAAATTCTCTTCTGGGATCTTAAATCGAGGTGGCACAGTGATTAGAAGTGCTAGATTCCCAGAGTTTGCTGATGTTGAAGTGGCGAAAGTTGCGGCAAAACAGCTTAAGGATAGAGGAATAGATTATCTAGTAGGTATAGGAGGGGATGGAACATACCATGGTCTAGCATCTCTTCATAAATTAGGTGTTAAGGTTATTGGACTACCTGGCACAATTGATAATGATATAGCAACAAGCGATGAAACAATCGGTTTTAATACATGTCTAGAAACAATTGTTGATGCTCTTGAAAAGATTAAAGATACTTCCTCCTCTCATACAAGATGTGCGGTTGTCGAAGTGATGGGTAGGCTTTGTGATGATCTAGCGATAAATGCTTCTATTGCGGTAGGAGCAGAGGTAACAGTTACCCACTCCCACAATCTCAGTGAAGAAGAGATTATTAAGCGTGTGCAAGCGGTAAAAGATGAACGAATCTCTCATTGCCTTGTAGTTGTCTCTGAACATCTTTTAGATGTCAATGAACTAGCTAGTCATATAGAAGCGGCTACAGGATATGAAACTAAAGCGGAGGTTTTAGGTAGACTCCAACGTGGTGGGGTGCCTTGCGCAAAAGATAGAATCCTTGGCTCCACTCTTGCAATGCATGCAATTGAGCTTATTAACGAAGATAAAACAGGAAGACTCGTTGGTATCCATAATGGAAAGCCAGCGGATTACGATATCTTAGAAACTGTCGATATTAAAAGACAAGTGGCAAATACAGACTTATATAAAGTTGTCGATACATTAGGGAAGTAATGGAAAAAGTCATATCGCTCGATATCGGGGGAACAAATTTAAGAGCGGCCCTCATTAACTCTAATTACCAAATCGAAAAAGTTATTAAGAAAGATAACAATACTTTTGGTGATTTAGATAAGTTTTACGAAGAAATCATCAATTTAATTAGAGATTTAAACGTAAATTTAGATGAAGTATCAAATATTTCTATTGGAGTGCCAGGTCGCGTTAGACATAACGGAATGATTGACGCTCTCCCAAATATTGGTATCGAGAATATCGACTTAAAAACAAAATTAAAGACCACTTTTAACAAAGACGTATATATAAAAAACGATGCAGAAATGGGTTTACTAGCGGAAGCCGTTCTCGGCGCAGGTAAAGACTATGACGGTGTTTATTTTATTACGATCTCCACTGGTGTAGGAGGGGCTTTTGCCTATAAAGGAGAGCTAAAAAACTACGGAAAAGAAATCGGTCATATCCCAGTGCTTTATAAAAACGAATACTACGACTTTGAATCGATCTGTTCAGGAGGGGGAATTGTAAGACTCTCTAAAATGAATGGGTTAAGAGTTAAAAATTCTAAGGAGTTTTTTGACCTAGTTAGAAAAGAAAATAAAAAAGCACTATCTATATTTAACACTTGGATAGAACTATTCTCTTCTTTTTTAAGGTATATAAAGGATATTTATAACCCAGATATCTTTACCTTTACGGGAGGGGTATTTAAAAATAAAGACTTAATTTTCCCTAAATTAAAAGAGAACAATCCCAGTCTAAATATGGTAGAATGTTATTTTGAAGAGAACGCTGGCCTCATTGGTGGGGCGGTTTATGGTTTTCAAAGAGAGAGGAACAAAGTATGAAAATAACCTTACATGATGGATCATTAAAAGAAATTGATAAGGACTCGAAAGAAGCTTTTGCGACTTTAAATCATAGCACTGCCCATTTACTCGCTGAAGCAGTACTTGCCCTATATCCAGACTCTAAACTATCGATAGGTCCTTCTATTGAAGAGGGTTTTTACTACGATATTGATTTCTCTTTCCCTTTTACTGAAGAGCATATGAAACTCATCGAAGATAAGATGAAAGAGATTACTAAAAAGAACTATAAAATTGAATACCTCACAATGACAAAAGCGGAGGCACTCGAATACTTTAAGGATAACCCTTATAAAGTGGAGCTTATAGAAAACCTTCAAGATGGAGATATATCTTGTTTTAAACAAAATGATTTTATCGATTTATGTCGCGGACCACATCTTCAAGACTCGACGATGATTAAACACTTTAAACTTCTCTCTATTGCAGGAGCTTACTGGAGAGGGGACTCCAAAAATAAACAACTAGTAAGAATATATGGCACCTCTCATTTTAGTGAAGAGTCTCTTCAAAACTACCTCAATCTTGTGGAAGAAAGAAAAAAGAGAGATCATAGGCTACTTGGTAAACAGTTAGAGCTATTCTCTATCTCAGAATACGGACCAGGATTCCCTTTCTGGCTTCCTAATGGATTAATCGTTAAAGATGAAATTGAAAAGTATTTAAAAGAATTACTTCATAAATATGGTTACCAGTTAATACAAACCCCAACGATTCTTTCAAGAGAACTCTGGGAGACATCAGGTCACTGGGACCACTACCAAAACAATATGTACACCACAAAAGTCGAAGATAAAGAGTTTGCCATTAAACCGATGAACTGTCCAGGAGCGGTTATTGTCTATAACTCCTCGCTTCACTCCTATAGGGACCTACCTATTAGACTAGCGGAGATGGGTCATGTCCACCGCCACGAGGCTAGTGGGGCTCTAAATGGACTCTTTAGAGTGAGATCTTTTACCCAAGATGATGCCCATATATTCTGTCGTGAAGATCAGTTAGCAAAAGAGATTAATAACTGCATTAAACTCTTTGATGAAGTTTATTCTCTCTTTAATCTCGATTATTCAATAGAACTATCCACAAGACCAGAAACTGGATATATCGGAGATCCTAAACTTTGGACAAAGGCGGAACGCATTCTAGAAAGTGCCTGTAAAAGGACCCATAAAGAGTTTGATATTAATCCAGGAGATGGAGCATTCTATGGTCCTAAACTAGATTTTAAAGTAAGAGACTCGATGAATAGAGTCTGGCAATGTGGAACAATTCAACTTGATATGAATCTTCCGACAAGATTTAACTGTACATATGTTGACTCTGACGGAGAAAAGAAAGAACCAATTATGATCCATAGAGCGTGTTTTGGTTCATTTGAAAGATTTATTGGTATACTCATTGAGCATTTTGGTGGGGCTTTCCCTGTTTGGATGGCGCCTACACAAGTAGTCATCTTACCAGTGAATAACGAGTATCATCTAAAAACCGCAGAAAAGTTAAGAGATCAGTTTGATAAAAAAGGCATTAGAGTGACACTCGATGATTCTAATGAGAAATTAGGATATCGAATGAGAAATGCTCAGATGAAAAAAGTTCCTTATACAATCGTGATTGGAGATAATGAAGTTAATAATAAGACTGTTACTTATCGTACCTATAAAGATAAGGAACAAATTACAGTCCCTACCTCAGACTTTATAAAGATGATTTGTAAAGAAAGAGACAGTAGAAAAATAAATTAATTAGTTATTTACACTTTATATCATAAATGATATATTATCAGTG
>JAJQAP010000033.1 GCA_021203745.1 Coprobacillus sp.
TCCTAATGGTCTCTATTTAAAAAAAGTTTGCTATTAAAAGTATATAAAAGTTAAAATATATGAGTTGTAATACTAAAAGTATTAAGGATAGGTAAAATATTATGGGAAGACATTTTGAAGTTAGAGCGAAAGCCTATGCAGAAAGTGCTGCAAAAAAGAGCTCAACATATATGAGAGCGTCAAAAGAAATCTATATGGCCGCGAAAAGTGGTGACCCCAATCCTGATTCTAACCTTGCCCTTAGAAGTGCAATAGAAAAATGGAAAGGTCAATCAGTCCCTCGTGATGTTATCGATAGAGCGATAAAGAAAGCGGCAGGAGGAGATGCAGAATCTTATGCCGCAGGGCGATATGAAGCCTATGGACCTGGAGGAAGTCTCTTTATTATTGATACACTAAGTGATAACACCAATAGAGCGTTAACCGAAGTAAGAACTGCGGTAACTCGTAAAGGTGGGCATCTAGGAAGCGTTATCTATAACTTCACGGAAACTGGTATCTTTGCTTTTAAAGGCACCAACAGAGATGAAGTAGAAGAAGCCTTAATCCTTGGTGATGTTGATGTGAGAGAAGTAAACCAAGTAGATGAAGAGTATATCGAAGTACTCGTGGAACCTGATGCCTTTGGGGCGGCCAGAGATGTTCTTGGAACTCTAGGTATCACCGATTTTGAGAAAGCGGAGGTTTGTCCTATCGCTAACGACCCAATCACCCTCGATGATCCTTCTGACCTAAGAAAGTTCAATGAACTTTGCGATTTACTCGATGAAATTGAAGACGTCCAAAACGTCTATCATAATGTCGAGCTTAGCGACGAGTAATTACTTTAAAAAGTAATTGACACTAAAAAGTATGTGTTTTAATATAATTCACGGCACAAATTAATAAAGTCCCCGGTAAAGACTATATTAAAGGAGTTAGACAATGGAACGTCAAACAACAATTGCAAAAGAATCAGATATCCAAAGAAAATGGTATGTCGTTGACGCTACTGATCAACCACTAGGAAGATTTTGTAGTCAGATAGCCGTTATTTTAACTGGCAAGAATAAACCAATCTACACCCCAAATGTAGACTGTGGTGATTATGTCATCGTTATCAATGCTGAGAAGATATCTCTATCTGGCGAAAAGCTTGATCAAAAGAAATACTATAACGTTAGTCAATACGCAGGTGGACTTAGAACAAGAAGCGCGAAAGAAATGGTGGAGAAATACCCAGTAGAGTTAATTGAAAGATGTGTTCATGGAATGGTTCCAAAAACAAAGTTAGGCAGAAAGATTGAAAAGAAACTCTTTGTCTACGCTGGACCTGAGCATAAACAGCAAGCTCAGCAACCAGAACCATTAACCTTGAAGTATTAGGAGAGTAGACTATGGCAAAAGAGAAATTACAGTATTATGGAACTGGAAGAAGAAAATCTTCTAGTGCACGTGTCTATCTCACCCAAGGTAAAGGTAAGATCACAGTGAATGGACGTGATGTCAATGAATATATGCCTTTTGATACATTAGTGATGGATTTAAAACAACCACTAGTGTTAACAGGAACAGAAGGTAAATACGATGTCACCTGCTACGTTAAAGGTGGTGGATTCTCTGGTCAAACTGGAGCTATCCGTCTTGGAATTACAAGAGCCCTTCTTGAAGCGGGATGCGATAGAAACATCCTCAAAGGTAACGGAATGATCACACGTGATGCCAGAGCGAAAGAGAGAAAGAAATATGGACTTCTTGCCGCTCGTAAGGATAGACCATACGTCAAGAGATAATCTCGTTTATATCTAAGATTCTATAAGACCCTTAATAGGGTCTTTTCTAAAGAATCCTATAAGTATTTAATTGCAATATTAGTTATATTATTGTATAGTTAATAACGCTAAATATTATGGGCCTTTAGCTCAGTTGGTTAGAGCGCACCCCTGATAAGGGTGAGGTCGAAGGTTCAAGTCCTTTAAGGCCCACCATGACTACAAGAATCTCGTTGGACACTTAGTTCAGAGGGAGAACGCTTCTCTCACACGGAAGAGGTCACAGGTTCGATTCCTGTAGTGTCCACCATGCCATCTTAGCACAATTGGCAGTGCAACTGATTTGTAATCAGTAGGTTGGAGGTTCGAGTCCTCTAGATGGCACCATGCACTTGTGGCGGAACTGGCAGACGCGCTAGACTTAGGATCTAGTGGGGCAACCCGTGCAGGTTCGATTCCTGTCAAGTGCACCAATTGAATTTTTGTTGATTAGTATAAGATGGTTTGATAGAATGACGATGAACTTAGGAGGGTGTGATTATGTTTATCTCATTACTAACGACATTGGTTTCGTGCATATCGTGTTTTGGTGGTACATGTGATTCTGAGTCAAACTTCTTAGTAGAAGAAAGAAATTATCAAGAAGCAACCAACTTATGTCAATCTATTGCCGATGAAGAAGGTATTGAAAATCCTGAAAATGGAATTCATACAGTCAAAGATTTATCTGGCAATATTTTTTATGTCAAACTTGGTAAAGAAGAAGGTATTGCTATAATTGATCTTGAAAGCGGTAGTTTCCTTGAGCTTTCTCTTGAAATGACTTCTCCTTACGATTTTACAAAAAATGGCGACTATTACTACTTTGGACCAATGAATTATTTTGAGCGAAAAGGCGATTATTTCTATTCATTAACAGATGATAATCACTTTGATTTGTCATTTGCTTATCAACTCCAAGAAACTTTTGATGAAGGACTCCAATTATTTAGGGAATCCGTACAATCTAATAGTGATATTGACGATTCTGATGTTTCTTTGCTAACTACAACCGATTCCGAAGGTTATAACTATATAAACAATTATGAATATATAAAATATGGTGGGTATCCATCGAATGTTGATGGTTCTTGCGGATATGTTAGTGCCGCCCTAGTCCTACATTATTGGGACCAAACAATGCACGAAGGAACGGTTCCTTCTGAATACAAAGGTGAAAACGGGGAACTTACTGATACCGGTAAGACAAAAGATATTGAACACAATTTAAAAGATAAATTAATCAATTATATTGATGATAGTGAAAATCCTAAAGCAAGTTCCACGGGTAGATCAGTTAGTAAAGCATTGAATGCCTTCTGTTCTGATTATGGAATTAACGGAAAAGCGAGTTGGGGTTTATTTGGCACTGGTGCGGTTGATGAACTTAAAGCAGATCGTCCTGTCATCTTATTTGGTCGTTTACCTAATGCCTCGTCCTTTGATGGATCTTATGTTAATCACGCTGTTGTGGCATATGGTTATAAAAAATCAAATGGTTCAACATATTATGTTACAAATTATTGTTGGAACGTAAACGGCATGAACTATGTAGAAGTTATTTTTGCCCCTACCCTTTTAGGCACTACATGTAAGTTCCAATTAAATGATTATGAAGCATCATACACAATCAGTCCAAGTGATTATGGTTTTCCTGGTAATTACAATGGAGAAGAAATAGTTACCGATGTTTCCAAAGGAAACCTTACTTTCTCCACGACTAGATTACGTACTGGTTATATCGAGAATGAATACATTAATTTATCACCTCGTAGAGAAGGTTATGGCACTGCTTATCTTGAATATGATTTGGTTAACCCTGTTACCTCGATTGATGTTAACCTATCGTTCTGGAGTAGCGATGAACGATATTATACTCAAGACAATCCTGAGGCCAGACTCGAATATAAAGAATTATGTGGTGAGGAGTGGATTGAAGCTCTTGATTTACTTAATTGTAACCTTCCTACCGATCGATATAATCAAAGTACATATAAAGTTGAATTTGAAGCAGGAACAAGATGCTTTAGATTCTACACAAATTTTGAAAGCATGTCTGGATATACAGACAGAAATAAAGGTCGTATTTGTATTGGAGATATGACCATTTATACATATGATTGAGGTATTTAAAAATGAAAAAAGTTAAAAATGTTGCATTCCTTTCATTACTATCAGTAGTTGCTCTTTCCTCTTGTGGAATGCCAAGTGGATGGAAATATTTATCCGATGTTGGTGTTGGTTTCGATACAGAAGACTGTGTCATGGTGGTTTCAACCTTTATTGGAAGGGAATCAAATTTACTTCTAGATGAGAAATATGATAATTTATTTAGCAAAACATACACTTTTCTAGATCAAGAAAATATTGATTTCATCTTTAATGAACACGTGGCTCGTATTTCATATAATCCAAAGGTTGATAAAAAATGTGTTGATCTTTTTACTCCATACCCCCGTCTTAGTTCAACATTTTATTTTCTCGATGGTGCGCACACATTGGTGACATATGATTCTCACATCGAAATTGATGGAGAATTACACAACGGATATTTTTATATGAAAAACGATTATTATCTAACTCTTGATGAACTACAAGACAATGATTCTTATGTTACCCAAAATAATGGTTAAAAATAAATCCATCGTTTGATGGATTTTAATACTCATTTGCACTCATTTTTGGTATATGTACTGTAAAAGTGGAGCCCATACCCTTCTTTGATTTAGCCTCAATATCCCATCCAAAAGCATCACAAATTTGCTTACAAATAGATAGTCCTAATCCTATTCCTTTATTAGAACCAGGTTGTCTTTCTTGGTAATAGGTTTCAAAGATATGAGGAAGAGACTCCTCAGAGATACCCACGCCATCATCAAGAATTGATATTCTTATTTCAGAATCATCTTCTTCGCTTCTGATTTTAATGTGTCCATCCACCTTTGTGTATTTAATCGCATTATTAATAAGATTCATCCATAAATCTTGGAATAAGTCTTTTGAAGCATTAACAATCCAGTGGTCAAGCTCGATATCCACTTCAATATTTTTTGCTTCAACATCCGAATAGGAGAGTAGGGCTATCTCTTCTATTTCTTCATCGATATATAAATCTACTTTATCTATCACTATATTAGATGATTCAAGGTTAGAGAGTAGGAGGGTGGAGTTAGCGAGGTTAGCGAGAAACTCAGTTTGCTCCACGATGATAGAGTAGTATTTATTTCTCTCTTCATCACTTAGGTGTTTATCCTCTAGTAAGAGTTCTGTATAACCTTTAATTGAAGCAATTGGCGTTTTAAATTCATGGGAGAAGTTTTTTGTAAAGTCTCTTTTTAAGATGGAGACACTGTCTAACTCTTTTGCTAGGTCATTAATCATCTCCGCAATCTCCTTAAACGGCCTAGATCTAGTCCTTAACTTTAAATTGATGTTGTAATCCCCTTCCATCATTTGGTTTAAGGCTTGTTTAATACGTTCTATATCTAAGTTTGACCTATACATTGCAATGGAGGTAAGGGTAAAGGATATAATCATATCGATAACAAGCGCGACAATTAAAAAGATAAAACCTGCAACAGGAGAGAATTCAAGGTTAAAACCAAAGACCACAAGCGCGGCTATCCCAATAACCACCGCCGTGGCAATGATATTATAGACAAAAAGGATTAGTCCAAACCTTAATGAGGTCCTTCTTACTTCTTTTGCGTAGTCTTTTCTTTTTATTTGCTCTTCCGTTAAAGGCTCTTTTTCTTTATTCTTCTTTGGCATTTCTTACCCCTTGGTAACCCACTCCCATAATGGTTTTAATCTCGATATCCTTAAATGGTTCGATCTGTTTTCTAATTTTAGAGATAAAGACTTTTACGATATCATCATCAACATCACTATCGATTCCCCAAAACTCATTAAAGAGTTGCCATTTTGAGAAAACCTTCTCTGGATATGATAATAGTTTAAAGAGGATATCAAACTCTGTCTTTGTTAAGGAGATAGATAAGTCTAATTTATCATTAGTGACTGTATGATATGTATTATCTAGCACTGTATCACCCACTTTAATGATGTTTTCTGTTTGAATCTTTGCTCTTCTTGCTAAGGCTTTAATTCTGACTAGTAGTTCATCGTAGTTTATTGGTTTGACCATATAATCATCCACACCTAGTT
Source organism: Coprobacillus sp. (assembly GCA_021203745.1). Taxonomy (GTDB): domain Bacteria; phylum Bacillota_I; class Bacilli_A; order RFN20; family CAG-826; genus JAJQAP01. The sequence goes on from JAJQAP010000033.1 coordinate 5,958, forward strand.
CAAAGGACTTTTCTTTATCGTAGAACTCCCCTTTTGCGGTTACCATGATGATAGGGATACTTTTATTATCCTCTCTGATTGCTTTTACTAGATCATTGCCACTCATAACGGGCATCATCTCATCGCATATAACCATATCGAGAGTTTCATCTAAAAAGATATCGTAGGCCTCTCCTCCATCACGCGCTTTGATCACTTCATAACCATTCCTTTCTAGGATTGTTGCTATGAGGTTTAAAATCGATTCTTCGTCTTCCACAACAAGTATTTTCATGCCTTTAATTATAGCAAAAAAATAAGCATGAAAATAAATAAATAAAGTTAATTAAAAGTTTACCTTTTATTAACCGAGATATACTTAAACTCTTTAATCGGTGTGAAAAAATGAAGATTTTAAAATGCATCTCTAAATGGAACTGGGTACTAGTCGTATTAGGTGTTGGACTTATCGTTTTCCAAGTCTATCTCGACTTAAAAAGCCCTGAATATATGCAAGAAATCACCGTCTTAATTGAAACAGAAGGCTCAGAGATGAGGGATATCTGGATCAATGGTGGATGGATGCTTTTATGTTGTCTTGGTTCTATGGCTACCTCAGTTGTTGTCGCTATCATTTCGAGCCGTGTATCTTCAGATTTTAGCGCTGCCCTAAGAGAAAAAGTTTATAACCAAGTGATGGCATTTTCTCCTACTGAAATAAGAAACTTCTCTACTGCTTCTTTAATTACAAGAACTACAAATGATATTACTCAGATTCAAGTTTTAATTACCATGGGTTTCCAAGTGATAGTGAGAGCCCCAGTTACCGCAATTTGGGCAATATGCAAGATATCTTCCTCTGCTTGGCAGTGGACACTATCAGTAGGTGTCGCAGTGGTCCTATTAATAGTTATCGTCGCTATCTGTATAGGTATAGCAATGCCTAAGTTTAGAAAACTCCAGAAATTAACCGATGATGTCAACAGAGTGACAAGAGAGAATGTCAATGGTATCAGGGTCGTTAGAGCGTATAACGCGGAAGACTACCAAGAAAATAAATTTGATAACGCAAACAATAACTTAAGTAAAACAAATAGATTTACTAATAGAACGATGTCATTCATGAACCCATCTATTCAGATGATTATGAATGGTTTGTCCCTTGCTATATACTGGATTGGCGCCTATTTAATTAACGCTGTCAGTGCGGGAGAAGAAAGACTAACACTCTTCTCAGAAATGATGGTGTTCTCTTCTTACGGTATGCAAGTTGTCATGGCGTTTATGATGCTCGTTATGATCTTTATCGTCTTACCTCGATCAATCGTCTCTATCAGACGTGTTAACGAAGTATTAAATACTGACCCAGCAATTAAAGATGGTGAAGGACTATTTACTATCGAAGTGGATGACGGGTCAGGCACTGGTAATTTAGTGCCCGCTCTAGCCTTAGCAGATGGCACTATCGTTCCTTCTTATACCGACCAAGAGGGTAACTTAAAACAATCCACCAAAGGTGAAGTTGAATTTAGAAATGTTAGTTTCCAATATGCTGACGCTAAAGAAAGTGTTATTGGTGATATTAACTTTAAGATTACCCAAGGACAAAGTGTGGCAATAATTGGAGCGACAGGTTGCGGTAAATCGACAGTGATTAACTTAATCCCTCGTTTCTTTGATGCCACAGACGGGCAAGTCCTTGTCGATGGCGTGGATGTGCGTCAGTACACTCAACATGAACTAAGAGATAAGATCGGTTATATCTCTCAAAAGTCCACACTCTTCCAAGGAACAATTGAATCAAATATTAACTATGGTGATAATAATGCCTCAAAAGATGATATTGATGAAGCAATAACTGTTAGTCAATCCTATCAATTTGTCTATCGTAAACCAGAGGGAGTGGAATCCTATGTGGCACAAGGCGGTGATAACTTCTCTGGTGGTCAAAAACAAAGACTATCGATAGCAAGAGGTATCGCTAGAAAACCAGAAATACTCATTTTTGATGATACCTTTAGTGCGCTAGACTACTCTACAGATAAAAAAGTTAGAAAAGCACTTAAAACATACTGCGCAGATTCTACAAGAATAATTGTCTCTCAAAGAATAGGAACAATTAAAGATTGTGATCAAATATTTGTGATGGAAGATGGAAAGATTGTTGGAAGTGGCACCCACGACTATCTAATTGAAAATTGTGAGACCTATAAAGAAATCGCCCTTTCTCAGCTTTCCGAGGAGGAACTCTAATATGCCAGGGCCAATGGGAGGAGCAAGAGGCAGAAACGTCAACGTCAGCGACCAAAAGGCCAAGCACCTTTGGAGAACCTGGGGTAGAATTTTAGTCTACTCCAAAAAGCTCTTAATCCCTATGGGTATTGCTTTAGTGTTCTCTATTACCGCCTCTGTTTTGTCCTTAATTGGTCCTACATATCTATCTCGATTAACCGATGCTGTTCAAGAAGGACTCTTTATTGAAGATGGCATTGATATGAGTGTTATCGTTAACTGTGTGACAATACTCGTTACTATATACGCAGTTAGTGCCCTAGTGCATATTGGTCAGTCTTTCCTTATGGCTGATGTTACAGTCTCTATCTCCCGTAAGATGAGAGGAGATATCTCTCAAAAGATTAACGTCTTACCGATGAAATACTTCAATCAGCACACAACTGGTGATATTCTCTCGCGTGTCACAAACGATGTCGATACAATAGGGCAGTCACTGAATATGGCAATTGGTACCTTATTTGGAGCGATAACCTTATTTGTCGGCGCGATTATCATGATGTTTGTCACTAACTGGATTATGGCGCTTGTGGGTATTGCCGCCTCAATCATCGGTTTTGCCATTATGATGATTATTATGTCGCGTAGCCAGAAGTACTACTTAAGACAACAGAAGCACTTAGGCGAAATTGATGGTCATATAGAAGAAGTTTATTCCGGTCACACCATTGTCCGAGCCTATAATGGGGAAGACAACGAACGTGAGAAGTTTGAAACAATGAATAATAATTTAAGACAATCAAACTTCCGCGCGAATTCATTATCTGGTCTAATGATGCCTTTAATGACATTCATTGGTAACCTAGCTTATGTTGCGGTTTGTGTTGTCGGTGCAGTCTTGACAAAGAATGGAACGATCACCATAGGTGTAATCGTCGCCTTTATGGTTTATGTTCGTTTATTCACATCCCCCCTATCTCAAATTGCTCAAGCCTTCCAGCAATTACAATCCGCAGCAGCGGCGGGCGAAAGAGTGTTCGAGTTCCTTGACGAAGAGCCTCTTCCCGACGAGAGTCAAAAACCACGTCTTATCAACTGGAATACTCATGGTGATGTAGTGTTTGATCACGTCCAGTTTGGATATGAAGATACAAATAAGATTGTTATACATGATCTGTGTGCGG
>JAJQAP010000091.1 GCA_021203745.1 Coprobacillus sp.
GTATCCCTACGAGAACGTGGGGATGGATCACCTCCTTTCTATGGAGAAAGACGTCAACTAATTCGTTTAGTTGATATGTACATTAATTTATTTTTTAACCTAAAACTAAATTATTATCGTGTGCGTTTAATTTCCTAGCATCTGTTTAGCTTTGAGAGAATAGTATTCTCTCTGCAGTCTGTTCTTTGAAAACTGAATATTATAAACAATTGTTCTTTCTACTAAAGTCGAGTAGAAAATAAGATTTCTTATTTATACGAGATTTATGAAGCAATTTAGATTAACTGATAGTTAAATTAATTTACTTACCAACAAAGCTTAAATTTTATGAAATTAAGTTATGAAGGGCGTACAGTGAATGCCTTGGCACTAGAAGGCGATGAAGGACGCGATTACCGGCGAAACGCGACGGGGAGCTGGATATGAGCTTTGATCCGTTGGTGTCCGAATGGGGAAACCCGGCATGGGTAATGCCATGTCATCCTACCGAAAAACAATAGAGGTAGTGAAGTAATACCTAGGGAATTGAACCATCTTAGTACCTAGAGGAAAAGAAAGAGAAATCGATTCCGTGAGTAGTGGCGAGCGAAAGCGGAAGAGCCCAAACCATCCTTTGGGATGGGGTTGTAGGACCGCATTAGTGGGGATTGTTATGGATAGCGGAATGACTTGGGAAAGTCAACCATAGAAGGTGAGAGTCCTGTAAGCGAAATCCGGATACACCTTGGCGGGATCCTGAGTAAGGCGAGGCACGTGGAACCTTGTCTGAATTTGCGGGGACCACCCCGTAAGGCTAAATACTAACTAGTGACCGATAGTGAACCAGTACCGTGAGGGAAAGGTGAAAAGAACCCCGGGAGGGGAGTGAAAAGATTCTGAAACTGTATGCCTACAATAAGTCAGAGCCCGTTAATGGGTGATGGCGTGCCTATTGAAGAATGAACCGGCGAGTTATGATATCGTGCGAGGTTAAGTAGTAGATACGGAGCCGTAGTGAAAGCGAGCCTCAATAGGGCGTTTAGTACGATGTCATAGACCCGAAACCGGACGATCTATCCATGGCCAGGGTGAAGGTGGGGTAAAACCTACTGGAGGCCCGAACCGACGTTCGTTGAAAAGCCCGCGGATGAGCTGTGGATAGCGGTGAAATTCCAATCGAGTTCGGTAATAGCTGGTTCTCCCCGAAATAGCTTTAGGGCTAGCGTGAGGTAGTAAGTAGTGGAGGTAGAGCACTGAATGAACGATGGCCGCTCGCGCGGTACTGACTCCAATCAAACTCCGAATGCCATTACTGTAAGCCTTGCAGTCAGAGTGTGAGGGAGAAGCTCCATGCTCAAAAGGGAAACAGCCCAGACCGTCAGCTAAGGTCCCTAAATTCATGCTAAGTGTTAAACGATGTAGAGATGCTAAGACAGCTAGGATGTTGGCTCAGAAGCAGCCACCATTTAAAGAGTGCGTAACAGCTCACTAGTCGAGTGCCTCCGCGCGGAAAATTTACCGGGGCTAAGCATGATACCGAAGCTACGGATTTAGATTTATCTAAGTGGTAGGGGAGCGTTCCATACGGGGTGAAGCGGTACCGTGAGGAGTCGTGGACTGTATGGAAGTGAGAATGCCGGTGTAAGTAACGATGATGGGTGAGAATCCCATCCGCCATTTGACTAAGGTTTCCTGGGGAAGGGTCGTCCTCCCAGGGTTAGTCGGGACCTAAGGCGAGGCCGAAGGGCGTAGTCGATGGACATCAGGTCGATATTCCTGAACCCGCGTATATGCGATGTAGTGACAGAGAGGGCTAGCCGTACCGGTTAGTGGATTCCGGACCAAGCGAGGTACCTGCAGCATAGGCAAATCCGTGCTGTGCCGTAAGGCAAGGGGAAGACGTGACGGGGAGTGAACGGGTTTACCCTAGTAGCGAAGTCGGTGATGCCAGCTTTCAAGAAAAGCTGCTAGCTTAAGTATACGTGGCCCGTACCGAGAACGAACACACGTGGTCAACATGAGTAATGTAAGGCGAGCGAGCAAACTGTTGTTAAGGAACTCTGCAAAATCGCTTCGTAAGTTCGCAAGAAGAAGTGCTCTTGAAAGAGAGTCGCAGTGAAGAGGCCCAGGTAACTGTTTAACAAAAACACAGCTCTATGCTAAGCCGCAAGGCGATGTATATGGGGTGATGCCTGCCCAGTGCTGGAAGGTTAAATGGAGAGGTTAGCCCTTGGCGAAGCTTTGAAACGAAGCCCCAGTGAACGGCGGCCGTAACTATAACGGTCCTAAGGTAGCGAAATTCCTTGTCGGGTAAGTTCCGACGCGCATGAATGGTATAATAATCTGGGCGCTGTCTCGACAGCAGACTCGGTGAAATCTTATTGCCTGTGAAGATGCAGGCTACCCGCGACTAGACGGAAAGACCCTATGAAGCTTTACTATAACTTCGTATTGAGTGTTTGTAATTCTTGTACAGGATAGGTAGGAGGCCCTGAAGCGGGGACGCTAGTTTCCGTGGAGCCACCCTTGGGATACTACTCTGGAATTATGAACACCCTAACTTACCCCCTTACCGGCGGGAAGGACAGTGCGTGGCGGGTAGTTTGACTGGGGCGGTCGCCTCCTAAAAGGTAACGGAGGCGCCCAAAGGTACGTTCAGCATGGTTGGAAATCATGCGTCGAGTGCAAAGGCATAAACGTGCTTGACTGTGAGACCTACAAGTCGAACAGGGACGAAAGTCGGGCTTAGTGATCCGGCGGTTCTGTGTGGAAAGGCCGTCGCTCAACGGATAAAAGCTACTCTAGGGATAACAGGCTGATCTCGTCCAAGAGTTCACATCGACGACGAGGTTTGGCACCTCGATGTCGGCTCATCACATCCTGGAGGGGGAGTACCTTCCAAGGGTTGGGCTGTTCGCCCATTAAAGTGGTACGCGAGCTGGGTTCAAAACGTCGTGAGACAGTTTGGTCCCTATCTGTCGTGGGCGTAGGAAGTTTGAAAGGAGCTGTCCCCAGTACGAGAGGACCGGGATGGACATAGCTATGGTACATCTGTTGTCACGCCAGTGGCACAGCAGGGTAGCTACCTATGGACTGGATAAACGCTGAAAGCATCTAAGCGTGAAGCCAACCTTAAGATGAGACTTCCCACTCGAAAGAGGTAAGACCCCTTGTAAGTGACAAGGTTGATAGGTCAGAAGTGTAAGCACGGTGACGTGTTCAGCTGACTGATACTAATAGGTCGAGGACTTAATTTCTTAGATTTCATATAAAATCAAACAAATAAAATTTAGCAGTGGATTAGAAAGACAAAAAGTGATAATATTCAGTTTTGAGAGAACAGTCTCTAAAAAAAGTCTGGTGGTGATGGCGCGGTGGACACACCTGTTCCCATCCCGAACACAGAAGTTAAGCACCGTAGTGGCGACAATACCGTATAGGAAGATAGCGAGCTGCCGGGCTTTTTTTATTAGATATTGAAAAATATCTAAAATACATATAATATAATTAAGTTAGGTAAAAGAAATGTTTAAAATTAAGTTAAAAGGATTTTTCTCAATACTATTTGGTCTTATCGCTCTGGCTGCTGTCGCAGTGGTTATATTGTATGCTGCAGGTTATATCTCTTTTCCCTCTAGTGATAATAGCTCCTCATGTGAAGGAGAGGAATGCGAGTCTGGTGCAAAGCTCACTCCAGAACCAGAAGAAGCCTTCCACATTGAAGGGAATAAGATATATCAATATAATATATATTAAGGATAGAATATGAAAAACGGATATTATGGATTAATTTGTTGGATCTTTGGCATTGTCGCTCTCGCAGTTATTGCCTGGGGATGTTATGTCTTTATTGGAAGTGACTTTAGTTTTGGTTCAGGCGAGTCAGGAGAAGTGATCCAAGGAGAGGGTAATGGAGAAACCCCCACAAACGAAGCATTCTATATTGACTAATAAGATAAATAAATAAAGAAAAGGGTGAGCAATGTCTCATCTTTTTTTATACGTATTCTCGTTTTTGTGACAAAGGCCTATATCATATAGATACCTTATTTACCTTAATATATGTTACATCTTTCTCTTTTCTTTTAATCTCTTTACGAGATTAATTAATCACCTTTTGTAAATATTTAGTATTTAAATATCACTTTATTAAGTGATATAATATTTTTTACCGCCTGAAGGAAAGAAAATTAGGACTATAACCTATGCCAAAAGATGAGAAATTAGATATTAGCAATATAGATATAAACCAAGTGGCGAGAGTGGTCTCTAAAGCCGCTCTATCTCAGTATGGAATTGTATGTCTAACATATAAACCATCTATCTTTTCTTCTGGGACGAAAGAAGAAATTAAAAGACTCCCTAATGAGGAGGCTAGCCAAGGGGTCATTGTAAAAACCGATAGCACTAATCACTTTGTGATTACTCTCTTTGTGATCGTTGCAAGTGGGGTCAAAATCAGTGAGGTATTAAACTCCTGTCAAGAAGTTATAAGACACCAGATTAGACAAACCTTTGGAGTGCACGCAAGAGAAGTAAATATCTACGCTGTTGGAGTGGAGTAAGTAGGTACACGCATATGAAAACAATCGATGGTCAACAACTTAAATTTATGTTAATAAGTGGGGCAAATAATCTCTATAACCATTACCCAGAGATCGATGCCTTAAACGTATTCCCTGTTCCAGATGGAGATACAGGAATGAATATGAATCTCACACTCTCTTCAGGAATTGCCGAAATTGCAAATAGAAGCGATACATCTTGTAGTCAAATTATGAAGACTTTTGCAAGAGGCCTCTTAATGGGGGCAAGAGGTAACTCGGGAGTTATTACTAGTCAAATATTTAATGGATTTGCAAAAGGTGTAGGGGATAAAGAAGAAATCTCTATCCAAGATTTTCTCGATTGTTGGAGAAGTGCGGTTAATGAAGCCTATCATGTTGTGAAAAATCCAGTGGAAGGCACTATTTTAACTGTGGTAAGAGAAGCCACTCAACACTTTGGGGATAACTATTCCGATAATATGTCCTTTAAAAAAGCGATGGACCTATTAAGTGAAGAGGCTTGGGCATCTCTAGATAGAACACCAGATCTACTTCCAATCTTAAAAGAGGTTGGAGTGGTTGACTCAGGTAGTGAAGGACTATGCAGAGTTCTAGATGGGATGAAATCCGCGCTTGACGGAGTGGTCATTCAAAGAGATGATGAAGCTACAATTAGAAACCTCGAATCTAACCAAGTTAAAGCAGGCGCCACAATGGAAGATGAAGAATTTGGTTACTGCACCGAATTCATCTTACAACTTGGTAGTATAGAAGAGGGTAAAAAGAAATTTAATGGGGCCCAGTTTAATAACTATCTAGAAGCCCACGGTGGATCAATTGTCTACGTTGAACAAGATGATATAGTAAAAGTCCATATCCATACCTTAAAACCTGGTGATGTTTTAAGTCACGCTCAACAATATGGAGAATTTTTAAAGATCAAAGTGGATAATATGACTCAACAACATCATACGATGATTGTGGATGATGAAACTCCAAGTGCCACCGCCGCAAGAGAAGCGGGTAGTGCCCCTGTAAAAGAGGAAAAAGAAGAAACCGACCAAATAGTGACAAATAGAAAATATGCAATAGTTGCAGTTTCATCAGGTGCTGGTTTAGATGAATATCTAAAAGAAGCAGGTGTTAATGTGATCGTCAATGGCGGTCAGACAATGAATCCATCCGCGGAAGATATTTTAAAAGCGATAAAAAAAGCTAAGGCGGAAAATGTCTATATCTTACCAAATAACTCCAATATCGTTATGAGTGCCTCGCAAGCTGCGGAGATGGTGGATAACAACAAGGTTCATGTCTATGTGATACCATCTAACTCAATCCCTCAAGGACTAGTTAGTGCTTTCTCCTTTAGTGAAGGAGATAGTCCTGAAGCTAACTTTAAAGCCATGAAAGCGGCCTTAAAGAGTGTTAAATCAGGAGAAATTACTTATTCCATAAGAGATACAGAACTCGATGGAGTGAAATCTAAAAAGGGTGATTATATTGGAATGACTGGTAAAAAACTCATCTCTTCAAAAACGGATAAGATTGAAGTGTTAAAAGACCTTATCCATTCAATGGTGGACTCTAATTCCACAATTATCTCTATCTTCCTAGGTAAAGATATAACTGAAGAAGAAAAAGAAACACTTAACGATATCATCGACTCTGAATTTGCGGAGACTTATCCTGACGCGGAGTTTGATCTCATCGATGGTGGTCAACCAGTCTACTCCTTCCTCGTCGGCGTGGAATCCTAAATAAATATTTATATTTATCCTAGTTTAATATATAAATATAAGTATGAAATTAACGAACTCTCCAAAATTAAATAAAGCATTATATGAAATGGGCATCCATGACTATAAGGGTGTCGTTTTTCATATACCGAGAAAGTATGATGTTTTTAAGCCCGGTGAAGAAAGTGTCCTGTTAGAGGATAAAGCCAAAGTTGTCATCACCGGTAAACTCGTAAACACTCCTATGGAGGTCCCTTCTTTTAAAGTACGTAAGATCGTTTTTAGTGTTTTAACCCCCACTAACGATAACTATGAATTTATCGCTTATAACCAACCATATCTTTTAAATTACTTTAATCTAGAACAAACCTATACCTTTTATGGGACCTACTCCCAAAAGAGTGAACAAATAACCCTCTCTAAGGTTAGTAAAAGTGCCACTTTAAAAGGAGAGGTAGAGTATCGGCCTATCTACACTCTGGCTAATGGGATCAAAACCTATGAATACCAAAACCTTGTAAAAAAAGCCTTTGAAGAAGTGAAAGGGACAATTAAAACAGAAATACCCTCATCTTTACTAGAAAAATATGAGATGCCCACAAAAGAAGAAGCACTCTATAATCTTCATTTCCCTAAAACAGAAAGGCAGATAAGAAGAGGACTATTACATTTAAAGTATGAAGAAGCATTATCATTCTCTTTAAAAAATATCCTAATCAGTAATGAAAATAATAGTTTAGTAAAACTAAAATCTAACTTTATAAATGTTAATCAAGTAAATAGGTTTATTGAATCCCTACCTTATACATTAACAGAAGATCAACAGACCGCGGTTAATGAAATAATTGAAGATATGAATAGCGATAAACTCATGTATCGACTCTTACAAGGAGATGTAGGAAGTGGAAAAACAATCGTGGCCTTTATAGCCCTATACGCAAATTTCTTAAGGGGTAATCAAGGCGCTTTGATGGCTCCAACTGAAACACTCGCAAAACAACACTACGACAACATGAAAGAAATCTTTAGTGGCACTAAGATAAAGATAGGTTTACTTCATGGAGGTTTATCAAAAGAAGAAAGAAACATTATTTTAGATGACCTAACTGACGGCACACTAGATATAGTAATAGGAACACACGCCTTGTTTTCTAAAGGAACTAAGTTCTCTAATTTAGGACTAGTTGTTATCGATGAACAACACCGCTTTGGGGTTAACCAAAGAACCGCTTTAATGGATAAGGGTAAAGATGTTGATCTATTAATGATGAGTGCCACCCCAATTCCAAGGAGTTTAGCGCAAACTATCTTCTCTGATTTAAGTTTATCTACCCTGTACTCATTCCCCACAAAGAAAAGACAAGTAGAAACATCCCTAGTTTACGATGAAGAAGATGTATTTAATAAAATTGAACAACTTATAAAAGAGAACAAAAAGGTTTATGTAGTGGCCCCAGTCATTGATAGTGATATCGAAGAAGACAATAACATGAAACTCTTTGATAAGTATCAAGAAAGATATCCTAGTTTAGTAACCCAACTAAATGGTCGGATGAATAGTGAGCAAAAAGAAGAAGCGGTCTCTCTCTTTAGAAATGGAGATAAACCAATTTTAGTGTCTACCCAAGTAGTGGAGCTTGGTATCGATGTTGGTGATGCCGCCTTAATGGTTATATATGGAGCGAGGCGTTTAGGACTATCCTCTCTCCATCAACTAAGAGGGCGAGTGGGCAGAAAAGGAGATAACGCTTCGTGTTTTCTTGTTATAAATGATAGTTATAGTCAAGAAGAGATAGAGAGATTAGTTCAGTTAACAAAGATTGATGACGGGTTTAAACTCTCTGAACTCGATTTAGAGTCAAGAGGTCCAGGAGAAATGCTAGGACTCCGTCAAACTGGTCTTCCTGATTTTAACTACTTAAATATTAAGCATGATTTATCTATCTTTAAGGCCGCTCAAAAAGATGCTAAGTTGATTTTAAAGAATAGAGAAACAAATAGAGAATATTCTCTCTATGTTTTAACAAAGCAAAAAGAGATTGAAGCTAGTGATAATCAAAAGGCCTAATATTAAAACATTGAAATGTTTTAACTGCATTTGTAAAATAGTAAATAAATAGAGGATGTGTTATGAAAATAGTTGTCGATTGTATGGGTGGAGATAACGGCAGCACTGTTGTTATCGAAGCAATAAAAGAATTTTTAGGTAGCGGGAAGCACGCTAAAAAAGACGTTGAGATTATCGCTGTAGGTGATGAGAAAGAACTAGAACCTTTAAAAGATGTATGTAAAATCGTTCCTTCTTACTCCATTGTTCCTATGGATGCCCATGCCCTAGATGTTATGAGGATGAAAGACTCCTCCATGTTAATTGCTCTCAATACTTTAATGAGTGAAAATGCAGATGCCGTTGTATCTTGTGGTTCTACCGGTGGATTTTTAAGTGCCGCTACTCTTATCTGTAAATTAATCCCTGGGATTAAAAGAGCGGCTCTTGTAGCTCCTTTCCCCACCAAGATTAAAGATAAAAAAGTCTGTATCTTAGATGTAGGAGCAAATAACGAGAATAGTCCTGAAGAGCTATTCCAGTTTGGTTATATGGGTAGAGCCTATGCTCAAGCGGTCTACGGGATAGAAGAACCTAATGTCTGTCTTTTAAATAACGGCATTGAAGAGGGTAAAGGAAGTCCCACAGTAAACGCTGCCTATAAACTCTTTAAAGAAAGTGACTTCCCAGGATTTATGGGAAATATTGAAGCGAGAAATACCCTTGATGGATTTGCGGATGTTATCGTCTGTGATGGTTTCTCTGGTAATGTTCTTTTAAAGTCTACAGAAGGAACTGCTCTCTTCTTTAACGATGAGATAAAGCACTTCTTTAAGAAAAACTTCTTAACGAAGTTTGGGTATCTCTTTGAAAGAAAAGGTGTCCATGAACTAAGAGAAAAAGTGGATTATAAAGGAACAGGAGGTGCGATGCTACTAGGAGTAAATAAAGTCGTAGTGAAAGCCCATGGTAACTCCGATACATATTC
>JAJQAP010000045.1 GCA_021203745.1 Coprobacillus sp.
GGTACCGCAAAAACAGAAGAAGAAGAGTTTAGAAAGATCTATAACATGAGAGTTATATGTGTCCCCACCAATAAGAGATGCATTAGAAAAGATGATGTCGATCTCGTCTTTGCAAAAAAGGGTCCAAAACTTGCCGCTCTCGTTAAAGATGTTTTGCATCGTCATGAACTAGGTCAACCTATTCTAATTGGTACTGTATCCGTTGAATCCTCTGAAGAGATAGCTAAGCTTCTTGATGAAGCGGGACTCAAAGGAAAATACGAGATGCTAAACGCGAAAAACCACGCAAGAGAAGCAGAAATCATTGCAAGAGCTGGACAAAAAGGTGCAATTACACTAGCCACCAACATGGCGGGTAGAGGTACAGATATTAAGCTTGGTGAAGGAGTTATTAATAATGATCTCCCTGAGGAATACCAAGGTTTATGTGTCCTCGGTACCGAAAGACATGAATCAAGAAGAATTGATAATCAGTTAAGAGGACGATCTGGTCGTCAAGGTGATATTGGATACTCTCGTTTCTATGTCTCATTCGACGATACACTCCTAGTGAGATTTGCGATGGACACCGCAAGAAACTATATTGAAAGATCATTTGGAGACGAACCACTTGAAACAAAGATGGTTTCAAATATCATTACATCCGCCCAGAAACGAATTGAAGGTCAAAACTTTGATACAAGAAAATCACTCCTCGATTATGATGATGTTTTAGCAAAACAAAGACAGATTGTCTATGACCGAAGAGATAAGATTATCATGGGTGATAACATCGATGATATCGTCGATGATGTTTTCCAGTTAACTGGCAGATACCTCGCTCAAAAGGCAATTCCTGTTGGGGCGAATAACACCCTTATTAATGGTGAACTCCTTGTAAAGACAGTGGAACCTTCTTATCTTCCTGAAGGTACACTAGACCCAACACTCTATAACGAAGTCCCCGCAGAGGATGTTGCCCAAGAACTTAACCTCTTAATCTATGAGAGATATGTGAGATATAAGAAGACTTGGCCAGAAGAGATGAAGGATAGAGTGACAAGAGAGTTAATTCTAAGAACACTCGACCAAAACTGGACTAAGCATATTGATACAATGTCGAGACTTAGAGAAACCATTTATCTAAGGTCTTATGCAGGAGTCAACCCACTTCAAGATTACGTCAATGAAGGTAATCAGATGTTTACGGATTGTTTATCTCTATCCGCGGTAAATGCGGTATATGCATTACTAAACGTTAAATTTAAGGTGCAAGAACAACCTCAAGAGAATCCTGAGGCTAATAATACACAACCAAATGGGGAAGGCAAATAATGAGAGATTTAGTTTTACTAAAGCAAGATTTATTTGAAGTTGGACAAGTCATTGCCCAACTTAGGTCCTCTCTTTGACTTCGGCAGGTTACAAAAAGAGTTAGATGAATATGACGACCAGATTCAAAAAGATGATTTTTGGTCTGACCAAACAAAGGCAAAAGATATATTAGCAAAAGCAAACACCAATAGATCATTACTTGACCGATTCCATAAAATTGAATCTCTATATAACGATATAAATGAACTATTATCTCTTAGCGATGACTCCCTCATTGAAGAGCTTGATTTAGAGTTAACTGAACTACAAAAAGACACAAAAGAGTTCCAAACTGAGCTCCTTTTTGATGATAAATTCGATGATAACAATGCGATTATTGAGATACATTCAGGGGCAGGAGGTACCGAAGCAATGGACTGGGCAAACATGCTCTATCGTATGTATATCCTCTTTAGTGAAATCCATCATTTTAAAGTGGACCTCTATGATATAGAGCAAGGTGAAGAAGCCGGAATTAAATCATGTTCCTTTAAAATAAGTGGTAAACATGCCTACGGTCTATTAAAGAGTGAAAAGGGAGTGCATCGACTAGTCAGAATCTCGCCCTTTGATGCAAATAAAAGAAGACATACATCATTCTCTTCTGTTAATGTGATTCCAGAGATTAACGATGAAGATAATGACATAGTCATTAAGGACACTGATATTAAGATGGATACATATAGATCAGGAGGAGCGGGAGGACAAAATGTCAATAAAGTGTCTACCGCTGTACGTCTTACCCATATCCCTACAGGTATCGTTGTCTCTTGTCAAATAGAAAGAACACAATATGATAATAGAGATTTAGCAATGAATATGCTTAAATCAAAACTCTATGCTTTAGAACAAGAGAAGAAAAAACAAGAAATGGATAATATCGTTGGAGAGAAGAAAAATATTGAATGGGGTAGTCAAATTAGATCATATGTCTTCTGTCCTTATACGCTAGTTAAAGACAATAGAACTAACTATGAAGAATACGACATTGAAAAGGTAATGAATGGAGAAATAGATGGGTTTTTATATGCATATCTAGAAATGGAGGCAAAACAAAGTGGCGGAACAAGAAACTAAAAAAAGATGGAAAGATAAATATAAAGAAATGACAAGACGTCAAAAGGTCAACATGTACTTACGTTGGCTTCTTGTGATTGTCGGGTGCTTTGTACTCGCTTTTGGCACCGCAACATTCTTCACCGAGTTAAATATTGTCGCAGGGGGACTATCAGGTATTGGTATTATTATTCAAGCCTTTGTCCCAGAAGGATATGAGGTAATTGATATCACTGTCTTTGTCTTAACTTGGATATTATGGGCCCTTGGCTTTATCTTTTTAGGACGTGAATTTGCCTTAAAAACCTTAATGGCGACAATTGTTTATCCTTTAGCATTAGCGCTCTTTCTTAGAGTTCCATTCTTCCAAAATCTCTCTGTTACTATGGCGGGAGACGGTGGAACCGCTGATATACTCATTAACTGCATCTTTGGTGGTCTTTGTACTGGTGCGGGTGTTGCGCTTACATTCCTAGGAGGAGGATCCTCTGGTGGAGTGGATGTCATTGCCTTTATCCTTGAAAAGTATACAGGATTAAAACAATCAATTGGTTCCTTTATATGCGATGCAATTATTATTGTAATAGGTATCTTTGTTATCCCTGATAATATTATTCCTGGTTTATGCGGTATTATATCCGCCTTCTTATGTGCACTGATGATACAGTTTATCTACATCTCTAACCTTACTGCCTATCAAGTGGATATCATCTCAGACCACTACCTTGAGATATCTCAGTATGTCCAAGATGAACTTGGAAGAGGAGCCACAATAATCGATGCTAAAGGTGGATACCACGGAGACGATAGACCAATACTTCGTGTAGTGGTGGATAGATCTCAAAGAAATGCATTAAGAGATTACATCGCCAAAGTGGATCCAAAAGCCTTTACAACCTTTACCCAAACCTCTGCGGTTTTAGGGGAAGGATTTAGGGAATACCCTAAACCAAGAACCACTAAGAAAAACACAAAAAACGAAGAAAATAATCAAGATTTAGAAGAAAATAACGACGAAAATGGCAAGAGTGAATAAAGATTTTGAGCTTGTTAGTGACTTTTCTCCTACTGGTGATCAACCTCAAGCAATCAGGGAAATTTATGAGGGATTAAAAGAAGGAAAAAAGATGCAGGTATTACTTGGTGCTACTGGAACCGGTAAAACATTTACTATGGCTAACATCATTGCTAAAGTCAATAAACCCACTCTTGTTTTAGTACATAATAAAGTCCTAGCAAGTCAACTATACTCAGACTTTAAAACACTCTTCCCCAATAATAGAGTGGAGTATTTTGTCTCTAACTTTGATTTTTATCAACCAGAAGCCTATATCCCAAAGAGTGATACCTATATCGATAAATCGGTAAAGGCTAATGATGAGATAGAGATGCTAAGAACATCAGCGATTAACTCAGTATTAGAGAGAAACGATACAATCATTGTGGCCTCAGTTGCCGCAATCTACGGACTCACTGACCCTCAAGAATACTCAAACCTCGTCTTTGAAGTTAGGGTGGGTGAAACAATTGATAGAAAAAAGTTTTTTAGCTCTTTAATCCAATCTCAATATAAACGAAATAATATGGAACTAGCGCCAGGAACCTTCAGGGTAAAAGGTGATGTTATTGAAATAGTCCCGATGAACACAGATAGAAATATCTATATAAGGATTGATACCTTTGGAGATGAAATAGAAAAGATTGTCGAAGTAGACGAGCTTACTGGAGAGATTAAACACTCCTATCAAACCTATCCTATTTATCCTGCTTATGATCACGCCTCCACAGAAGATAGAATTAAGAATGCTTGTAAGAATATAGAAGCGGAGCTTGTTGACCGAATTCAGTACTTTAAAGATAACGATAAACCTTTAGAAGCGGAACGAATTGAACTCAGAACAAGACAAGATATCGACTCTATGCTTGAATTTGGAATGTGCCCAGGAATAGAAAACTATTCAAGACACATTGATGGAAGAGAGCCGGGTCAAAGACCATGGTGTTTACTCGATTACTTCCCTAAGGATTTCCTTTTAATTGTCGATGAATCACATGTTACACTTCCTCAGTTAAGAGGTATGTATAATGGTGACCACTCTCGAAAAGTTACCCTTGTGGATTATGGGTTTAGACTACCATCCGCCCTAGATAATAGACCACTTAAGTTTGAAGAAGTAAGTGAACTTATGCCTCAAACAATCTGTATGAGTGCCACTCCTGGAGATTATGAATTAGGCCTTGTAGATAATCATGTAGTAGAACAGATTATAAGACCTACTGGACTACTTGATCCTTCAATTGAGGTAAGACCCACAAAAGGACAAATCGAAGATATTATCCAAGAAATCAATAAGAGAGTAGAAGCTCATGAAAAAGTCTTAATTGTTACCTTAACCATCAAAATGGCGGAGGATATAACGACTTATTTAAAAGAAAGAGGGATAAAAGTGGCATATCTCCATCATGAAACTAAGACCCTAGAAAGAGGAGAAATTATCTATCAACTTAGAAAAGGTAAATACGATGTACTTGTGGGTATTAACCTTTTAAGAGAGGGTCTTGATATCCCTGAAGCATCCTTATTAGTTATATTAGATGCTGATAAAGAAGGATTCTTAAGAAGCACAACCTCATTAATACAAGTAATAGGAAGAGTGGCCCGTAACTCTAATGGGCATGTTATCATGTATGCAGACTCACTAACTGACTCCATGAAAGAAGCAATCGATGAAACTAATAGACGTAGATCGATTCAAAATAAATACAACCAAGAAAATGGTATTATCCCAACGACCATAGAAAAAGCTATTACCCCACCAATCCACAACAGTGATGATGAGATTAGTGAAACAATTAAACTCACCAAGAGTGGTTCTAAGAAAGAGATACAAGAACGCATTAATGATTTAACAAAACAGATGAAAAAAGCCGCAAATGAGTATGATTTTGAAAGAGCGGCCACCCTGAGAGATATCATTATTGAGCTTGGTGAGAATCTCTAACTATTGTACCGTTTAAGTATTTATATTATACCGCATAATTGCATTATACCGATTAAAGGGGTATCATATTTATGAGGGAAATATGAAAATTAGTGAGGCATCTATTTTATTTGGTATCTCCGAAAGAAGAGTAAGGGCACTTTGTGAAAGCGGTCAAATCTATGGGGCGTTTAAGATTAAGGGAGAATGGTTTATTCCAGATGATACTCCTAAACCCTTCGATCACCGCTTTAAGTCTAATATGTCACCAATTGAAACACTTGAAGAAAAGAAAAAGACTCTTGAGTCTTTGCCCAAACTTAATGAAGGGGAGAAAGAAGCTCTCAAAGAAGAGTTTGCCCTTTACTTTACCCATGAATCGACAACCATTGAAGGAAACACCCTAACCTTACAAGAAACAAGACTTGTCCTAAATGGCTTAACTGTGAATAAACCTTTAAAGGATCATCTAGAAGTAACAAGCCATAAAGAAGCATTTGATTTTGTCTGTGAAATGGCTAAGAAAAACACTCCCTTAACTGACAGTGTAATTCGTCAAATTCATTCATTAGTTTTATCCTTTGATAGGGATAACGCAGGAAGATATAGAAGTGTCCCCGTTTATGTTAGTGGGGCCTCATTTACCCCAGTTCAGCCATATTTAATCTCTAAAAAGATAGAAGAATTGCTCGATAATTATAAAAAAAGTAAGGAATCACTTCTTACAAAACTTGCTAGGTTTCATATTGAGTTTGAAAGAATCCACCCCTTTATTGATGGTAACGGGAGAATGGGTCGCCTAATCTTAAATCTTGAACTTATGAAAGAAGGATATCCCCCGATTAACATCAAGGCAAATAACAAGAAAGATTATTATGATGCTTTTGATGAGTACGATAAAAATGGTTCATTAAAAGCAATGGAGAAGCTAATCTATAAGTATCTAACTATTGAGTTAGATAACTACATCAATATCCGGAAGGCTAAAGTCTAATTTTAATCTTGATTAATTATAATAATTAGTCTATTATAATTACCGCAAGAAAGAAGAAAGAATCCTTATGTTAGCTTGGTATGATTGGATATACTTGGTTGTGGCAATAGGCATTATTGTCATTTGTTTACTCCAAGGTGGAAAAACAGAAGGTGCATCTGGCGCTATTACAGGTGGAGGCATCAATGTTTTCGTCCAACAAAAGGAAAGAGGCAGCGATAAGGTTTTGTCTATTGTGACCATGTGCCTTGCTGTCGTGTTCTTCCTCTTTGCAATGATGATAAATATATTTGCCTAGTAGCAATCTAGATAAATAAAAAACCTCATAGTGATATGGGGTTTTTTATTTTCATATTTTGTTATTTGGTTAATAAACATTTGTCCAGTCGATAATATACATTTGTATGTATTGTATCTGCATCATCGAATAACGAACCATAAAGGTACTCCGACCAATCATAACCCTCAATAGTTAATAAATACATATAAGTATTGCGGTTAAATTCTTGGTTTTTGCAGTCATATCTTATGATTGAATTATCCGGATCTAGGGCTTGAATGAGACTTTCATCCGGGTGAGGACTTACCTCATAGGTTGCTTCATTATATATATAACCTATAAGTTCTTCTTCAGGTATATAATTAAATTTTTTCCTTTCGTCATCAGATACTTTTTCATAGAAATAACCATCAAAATAGAAGCGCTCGCACATCTGAGCACCCCCCCACCAATCTGTTTGTCCGCTATAATATGCCACACAATAAGTTAAAAAATCATCACCTATTCCACAGCTTGAGAAAATTGTGGACGAAAACGAGACAATAGGTACCATAATTATTAATCCAACTTTTGATTTTATCTTCATTTTGTTCACCCTAAATCATGATGAAGTCTCGGAAAAACTTCTAAAGAAATGATACATAAAATAATCAATGATGAGAGCATGGTTATATGCGGAGTCACAGCCTTCATATTTACATTGAATCCCCAGTGCATAAATGTTTACTGTGTTTATATGAAAATATAATGGTCCACCACATTGAATGTTGTAGATAAACGCATTGGTGCAATAAATCCCATCATGCGAACAGACAAGCATCCCAACGGAATGGTGCATAGTTATTTGATTGTAATGATTTTTTCTATACCCTGGTGTGTAAATGCTATCAAGATAACTATAATAATTGTATATTAAATTAAAGCATTCTACTTTATTTTTCATTGATTGGTGGAGTTCAATTGCACACCAATTAGAGTCTTCATCTTCTCGGTTATAATAATCTCTATAAATGCTTACAGCATCTGCAAATGTATAGTAACTATAATCTATAACCTCATATGTATAATCATCTATTATATTGGCAGTTGCCTGAAAATATATTTCAATTTTATCCGCAAAACAAGGACCACTCCCTAAACTATCTAACGGATTTTTATAAATATTATTTGCTATACTTACAACCATATTATCAGCTACTAGAAAGCCACTATTACAATATTGAACATCAATAGTTTCTCCTGTTATAGGATTTTTTATATTATAGAACGTACTTATTATAAGTGCAGTGGAGGCATAAGGAAATTCATCCCCATTTGATACTTCATATCCACCATCATCGCCTAAGGTTCCGATTTCAACACTAGATGCTCTTATCACCGGATATACTGGATCACGGATAATGCCGCTTCCGATTCCTTTTCCAGAATATTTTGGAGTTCTTACCTCATACGACGATGGATCAAAAGTTTCAAATTCTTCTAAATCCTTTACATAGTTATATGTAGCAATATTATAAGCACTTCCTGGATTGCGATTATCTGAACTTGCTGAAGTCGTACCTGCCTCTCCATCTCCACCAGATTTATTCAACCTTCTTGTGGTATTAGAACTTTCGTTAGCGTTAACTTCAATCTCACATTCGACAAGGAAATCATTTTCTTGAAATTGACCACCAAATGATAGCGTTACCACACTAGTGCATATTAATATTGATTTAAAAGCAATACTTCTGACTCTCATATCCATACTATATTTAAAGAAAAAGATAAACTCAATATTTATTGGGCTTTGTCTATGTCTATTAGATCTTTAATATTGATTAATTTATTCTCTGTTGTCTTAATTGTTTTCTCTATTTTATCTATCTTTTTAATCTGACACTCAAGTTCATAAATTTTCCCTGCTTTATAGTATTTAATCTTTAGTGTCTTATCTTGATAGTTATTGAGATAATAGTTAATTTTCTCCGCAACTTCTGAAGATATCTGTGGTTTTTCTACCGGTTTTTCTTCGTTTTTCTTATCGAAGTCTTGGGCGCTTAAAGATCTATAGGGCATCCATCTTTTTGTATCACTCATTTACGATGCCCTCCTATCTGATTATGTCTTTCTCTAATTGTGGAGTAACTAAGAAGTGCAGAGGCATTTAAAACAGCGTTATCTCCATACTTATCTTTAATTGAGGATATACAGTATTCAAGGTTTCTCTTT
>JAJQAP010000008.1 GCA_021203745.1 Coprobacillus sp.
TTAATTTTGTTATTATCACTATTGCTTTAAGTAAGTAATGCCTACTTAGCTCAGTCGGTAGAGCACTCGGCTGTTAACCGAATGGTCGTGGGTTCGAGTCCCTCAGTAGGCGCCACTTCTTGGCCTGTTGGAGAAGAGGCTTAACTCACCACCCCTTCACGGTGGCATTCACGGGTTCGAATCCCGTACAGGTCACCATCTTGAAACCTTCACCCAAGAAATTGGGTTTTTTAATTCCTAGGGTCGTATTATGAAAGTCTTTGATGAGAACTTAAAAAAGAAAGTAAAGAGTAAAAACACGAGAAACATCGTTTTTATTGTGGTGGTCTCCGTTATTATTTTTGCCCTTATTATTTTATTTACGATAAGATACTTCTCTGATGAAAATCTTAGAATCTTCTATATTGTGTTTTCTGTCTTTCTCGCGGCGATGTATATTCTCTTTATCGTCGTGATAATCAATAACTCGATTATTCCAAATTGCCATTATAAGAAATTTCTCGATTCCTATGATGAATCTAAAACCATAAAAACCGCGTTAATTTATCAATACGTAAAAGACGAAACAAAGAAAGTGGATAGAATTCCTTGTGATATTCTTGTCTTTGTGACATTTGATGGGAAAACAAGATATGAACTATTAAGTGAAAAATCCACACTTGTAGTCTTTAAAGAGGGAGAAAAATATAATCTAACTCTTTATAAAGACTTTGTTAGTGAATACGAACAGATAGAAAAATAACCAAATTATAAAGAGTAAAAAAAAGAACGATGGAAACATCGTTTTTTTCTGGCGGAGGAAGTGGGTTTCGAACCCACGCACACTGTTACATGTCTACGAGCTTTCCAAGCCCGCCCCTTCAACCACTTGGGTATTCCTCCAAAGCCAGAAATATTTGCCTTATTATTATAGCAAAGTTTTATTTATTCTCTAAATATTATTTTTAGATTAAAATAAGGCTATGCGTGAATTTGTTGTTACTGACGGAGAATCTGGACAGACTCTAGAAAAGTATATTAAGAAGCTTTTAGTAAACGCTCCTTTATCTTTTATCTATAAAACATTTCGGAAAGAAGATATAAAAGTTAATGGTAAACACGCAAAAAGAGAAACAACTCTTAATGAAAATGATATCGTGGCTATCTATATAACAGAAGAAGCCTTTAACTCCTTTTTATATACCGATAAGATAATTCCAAGTGACGTAGTTAAAGAGTGGATATTATACGAGGATGAAAACATCCTAGCAATTAATAAACCAAAAGGGATATTAGTGACTGATGCTGAAAACAGTCAAGAGAAGACGCTAGAGACTATGGTCTTAGAATATCTATATTCTAAAGGTGAGTATGATCCTGAAACGAGTCCAACCTTAAAGCCAGGACCCGCTCATCGGCTAGATAGAAATACCTCTGGCGTTGTTTTATTTGGAAAGAACGTTAAAGCCTTGCAATCTCTATTTAGTTTAATGAAAGATAAAAATTCTTTAAAAAAGAGATACTACACTCTTGTTAAAGGAGTAGTGGATGAAGGAGGAATGATTGATGTTCCTCTTAAAAAAGATGAGAAAACAAATCTTGTTAGAGTCTCTTCAAAAGAAGCGGGAGGTAAATCTGCCTATACTAGATATGAAGTAGTGCATAATTTTAAAGAGTATACTTTACTTCGTGTCACGCTTTTAAGCGGACGTACCCATCAAATTAGGGTGCATATGGCCTATATTAACCATCCAGTAATTGGGGATAATAAATATGGAGATTTTGAACTCAATAAACTCTTTAAAGAAAAGTATGATTTAAGAAATCAATTTCTTGAAGCCTATGAAATTGAGTTTAATAAAACAAATGAGACATTAAAGTATCTAGAAGGGACAAAAATCAATGCCCCCCTCGATAAAGACTTTATGGATATTTTGCAGCATCTAGAAAATTAATTGATTATATCTTTAAAACGAGATTAAAACTATTTATAATAGTTTTGTTGCGTGAGTAATATGAATACCCAAGATAATTACAAACGTTGGTTAAACTCCTCCAAGGTTTCCGCTAAGGACAAAGAGATCTTAAAGAAGATGAGTCAAGAAGAAATCGACGATGCCTTCTTTAAGGACGTGGAGTTTGGCACTGCTGGGATGAGAGGGGTTTTAGGACCTGGTACTAATCGTCTCAATGAATTTACCATTAGAAAAGCTACGGTTGGCTTTAGTATATATTTACTCGAAAAGTATAAAGATGCTACCTCTCGAGGGGTCGTTATTTCCCATGATAATCGTAATATGAGTCGAGACTTTACCCTTCTTGCGGCAAAAGTACTCAATGACTTTGGAATTAAAGTTTATATCTTTGATAGTTTAAGACCCACTCCTGAACTATCTTTTACTGTAAGATATAAAAATGCTGTCGGTGGGATTATGATTACCGCCTCTCATAACCCAAAAGAATATAACGGCTATAAAGTCTACGATGATAAAGGTTGTCAGTTAGTGCCCTCTGCGATTAAATCTTTAATTGAGACGATTAACGATCTACCTAACGAACTAGATGTTGAATATCCTATTGAGAAAGATAGAGGAGAAACGATCATCCTAAAAAAGGATGTTGATGATGCCTATGTAAAAGAGGTAGAAGCCCTCTCGATTAATCCTAATCTTGATAAATCAGACTTTAAGATTGTCTACACCCCAAACCATGGCACCTCATATCTTAATTTAAAGAGAATCTTTAAAGACCTTAAATATAAAGCAATCCCAGTCGTGGAGCAGTGTGATCCTGACCCTAACTTTACTAATGTTATTTCCCCTAATCCTGAAGAACCTGATTCCTTTATTAGGGCAAGGGAAATTGCGATTGAAAATGACGCAGATTTAATTGTTGCTCTTGATCCAGACGCTGATAGAGTGGGACTCGCATACCGAGTTAAAAAAGGTGAGTATGAACTATTAAATGGTAATGAAAGTGCCGCACTTCTTTTAAACTATATATGCATCGAGAAAAAGCGTCATCATAAGATGCCAGATAATCCAATTGTCTATTCCACAATTGTGTCCACTCAACTTGGAAAAAAGATTTGTGATACGTATGGGGTGGCCTATAAAGAATTCTTAACAGGTTTTAAATATATTGGTAATGAAATAGGTTTAGAAGAATCTAAGAAAAACCCAGAGCATACATTCCTCTTTGGATATGAAGAGTCTTATGGATGTCTAGCTTCCCCTCTTGCTAGAGATAAAGATGGACTTCAAGCCTCGCTCCTATACTGTGAAATGGCGCTTTTCTATAAACAAAAAGGGATGACACTTGGGGATGCCTATCAAAAACTAGCGGATAAATATGGTTATCATAAAGATGTCGTTAGATCATTCTACTTTAAAGGGAGTGATGGAGAGGCTAAAATGAAACAAATTTTAAACTCTTTAAGAGAAAGACCAGTTTTAGATATCGATGGCGTGAAAGTCGTTTGTATTGAAGACTACCTTTACGGGTCAAGATATAGAAACGGAGTAACCACAACATTTGATATGGAAAGAAGTGATGTCTTAAAGTATTACTTTGAAGATGACTCCGTTGTTTGTATTAGACCAAGTGGAACCGAGCCAAAAGTGAAGTTCTATGTTGGGGTGGTTTCTAAAACCAAAGAAGAAGCAAATAAAAAAGTAGATGAATTCTTTACCTCTCTACTTTCCTATCTTAACTTAGCTTAATTATTTCTTATTTTTGTTAAAATCTTTTATGATTTCCTTAAGTGCAGCCATGACTCCGTCATGGTTGTTATCATGTTTAGTAACGATATTGGCGTTTCTTCTTGCGTTAACTGAGCCATTAATCATTGCAACGCCTATCCCTGCCCATTTAATCATCCCAACATCGTTTTCAGCATCGCCTATCGCTATTACATTCTTTTTTGGGATTTTATAATATTTAGCAATTTTCTTTAAACAAGAGAGTTTAGAAGTACTCTTATAATATATTTCACTATAAGCACAGTTATACCAGAATCTGACTTTATAACCTTTATACTTTGAGGCCGCCTCAATAATCTTATCGTTATTTTGATCATCGATGTCGCACATTACCATTGTCCAAGGATCAGAGTCTAGGGTTTCTCTAATATCACCATAGGTGATATTCATCCCATCGTGCCAGAAAAACTTCTCTAACTCTTCATCTTTATCCTTTTGCCAAATTGTCGTGTCTGTTTCGCACATTACATTGTTAATATAGGGTTCACACTGATTATAGATATCTTGAATAATCTCTTTTGGAAACCTAAAGGCAAAAGTGGTGAAATTACTATCATAAGGGTGATAGCAATACGCTCCATTATAACAAATTAGGGGGCAGTTAAGACCGATTTGATCGGCAAAAGCCTTAAGGGCTCTTACTGGTCGACCCGAGGCAAGCATCACTAAATGCCCATCATCTTGAAGACTCTTTAGATATTTTGCTGTTTCTTCTGGTATTTTTTTCTCATCGGTTAAAAGAGTATCGTCTAGATCGATGACAATTAATAATCGATTATCTTTATTTTTCTTTGACATCTAAAAGTCCTACGGCTTTCTGCACACGAGCTAGGGTATTCTTAGCTTGTGCTTTCGCTTTTTGTGCCCCTTCTCTTAGCACTTTTTCATATTCTTTTGACTCTAATATTTTTCTATATCTTTCTTGGAATGGGACGATTTGTGCGATAACGGTATCCGCAACAGCGCCCTTAAAGGTCCCGTAGTTAGTGCCAACAAACTCTTTTTCCGCCTCTTCGATACTTATATCTTTTAAAGCGGCATAAATTGTTAGTAGGTTAGAGATACCTGGTTTATTTTCTGGGTCATATTTAACCTCGTTACCTAGGTCTGTAACTGCACTCATGATCTTTTTTCTGATGGTTTTTTCATCGTCTAAAAGATATATATCACCCTTAGGATCGGATTTAGACATTTTCTTTGTGGGATCAGAAAGAGACATGATTCTTTTACCTACTTTACTGACTTCCGCTTTTGGAACGACAAATGTTTTCCCATAACGTTTATTGAATCTATTTGCAACATCCCTGCATAGTTCTACATGTTGAACCTGGTCTTCTCCTACTGGCACTACTTCGCAGTCATATAGAAGGATATCGCTAGCCATTAAAACAGGATAGGTAAATAGTCCTAGTCCAATCCCTTCTTCTTTTTCTTTTGAGGCTTTATCTTTAAACTGTGTCATGCGAGATAGTTCACCCATATAAAGGTAGTTTTGTAAGATAATAGCGAGTTCAGAGTGTTCAGAGACACTAGATTGTAAAAAGAGAACACTCTTTTTAGGGTCTAGACCCGCTGCGAGATAGAAGCACGCTATATCAATAGAGTTCTTTCTTAATAGTTCTGGATCAATAGGAAGAGTTAAGGCGTGTAAATCCGCGATAAAAATATAGCACTCATTATCTTCTTGATAAGATGCTAAATTCTTTAACACACCAATATAGTTACCTAGTGTTAGTGTTCCTGTTGGTTTGACGCCTGTTAATACTTTTCCCATAGTCTACCTCGCTATTTAAGTTTATTGTATAAACTTCTTTTTTGCAATAACATTAAGTAGGTATAATAGGGTTATGAATATCGTCGGTTATGAGAAACTCACACTAGTGGATTATCCTGAGAAAGTTGCTTGTATTCTCTTTTTAAAGGGTTGTAACTTCCTTTGCCCCTTTTGTCATAATAAGGAACTAGTCCTACCCTCTAGTGAAGAAGTTATACCTTTTAATGATGTTTTAGACTTTTTAAAGTCTAGAGCGGGTAAACTCGATGCTGTGGTGATTAGTGGTGGAGAGCCTACCCTTGACCCCGACTTAGTTTATATCATTAAAGAGATTAAGAAGTTAGGATATCTCGTTAAACTAGACACAAACGGTTCTAACCCAGAACTACTTCAATACTTAATCGATCATAAACTCATCGATTACTGCGCAATGGATATTAAAAATAGCCCTGAAAAGTATAATCTCACTGCGGGCGCTAGTGTGGACCTATCTGCTATTCAAAAGAGTGTACGTATTTTAGAAAATGATGCCATTGACTATGAATTTAGAATGACAACAATTGAGGAATTTCATAAAGATGAGGATATCTATAAAATTGGGGAATTTTTAAAAGGGGCTAAAAGATTCTATTTTCAAAAATACGAGGACAATGAAAACTGTATTGTTGGGGGTTTTCATCCAGTCGAAGAAAAAAAGATAAGACAGTGGACCACAATCTTATCTAATTATATAAATGATGTTAATTTAAGAGGTTATTAGTCCTAGTTAATATCCTTTGTACGATCCTCGATATACTTACGTATATCGCTTGGATTATTATAGACACTTGTCTTCCCATTCTCATTAACGATTAGTGTTGGTGCGGCTTTCACCTGCATCTTTTTTGTTAATTCGACGTTTTCCTCAGCGTCTATCTCTTCATACTCAATCCCATTGTTATTTAGCATAGTCTTAGCCATATGGCATTTTGGACATGTTTTTGTGGTAAAGAGCATGAGTTTATCTTTTTCTATCTCTAGTTCGTCTTCGTTAGTGTTTAGTTTAAAAGCACATCTTTCTTTCATGTTACTCGTCTCTATTACATACTCTTTTCTCTGTTTAAACTCTTCGGTTTTCCCAGCGTTCCAGTTAGAAACAGGACGATAGTAACCAGTAATACGAGAATAGACTTCAGTACGCTGCCCGCAATGAGGACAGAGATACTGCTCTCCTTCTAAATACCCGTGTTCAGGGCAAACTGAGTAGGTAGGACTAATCGTATAGTAAGGTAGTTTATAGTTTGTTGCGACCTTTCTAACAAAGTTCATACAGCTCTTCCAGTCAGGCATTCTCTCTCCTAGGTAGCAGTGGAACACAGTTCCTGATGTATAGAGAGTTTGTAGTTCATCTTGGATATCAAGAGCGGAGAAGACATCATCGGTATAATTAACTGGTAAGTGACTTGAATTTGTGTAGTAAGGCGCTCCTCCCTCGCTTCCTGCGGTAATGATATTTGGATACTTCTCTTTATCGTGCTTAGCTAGTCTATAAGCAGTAGACTCCGCGGGAGTGGCTTCTAGGTTATAAAGATCACCATATTTTTCTTGGTAATCAGAGAGTTTGTTTCTCATGAAGTTTAAAACTTCTTTTGTAAACTTCTGACTCTCTGGGGCGGATAAATCTTTACCTATCCATCTTGCGTTTAGACAGCACTCATTCATCCCGACAAGTCCAATCGTGGAGAAGTGATTATCAAATGATCCTAAGTATCTCTTTGTGTAAGGATATAGACCATTATCTAAAAGACGCGCTAAGAAATTACGTTTAATCTTTAGACTTCTTGCGGCGACATCCATAAGTTTTTCTAGTCTTTGATAGAAGTCTTTTTCATCGACAGATAAGTAGGCGAGGCGCGGCATATTAAGGGTAACCACTCCAATAGAACCTGTGGATTCACCTGAGCCAAAGAATCCACCTGATTTACGTCTTAACTCTCTTAGGTCTAGTCTTAGTCTGCAGCACATACTTCTAACATCAGATGGTTCCATATCGGAGTTGATGTAGTTAGAGAAGTATGGAGTGCCGTATTTTGCGGTCATCGTAAATAGTAATCTATTATTTTCTGTTTCTGACCAGTCAAAGTCTTTAGTGATGGAGTATGTTGGGATAGGATACTGGAATCCTCTTCCATCACTGTCTCCCTCTATCATTACTTCAATAAAGGCTTTATTGATCATATCCATTTCTTTCTTACAGTCTTTATATTTAAAGTCCATCTCTTTACCACCCACAATGGCGGGGAGTTCCGCCATATCATTAGGACAGACCCAGTCGAGGGTGATATTGGTAAATGGAGCCTGTGTTCCCCATCTTGATGGGGTATTAACACCATAGACAAATGATTGGATACATTGTTTTACTTCGTTATAGGAAAGATTATCCACTTTAACAAATGGAGCAAGATAAGTATCAAAAGAAGAGAAGGCTTGAGCTCCTGCCCATTCATTTTGCATAATACCGAGGAAGTTGACCATTTGGTTACAAAGAGTGGATAGGTGTTTAGCGGGGCAAGAAGTGATCTTTCCTGTTATTCCTCCTAACCCTTCTTCAATTAATTGACGTAAACTCCATCCAGCACAGTAGCCAGTAAGCATAGAAAGATCGTGGAGGTGGAAATCACAATCTTTATGGCATTTTGCTATCTCCTGGTCATAGACTTCGCTTAACCAGTAGTTTGCGGTAATCGCTCCAGAGTTAGATAAAATAAGACCACCGACAGAATAGGTGACTGTACTGTTTTCCTTTACTCTCCAGTCGTTAGAGGTTAAGTAATTATCTATTGTCTTTTTATAATCGAGATCAGTGTGTTTAATCTCTCTTAGTGATTCGTGTTGTTTTC
>JAJQAP010000088.1 GCA_021203745.1 Coprobacillus sp.
ATCTTGTAGAGTTCTATCCAACAGAGTCTGTAACCACTCCTGATTGGTATGTACCTACGACTGGTAGTAGTGCTATCACAGATTTATTTAATGCCGCTTTAGAAGGAAAGAACTACACAATCGTTCTTGAAATAACAGATTATCAATCAAATGAAACTGCTTATGATCCAAATGGCTTTTCACCATACGTTCAGTTAGAACCTCTTCAAGATCTTTGGTGTAAGATTACTTATACAGCAGACGCCGCTGTCGTAGAATACTATGCAAATTATGAGGAATTGCTTGCGGGCACAGTGATGGATGTTGAGTATTACCTAAACACCGATGCTGGTCTTGATATTTTTATGATTTATGATTGGTATGAAGTAGATACTGTATATTATCAATGGACTGAAGAAGGTTCAACCTGGCAAGATTATCTAGGTTCTCTCTTTGGTTTAGGAGATTACTTCTCTAATTTTGTGGAAGGTGAAACCACGACAACCGAGAGAGGAACAGAGGTTTCTTATACCCTTGATAATCTAGATAGCGATTTCCTAGAGGCCCTAATTGATGCTTTAGTGGATAATGGTAACTACTGGGCTTGGGAAACTGGTGGAATAGATGAAATTACAGATATTTCTTGTTCTTACCTCGTCGATAGTGAGATTCTCGAGTTTGTCTTTTATACTGGTGAATATACATATTATGATGCAGACAACTTCTGTTATTATATAGAACAAACCACTATTAAGGTCTATGTCTTAGAAGTTGGAAGTTCCTCCACTCCTAGTTATACTCTAGAATATAACTGGTAATTAGAGACATTACTGATATAAAAAAGGGTAGCCACATGGTTACCCTTTTTATTTGTCGTTATTAATTTTATATATCTTTAAATATATGTTTAAGGTATACTCTTAAAGGGAAATGATGTTATGAAAAAGAAAAAATTATTGAGTTTAATGAGTATGGTGGTGCTTCTTTTCTCTTTAGGAGGGTGCTCAAAAGAAGAGGAAGAAGAAATCGTTATTGACAATCGAGATCCAGTCTCTGATTTATTTGAAGCAATTAAAGAGGATAATAACTACACCCTATTAATTGATTATTACTACATATACACCACAGAGAAATTCTCTAGTTTAGATGATTTATATGAGTACTATGCATACTATCTAGATTATCAAGATTTATGGGTCAAAATAACTTACACAAACGAAGCAATGCTCATTGAATACTATGCAGACTATCTAGACTATCTTCTCTACAATCCTGTCGATACAGAACTCCTTGTTAACACAAGTGAAGGATTAAGAGTCTATCAAGTATATGATTACTACTCTCAAGATCTAGACTATACCTATACCCTTGAAGGCTATACGTGGCAGAACTACGCTAATAGTCTACTAGATCTCTATAACTTTGCTTTTAATTTTGAAAGAAGTGACGCTGTCGATTCAGAGGATGGCGAGATCTTGACTTATAACATTAATGGTCTATCTAACTACCACTTTATGGAATATTTCATGTATTCATTGTTTTATGGGGGTAATTACTTCTGTTATGATTTAGGTCTTATCAATGGTATCCTTAGTTTAGTGGGTAATGGATACTCCTCTGATATTGAATATACATGTAATTACTATGTCGACTATGATATGTGGATGACCACCCTCGATAGTGGTACCCAAATATATTATGATGCCTCTTATCAGTATTACTTAGAATGGGATATGTTTTCCTCCGCTATCTATAACGTTGGAACTTCTTCTATTCCAAGTGACTACCAACAATACTTACTCTAATTAAAATCAAAGGTAAACGAAAGAAGGGGATTTACCCCCTTTTTATTGTTTTTTATTGTCTTTCTTTTAATTCTTAGTATTATTAAGGCATAAATAAACCAGAAAGGAGAAGGTTTTATTTATGAAAAAAACAAAATTATTAACAAGCATTGCCGCGCTTGCACTAGTAGTAGGCTTAGGGGCATGTGAAACTGGTGACATTTATGTTAATGTTGAAGTTGGTGGTGATGATAGTTCTGATACTGAATCTGGCACCACCGATGAAGGCGAGACAACTGACACCACAGAAAGCGGTGAAGGCGATGAATCGTCCGGTGAAACTGGTGGAGAAGAAGACCAACTCGCTAAAGATTTAGAGGCTTTCCAAGAAACCCTAAAAGATCTAGGCGATGACCTATTTAGTGAGTGGGAAGCCTATCAGTACAAATTAGACGATACAACAAGACTTATTAAAGCCGATGAAAATGGATATCCATTTGGATATTACAGGGCGGCAGAAGATGAAGTCTCATACTACGTCGATGGACAAGTCTATTACAGCGGTTATGATGATTCATATGAAACATACGAACTTACAAAGACCTATAAAACCCAACTAGAGGAAGACGATGCCTTTATTGAACTTGAAACACTCTTGTCTTTAACTAGTGAAGATGTTTTATCTCTCACTCAAGAGGATGATACCTATTCAATCTCTTATCAATTTGTGAAAGAGGGTGTTTTAACGGGCACTACAACATCTACATACAAACTTGGGTTAACAATTAATGAAGACAAATTAGTGAAAGCTACATGTGATTACCTAGAAGTCTTTGAAGCGGGTTCATATGGAACTGATTCAGAAGAAGAAAAATCAGAATCAATTGAAAAGATTGATCCTGACACGATTACACAAGAACTCTTAGTTGAAGATGGTTTTGATGCAAATCTATGGGTTAAAGAAACAGGGCCAGTCCTACTTGGTACCTTCGATTGGACTGGATTTACCGATGGAGATAATTCCACTAGCAACGTTACCCTTGCTTTAACTGTCGCTCAACTTGAAGATAATCTTTCTAGAGCATGGCAACCAGAAGATGTATTTACTAACCATTCCTATTCAGTAACTTCAACTTCTAATATGAGAGCAGGTTCTCATAATAATGTTTCTGGTTGTGACCTAGTCGGATCTCTTGAATGCATCACTTTTGGTAATGGTAGAAGTACAACAGGTAGTATGGTTTTAACCTTTGATGAAAGTGTCAATATTACTAAAGTTGAAGTTGTAGATGTTCTTGGTTCCACGACAAGTAACAACCTTACAGTCAATGGTCAAGCAAAAGCTGGTTATGACTATCGAAATGTTACTAACTGGAATAGTGGGGCAAAATGGGAAGATGTTCCTGCGGTGGTCTATGATGATATTGAGCAAGGTAATACATTAAGCATGTCGCTCACGCAGTCCGCAAGTGCTGATAAGGTTATTGTCCACTCAATTGCAATTTATGGCGAAGTTGCTTAATAATTCAAAGTAATTTATTTAAATAAAAGGCAGTTGCAGACTGCCTTTTTACTTTGTATGCTTGGATGCTAAGGTATTTGCATGCTAAGGTAATTCTGCATGCTAAGGTTGCATGCTAAGGTTGCATGGTAAGGTAATTCTAGACAACTGTGTCTTTTTTTTTTTTCTGGGTAAAGTAGTAAGATATAATAAACCAGAAAGGAGAAGGTTTTTTTATGAAAAAAACAAAGTTACTAACAAGTCTTGCAGCACTAGCTCTAGTAGTAAGCTTAGGGGCATGTGAAGTAAATGTCGATGTCGGTGGTGTCGATGTGGGTGATGTCGATGTCGGTGTGGATGTAAACCCAAATGACTCCTCTGAACCAGATGAAGGTGGAACCACTGATACCGAACCCAGTGGTGATGAAGGTTCAAACCCAGGTGAGGATCCTAACCCAGGAACAGGTGAAGGTGGAGAAAGTGGTGACACTGATCCCAACCCAGGATCTGGTGAAGGTGAAAGCAAACATCAGCATGAGTATGGTGAATATATCATTACCGATGAAGGTCATTATCAAGTTTGCCTAACTTGTGGGGAGACTACAGCAATAGAAGAACATACATTATCTGATTTTGCTCTTGATAGTGACGATTCTCATTATCACGTAAGAGAGTGCACTATTTGTGGTTATTTAGAAAGAGGTGTCCACGAAGTTGCCTCTGCTACAGAAAATCAAGAAACCGCTAGCTGTTCACTATGTGGAGAGCAAGGCCTAAATGTTGCAGGTCTCACATATGAACTAGTGGATGAAACTTCTTATCGTGTCTCAAAATACGATATGACTAAACACGCAAAAGATCTCTATATTCCTGCTACGTATGAGGGATTTCCGGTCACAGAAGTTGGATACAACAATGGTGAAAGCTATGCAAGTACTACTAGTTTTGCGGGATCTTCTACAAATAATTATTTACAATTTGTTGCAATTCCAGAAGGGGTTACCACATTAAATAACTGGTGTTTTCAAAACTGCTATTCATTAACAACAATTGAACTACCTAGCACATTAACAACTATGGGAGTGCATATATTCCATTCTTGTTATGCTCTCCTAAATATAAAACTTCCAGAGGGACTTGAGGCCATCGGTGAACAGTCTTTCTATTATTGCTATGCCCTAAGTGAACTTACAATTCCTGGTAGTGTTGAGGATGTCTCTTATCGTCTTTGCTATCAATGTGTGAGTTTACAATCTGTCACATTAGAAGAAGGTATTGTGACCATTGCTGAAGGAGCATTCTATAACTGCTATATTTTGGCAGAAATTTATCTACCAGATACTTTAACAACAATTGGTAATACAGCATTTTATTATTGCTATTCTTTGGCATCAGTTAGATGGGGCTCCGGTCTTATCAGTATTGGCGCACAAGCTTTCTATAGTTGCTATCCACTAAAGAATGTTGATTTACCAGAAGGACTTGAAACAATCGGAGATAATGCTTTCCAAAATTGTTACTCCTTACTAACTGTAGACGTTCCTGATACTGTCACAAGTTTTGGTACCAATGTATTCTATCAATGTTACTCACTACTTTCTGCAAAACTTCCAGCGGATTTAACGACGCTTCCTACATATACATTCTACAATTGTCGTAGTTTGCAATCTATCGTTTTACCAAGTGGAATAACGAGTTTAGGAACATATTCTCTCTATTATTGTTATTCATTGAAATCTGTTGTTATTCCTGCGGGTGTTACTTCCGTTGGGTCAAATGCTTTCGCTAGTGATTATTCTCTAACTGATGTATATTATGGTGGTTCCTCAGAAGAAGAATGGAATTCAATTTCCTTTAACTCAAATACCTATTTAACTGGTGCGGATGTTTATTACTACAGCGAAACAGAAGCCGAAGGATGTTGGCATTTTGATGATGGTGGTGAACCAGTTCTTTGGTAATAATCCAAATAACATTAAATAAAAGGCAGTTTACTACTGCCTTTTTATCTATTAAAGATAAATATTTATTTTTTACTAACATTTATAGTCTTTTGGGACTATACTCTAATTGCAAGAAGGGAGAAGCATTATATATGAAAGGAAATAAAATACTATCTACTTTGGTGGCATTAGGACTTGTTACTGGTCTAGGTGCTTGCCAGGTAGAAGAACAAATAGAGCCCCCATCAGAAGATGATGAAGCGGGGGAAATTGTCGAAGAACCTGATCCTAAAGAAACATGCGATGTTCCAACATATGGAGCATGGGAACCAGATTCAAAAGATGAAAGAAGACATGTTAGAACATGTTCTGTTTGTGGTGGTAAAGACTACGAGTACCATCAGCTAGGAGAACTTACTAGCGGTGCGGCATCAGGTTCTTGTTCAGTATGCGACCAGACAGGTTTAAATGCCGCAGGTCTAACTTACTCCTTAAGTAGTGATAATAACTCTTATATTGTTAGCGGTTATGATATGAGCCGCACTAATAAATATTTATATATACCCGCAAGTTATTCTGGATTACCGGTAACCACAATTGGAGAGGAAAACGGATCCTCCTCTAATGCCGCTTTCATGAGAGCGGAATCAAATAACTATCTACTCTTTGTCAGTCTACCCGATAGTGTAACCACCATTAATCCATATGCATTCTATGCGTGTAATTCATTAATGGAGATTCGTCTTTCTGAATCGCTTACAAATATTAAAGAGTATGCTTTCTTTGATTGTACATCCTTAGAGAGCGTCAATTTACCCGAATCACTTGAAAGCATTGGTGAATCCACTTTTGCGTATTGCTACCTTTTAAATGAAGTAACTATCCCTTCTAAGATTGTTGAACTTCCTACAAGGTTATTTGACTCTTGCTACTCCTTACAATCTGTTTCTTTACCTGAAGGGCTAAAAACAATAGGAAAAAGAGCCTTTACCTCTTGCTTTACATTAAAAGATATTAATATACCATCCACACTTACTAGTTTAGGAGAATATGCATTCTGGTCTAACTACTGTCTAGAATCAATATCTCTTCCAAGAGGAGTAACAGAAATCCCATCTTATGTATTCTCCGCTTGCTACTCCTTAAAGAGTGTTAAATTAGGAGATAGAACAACCACTATCGATGACTATGCCTTTGAAAGCTGTTCTTCTCTTACCTCTATTAGTTTACCCTCAACAATCACAAAGATTGATGGTAGAGCGTTTTATCAATGTGCTTCTTTAACAAGTATTAATATCCCCACGGGAATTACGGAACTCTCTGATTATGTTTTAGCGAGTTGCCGATCTCTCTCTTCCCTAATCCTTCCAGAAGGATTAACAAGTATCGGCATGCAATCCATTTATCAAGATATGGGATTAACTTCTATTGTGATTCCATCCACAGTTACAAGTATTGGTTATGCAGCCTTCTATCATTGTGATTCCTTAACCTATGTATATTATGGAGGATCCTCAGAAGAGGAATGGAACTCTATTAAAATTAATAGCACACAAAACGATATTATTAAGAATACTGATAGATACTACTTTAGTGAGGAAAAACCCACTGAAGAGGGTAACTACTGGCACTACGTCAACGATGTGCCCACCATTTGGTAAGGAGGTAGACAAAATGAAAAAGATTAATTTATTAACTAGTGTTACCGCTTGTTTACTACTCCTTACACTAGGTGCGTGTAACGAAAATGAGGATGGCGTTATTGATGAATCTGGTTCATCTTCTTCTAGTGATACTTCTTCAGAGGTTATCGAAAGAGATGAAGTTTGTAATCATATCTATGAAGAGCCTTATTCAGATGATCCTTATGATTCTCGTTTCCATATCGCCGTCTGTTCCCTATGTGGCTATCAAAAAATCGTCCCTCACCAGGTAGAGGATGAAAGTGGTGTTTGTGTCCACTGCGGAGCGACAGGACTTAATACAAAAGGTCTCGATTATACATATAACGATGATGGTAAATCATACGCGGTAGCATCTTACGATATGAATCTAAACGCTAACGAACTATATATACCCGCGACATACAACGGATTACCAGTAACAGCGATCAATACTGATTTAGCAGTTCGAGAGGGAACATCTGTTTTTGCGAGTGAATCAAATGTCTCCTATTTACAACTAGTCTCTTTACCAGAAAGTATTACGACGATTAATGCCTATGCCTTTAATGGTTGTCGATCCTTAGAATATATCTATCTTCCTGATAGTCTAGAGAGTATCGGCAGAAACGCTTTTACTAACTGCTACTCCTTACTCTTTATTACTATCCCTGAAGGAGTAAGTAGTATTCCAAATAGGTGTTTTGCCTACTGCTACTCACTTCAATCAATCGAATTACCCACGACGATAGATAGTATTGAGGCTTTAGCCTTTGCTGGAGACTATGCTCTTGCATCTATTAACTTCCATAGCGGTCTTCAAAGTATTGGAGAAAGCGCTTTTGATACATGCTCTGCTTTAACAAGTTTATCCTTTGGCCCGGGCCTAAAAGAGATAGGCACAAACGCCTTTGAAAACTGCTATGCGATTAAGAGTGTTACTCTTCCAGATGGTTTAGAGGTTATTGGAGAGTCCGCTTTCTATAACTGCTACGCCCTAGAGTCAATTGTTATTCCTGAAGGCGTTAAAGAGTTATCTGATTTTGCCTTTATGGATTGTTATAACCTAAGAGAGATAAGCTTGCCATCCACTTTAACGAGTATAGGCTGGCAAACCTTCCGTCAATGTATATCCTTAACTTCTATTGATATCCCCGATAGTGTAGACACCATTGGAACATATTGCTTTACTGCCTGCTACTCATTAACTTCTATTCGTCTACCTGATGGACTCACTCATGTTGGTGAATATTGTTTCTCTACCTGTATGGCGCTTAAAGAAGTCTATGTCCCAGTCAGTGTTGTTTCTATTAGTAACTATGTATTTGAGTATTGTTACTCTTTAACTGATGTCTATTATGGAGGTTCAGCCTCGGATTGGTACGCAATATCATATGGACCAGGAAACGACTTATTCTTAAGTGCCACTGTGCATTATAACTCTTATAAATAAATACTTAATTTGCCATTTTGGGAGGTAGTTCCTTTATATCCCTTCTTTCATAAGGAACTACCTTTT
>JAJQAP010000014.1 GCA_021203745.1 Coprobacillus sp.
TATATCCAAGGTGGAAGAGCCGCGGTAAGAAATAGAGCCTCTAATCTTATAATTAGAGACACTGTCATTAATGGAGGAGCCTATGCAAATCTATTAATCAGTTCATCTTGTAATGTTACCCTAGAAAATGTCACCACAAACCAATATGTAACCGAGGGTCAATATGAAGGAGAAACTGGTGTTATGGGCTTTGGTGTTTTAGTGGAACAGCAAGGTGATGGATCTAATATCACCATTATTGGTGATTTAAAGCAATATAACTGGATTAGTGAAGAAGATACCAAATATTTTGATTACTCCTTTGAGCATGATAGTTATACATCACTTAGTGAGGGACTTGCCTCTGTCTTTGAAACTTACAAAAACTATGAATATGAAGATGAAGACCATGTTATGGAATTAAATACTGGAATTCTTGGTCTAGACGCTGACTTTACTGTTGACTTTACGCAAATAACAGACGGCATTGTCTATCATGAAATTACAATTATTAATGAACTATGGGCTTCTTTAGCGGGTTATACAGTGGACGCAAGCGCCACTAGTGAGAACTACATCTTTACTGACTTTGAATTTAATCCATCTAACATCCTTGATTATGGAGTGGTGGAACCATACTTCCATTGGAATCTAGAATCAGATGAAAATGAAAGAGGTACCACATTTGTCTATAACGCTGATACAAAATTGGTGACAATCACTATTGCTGTGGGTGATAGTGAGGGTTATACCTGGATCCCTGCAATAACAATTACAAAGTATGGCATACCTCTAGATTACACACTGACAATGGATGAGACTAAGGATGTTAAAGAGGGTTATACATTTACTAGTGAGGATGAAGGTGATCACTATATAGTGGCTGAATACGATGATGAATATAACTATAAACATAACGGACTTGATGAAGCAGATGTAGAGTCATATACACTGTCTTACTCCGAAACACTGCATATCTCTGTTATCGTTGAAGTGGAGACTACAAAGCACGCTGAATTTGAATTCACCTCTAATGATGGACTAACAACATACGATACTAAGGTAATTGATATAGGGTTTGATCATTATGTGACCATTGATAACGATAGTGGTAAATATAATAATAATAATGCAGTAGTAGAATATAATCCAACAGATGATAATGGTGATCCATTAACCGATGAGAATGGTGAAGTAGTAACACTATACGCACCAAAAGAATACTCAGATACAAGTGGTACAGTACAACGTCTTTTAGGTAACCTCTATTGGTACTATCCTGTTTTAACAACAATTACTGTCTATGATTGGGAAGGCGGCGTTAGTGATGGAGCACCTCTCACATATGATAGAAATAACACTACAAAATCTGGACTATTCAGTTTTGGTGATGAAACTCCATTCGATGTTTTAACTCCATCTAGTAACTATTGGAGTGGTCCTTATGATGTTGAAACAACTTGCACATTTACCACAAATAATAGTGTTCTCTGTATTCAAAGTTATGTAAGAAACTATAAAAACTCTTATTCTGCACAAGAATTTATTGGTGAGTTTACTTACACTGATGAAGCGGGACAAATCTTCCATTATGGAATCGATTATTATCGAGCGGCTCATACACCCTCATAAATAATACACTTATAATAAAAACCCCGCAGTTTTATGCGAGGTCTTTTTATTTAACTAGTTTTTACTTATCTTCAGGAAAAATTCCTAAACCAAGTTCTCTAAATTTACTCACTAATGCACTTCTTGTAATGATACCGATAAACATCTTTCGATCATCCACAACAGGAACATAGTTTTGCGTGGAGATTAACTCTAAGGAATCTCTTTCTGTGGTTTCCATTGCCACAGATTTAATTTGTCTTCTTGGAGGGACAATAGAGATAGGTTTATCCTCGATATTCTTCATATCGAAGAAATTATCTTTCAGATAATAGAGTATATCCCCTTCACTAATCGAATATAGGTATATCCCTTCTTCATTTAAAACAGGAATCATACTATATTTTTTCTCTTCCATCTTTGCCATTACTTCTTTAACACTTTCAGTGTTAGTGATATAGCAAACATCTTTTTTTGGAAGGAGAAGTGATAAAAGATTTATCTGAGGTTCTTTAGGCATATTGTTCCGCTACCTCAAGGGCTGCTTCTATCATTTTACCGAGACCTAATTGCCTTTCTTCAGGAGTGGCTTTTTTCACTTCCTTTGTAAAATGATCTGTGACTGTAAGTAGAGTTAACGCTCTTTTCTTTAATGTAATAGCGTTTAGATATAAGGCATAGGATTCCATCTCTACCCCTAAAACATTTAAATCTTTCCATTTCTTATAGTAGTTAGGATCGGGGTCATAGAAGACATCTGCACTTAAAACACTTCCTGCGTGATATCTTAGACCTCGTTTGTCTAAAACGTCTGAAGCCGCTTTCGCAAGTTCAAAATCGGCACCAACACTGATTTGAGGAACACCATATTGATAACCCCAATTTGAATCCGTACATGCTGTCGAGGCAAGTAATACATCAAAGAGATCAATATCATCTTGATAGGCTCCACATGTTCCTACTCTAATGATAGTTTCTACCCCAAAGAAGGAATATAGTTCATGAGAATAAATACCAATTGATGGCATTCCCATCCCAGAACCCATCACACTAATTCGCTTTCCATTTTTTGTATAGCCCGTATATCCATACATTCCTCTTACTTGGTTCACAAGTTTAGCGTCTTTTAAATAAGTCTCAGCAATCCACTTCGCTCTTAAAGGATCGCCAGGCATAATTACAACCTTTGCGAATGCATCATCTGGGGCGTCTATGTGAGGAGTTGTCATATTAATGTACCTCCAATATCTTAAGTTATTATATTTTAAATACTCTCTTTTTTCAATATGTGCTTATATATATAAGCATAATTTATAAAACCCTCTGCATTTTGAATTAAACAATAAAATATTGCACGTATTTTAATAAAATGACCCATTTTTAATAAAGATTATTGAAGATTTATGTCCTTTTTTGCTATCATAAAAGTATGAATTTTGCATTAAATTATCTTTGGGAAGATTCTATGACCGCATTCATTATCTCAATAGTGGTCGTTTTACTCGTTTTTGCTTTTGTTTACCTTTGTTTATACAGGGTTTGTCGTAAAACATCCGCTTTTATTACAACGAGTATTGCCCTTGTTTTGGCTCTTGCCACCTTAATTTTTGAATTATTCTATGCATTTATTGCCGTTGTCGCTGTTTTTGCGGTCTTTCTTATTGCGATTGTCTTTGCAAATATCGGCGATGTTAGATCTTTCCTTGGTAATCCCTTTAAGAAAACAGGAACTAAACAAAGAGCGACAATTGATCGTATCTACGATAAAAATGAAGTGTTTTCTGAAGTAAATGCTGCGGTGCAGCAGATGTCTAGATCTAAAATTGGAGCGATTATTACCTTTGAAAGAAACGTCGTCTTATCAGAAAGTACAGAAAAGGGTGTTGCAGTCAACGCTCCTGTAAGTACAGAACTACTCTTAACTATCTTCTATCCTGGAACTAGACTTCATGATGGGGCGGTTATCATCCACGGAGATGAGATTCTTGCGGCCTCTTGTTTTTACACCCCAAGCACAAAATCGCTTTCTGAAAAGTATGGTTCTCGTCATAGAGCGGCTTTAGGGATTAGTGAAATCTCTGATTCTGTCACTGTAGTGGTCTCAGAAGAGACAGGACGTATTTCTATTGCGTATAACGGAATGCTTGATACAGTGTCTCCCGATAAATTCTTAAATGTCTTCACTAACTACATGAATGATGGTGAAGAGAAACGTAAAAAGAAAGCTAATTAGTTAAATATAAAAAGAAGCACCTACATGGTGCTTTTCTTTATTTCTTTACTGGTTCAATTTTAATATATTCAATTCCTATTTCAGCGAACCCTTCTTTAAATATCTCGTCATTGACACTTTCATGAGTGTCTACAATTGAGATTAACT
This sequence comes from Coprobacillus sp., assembly GCA_021203745.1. GTDB lineage: Bacteria > Bacillota_I > Bacilli_A > RFN20 > CAG-826 > JAJQAP01. Next base: position 3,971 of record JAJQAP010000014.1, read on the forward strand.
TATCGTATATCTTTATACCCCCATAATGGTATAAACATACATCACTGATTCGATAGTATAGATTAATGGTGTTTCCATTATCGAGTTTATAGGTTCTTACTTGGTCAGTGGTGGGATACCACGCCTTGCGATGGTAGACAAGAGGGGCAAAGTAGTACCATCCAGGTTCTAAGAGTTTATAAAACTCATTATACTTTTCCATGATGTATACTCTTCCTTTTCTGACGTGGTATATGCCTGAAGCAAAGACAACCGCCACAGCAACAATAACCACACCAATCGTCACAAGTAAAGCAATTAATATAACACTCATAACTCTATATTAAAACATTTACTCTAATTTTAAAAAAGATATTAAAATATAGGTATGGATTCAAAATACATTTATGACTTTGTAGTGAAAGTGCAGGCAATCTCAAAGATTGGACTTGTCCATTCTAAAGATCCCTATGCTTTATCTAATTACCAAGAGTTAAGTGATTTATCTACGCACTTTTTAGAGGACTTCCAAGAAGTCAAATTTGATCGTAATAACTATTTTGAAAGAAATGTCTACCCCACTCCTAATGTTAGTGTGCGTACGATTATCTTTAACGAAGATAGAACTAAAGTATTAATGGTAAGAGAGGCTAACACTCATACCTATTCTTTACCTGGAGGTTGGTCAGACTTATATAATAGTCCAAGTGAAACCGCGAAAGAGGAGTGTATGCAAGAAGCGGGAGCGAGTATTGAAATAGTAAGACTTGTCGGTGTATGCTCTCGTACCCCATTTAAGCAACCGACCTCAGTTCCTGAATACGTAGTGCTATTTGAGGCAAAACTTGTCGGAGATTTAAAAGAACATGAGTATGAAACAGATGACGTCAGTTGGTTTGATATAAATAATCTTCCTGAATCCCATAAAGTAACTAATGAAGAAATAAATCGTTTTGTGAGTGCCGCCTTTAACGGGGAAACAATTTACGATTAATAAATAATTTATGATTTATTAACTTTTTTATAACCGCATTATTTGGTATATTATTTTTATGCATGTAAATCGAAGGCTAAGAGCGTTAAAAATATATTCATCACTTGTGGATTTAGTCTTCTGTTTAGTGCTTGCTGCTTTGGTAATCGTCCCTACTAGCATTAGTTTCTCTCGATTACAAGAAGTCAGTGGAGGGGATATTACAATCCTTGTCTTATCTATCCTTATGGGTTTTGTTTTATCTTTCCTCTATCTCTTTATCCCTTCCATGTTTATGAAGGGTTACACCATTGGGATGCGCATCTTTCATCTTCAGTTTGTGGATAAAGATGGTAAACCCATATCATTAACAAAGATGTTAATTAGATCCTTTGTTGTCTCTCTTGTTTCTTACCTAACTCTAGGGATAGCGATTATTATTAACCTTGTGTTAATAATTAAAAGAGAAGATGTCAATGACTTCTATGATATCTATGTTAATGACAATCTCAAACTCGTGGAGGCAGAAGTAGAGTGAGCGCCGCACAAATCCTTTATGTTGTGTTTGGTTCTATTGCGGTTTTAGCAATTATCTTTCTGTGTGTTTTCTTTCCAGTTCGAAGGGTGGTACTAAGAAATCATTACCATTACTTTGATTACCGGATAATCCACAAAATTGCTGTAGTCTATGACTACTACCTCATTAATAACTTCTCCTTTATCGCTTCTACTGGAGAAAAAAAGAATATTGACCATATCTTATTTGCGAATAAGTATATATACTTAATAAACGACGAATGTTATAAAGGGGATATAGAGGGAACCCCAAAAGATCTCTCTTTAGTGGAGTATACAAAAGATGGAAGACACTACATCGATAATCCCTATATGTCGATAAACTCCACGATGAAAGAAGCCTCAAAAATGACAGGACTTGACGAATCGTTACTCATTGGAGTGGTCATCGTCAACGACGAATGTAAAGTGGGAGTAACCTCTGATAGTAAAACAATCTACCTCATTCAAAGAAGAAAGTTTAAAAAACTCATCAAGGCCATTGAATCAAGAGACGTTGGCCTCTTAAATCCAGATGAACTCGCTAGTGCGGTTAAAACACTAGATAACATAAATCTCAGGAAAGGAGATAAGAAATAATGCCAGATTATGATAATCCTAATGTTGTGGATAATGATTCTTCACCCACGAAAAGAAATATCTGGGTGAATGGTTTTTCTATCTATAAGAGCCAATGGTTAATTAACTGGATACTCTCCTTTGTAATCATTGCGGTAATATGTGCCCTTTTGTGTCTTGGACTCATTAATTATGGCGGCTATACAATTTTATCCATTGTGGTTATTTTTGTCCCCATTCTTATTCTGCCTGTCGTTTTCTCTTGCTTTGCAAATAACTACATGATGTATAAAAATGGGTCTAACCTTACAATGAGAAGTTTCTTCTCTCTCTTTGGTGGATACTATACAAGACGATATCGTCAAACTTTCCATTTCTGGAAATCCCTTTTATGGGGACTCCTCGCTTACTTTATCGCCTATATGGTTTTCTACTTTATTGCGATACTCGTCTGTCAATCTATCGATGCTTCTTTATATAGTGAAATGAATTCAATTATTAACGAATATGTCTATGAAGGATTACCTACAGAGTACCTCTCTCTTAATGATTGGTTAATTGAAACGGGTACCTATAACATGTACCTTATATATTCCGTTATTGGAACGGTTCCTGTAATTCTAGCTTTTAATATGACATTCCTTTATAACATTTCTAAACACAGTGTTTCTGTTTACTATCGTGTGGATCATCCTCAAAATAACCCCGCGACAATCTCAGAAATCTTTAAAATCACCCTTCGTATGAATGGAGCGAAGTATCGAGGAGACCTTTGGTCATTTATCGGTCCAGAGTTAGGGATATTCCTCGTTGGTTTCTGTGTGGTCTTTATTCCCCTTGTCTGTATTAACCCATCTATTGATACCTACCAACTCTATATGGTTTATGGTTTACTTGCTGGTTATGGACTTCTATTCTTCTTTATGCCATTCTTTATGCCTCTTACCATGGCGATGAATGAGAAGTGGTCAGACGGCTATCAAAACGCGACCTTACAGTATAACCAGCAGATGTATCAAAGACTCAACGCTCAAGCAATGTATACAGAAGCTCAACGTCGAGCGATGGAAGAAGAGATGAGAAAGAATGGTCAAGATCCATATAACACAGTGAATAATGATGACCAAAATAACCAAAATAATAATAACGATAATCAAAATAATGGCAATGGAGGATACTACGGAGGAGACGATTCTAACCCCTGGGCATAAAAAAAGAGAGATTTCTCTCTGGAGCAGGCGACGGGAATCGGACCCGCGTATCTACCTTGGCAAGGTAGTGTTCTACCATTGAACTACGCCTGCAAAACTGGTATTTATTATAAGAAAAAGGAGACGTTATTGCAATATATAATTTTATAGGCCTATGTTAACCGATAAAGAACTTGCAGATTATATTTTCCCTGAAGTTAAGGAGACAATTGAGGATTTAGAAAAGCGTTACCCAAAAAGAAACCTCAAAGAAGAGGCAGAGGTAACGAGGTTCGCTCCATCCCCAACTGGTTTTTTGCATACAGGTTCTCTTTTTACCGCGATGATTTGCGATAAAGTCGCTCGTCAATCTGGTGGTGTTTTCTATCTACGTCTTGAAGATACCGACACAAAAAGAGAAATTGAAAATAGTAAAACAATTATCCTTGATCAGTTAAAAGCCTTTAATATCACTCCTAGTGAAGGATTTTTAGGAGATAAGCAAGTCGGAGATTATGGACCATATGTCCAGTCCGAGAGAGCGGATATCTATAAAGTAGTGATTAAATATTTAATCTCGATAGGAAGAGCCTATCCTTGTTTTGCCACCCAAGAAGAACTTGACGCAATGAGAAAAGAACAAGAAGCGGCAAAACTTATTACTGGATATTATGGGCAATTTGCTAAGTACCGTTTCTTAAATAACGATGAAAGAAAAGCCCTAATCGATAGTGGTAAACCTTTTGTTATACGTTTTAAGAGTTTAGGCAACCACATTAAGAAAATTAGAATCCATGACCTCATTAGAGGAGAGTTTGATATCGCCCAAAACGATCAAGATATCGTCATCTATAAATCCGATGGACTTCCAACATATCATTTAGCTCATGTTGTCGATGATCACTTTATGAGAACCACCACAGTGATTAGAGGGGAGGAGTGGATAGCCTCTTTACCAATCCATCTTGATTTATTTGAGGCGCTTGGTTGGGAAGCTCCTAGATATGCTCATCTTCCGTTAATCTTAAAACAGACAGAAGAGGGGACTAGAAGAAAACTCTCTAAGCGTCTAGATAAAGAAGCCGCGGTCAGCTTCTTCCTTGAAGAGGGTTATCCAACAGAAGCGATTATTATGTATTTAATGACTATCGCTAATTCAAATTTTGAGGAATGGATTTTTGCTCATAAATTTAAAGATATGGACCAATTTAACTTCACTTTTGATAAGGTTTCTTTAGAAGGAGCGCTTTTTGATATTAATAAACTCAATTTCTTTAGTCGGGAATGTCTTGCTAAATTAACCAAAAAAGAGATAACGGATATGGCTTATGAGTACGCAACGAAGTATTCTCCTAAATTAAAAGAGGTGATTGATAGCGATAGAGCTTATTTTGAAGAGATTTTAAATATCGAAAGAGAAAAAGAAAATCCAAGAAAAGATTATTACCGTTTTATTGATCTTTATGAAAATATCGCGTTTTTCTACGAGGATGATTGGAAAAATATCGTAAATGATATAAAAAACCTCCCATTTAACAGAGAAAAATATAATAACGAAACAATAAAAGAAGTTTTAAGGGCAATTTATGATAATATTGATCTTCCTGACGAGGAAAGTGTTTGGTTTGACCATTTAAAACAAATCGGGGCTAAATTAGGTTTTGCCGCAAATAACAAAGAATATAAAGAAAGCCCAGATAGTTATAAAGGAGTGGTCGCGGATGTTGCAGAGATTCTCCGCATTACTTTAACGACACGTAAAAATTCACCAAATCTATATTACGTTATGAGAGTTCTTGGACTTGAAAAGAGTAAACAAAGAATTGATTATATAATCACACTCCTATAAAATAATTAAGTGCACCTTGGTCCCATGGTCAAGAGGTTAAGACGAGACCCTCTCAAGGTCTAATCCCGGGTTCGATTCCCGGTGGGATCACCAAAAATAAAAAGAAAATAAAACGCGTGAAAATCGCGTTTTTTTTCTTCATTTTAAAAACCCTGTAAATTAGGAAAATGTATCAGTTTTTATCAAAAATGCAGTGTTTTTTGGTTTCAAAAAAACTTGAAAACTACTAGTAAACTCCTAAAAATAACGCAAAACCGCCAATTAATTAACAAAAAAATATTGCATTTTATTATTTTATTTATAAAATATAAATAAGAGGTGATTTAGTATGAAAACTGGTCTTAAAAAAACATTACTTGTAACTGGATTACTCACCCTTATTCTAGTAGTCATTTGGGCGGTTTTATTCCTCATCCAAGGACTATTCCATGAAGGTGATTTCGTTACATATCTAACTAATCAATTTGAGCCCATCAAGACATACTTTGCAAGTTGGAACGGAGAAGAGTGGAGTGCTCTATTCCAAGTCGATGGATATCTCGGTGAAACAATTGGACTTATCGTTCTAGTTGTCATCATCATTCTATCAATTGTTCTTGCTTGTGTTGGACGTCGTGGTTGGGTTGTTTTACCACTCCTCGGATTCATTGTTCTCGCAATTGGTATTTGGGATACAAGAGTCACTTGTGGATACCTAATTGATGCTCTCCTTGGTAGAGATCTACCTAGTGATGTCACAATTTATGCTTACAATCAACTAGGATTCTGGTATTACCTTGGTATGCTTGCTGCATATATCTTAGGTCTCATCTGTACAGTCATTTTCTGGATTGCATCCCTAAGTGCGACATGCAGAAAGAGAGAAGGTTCTGTTAAAGCATTCTTAAATGAAGAAACAACAGAAGCTGAATACGAAGGTGAAGTTGTACCTGAGTTTGCCGCTTCAATTGAAGAAGAACCTGAAATTGAAACCGAAGAAGCTCCAAAAGCTGAAGAGAGTGCTAGTGCAACAGCATCTGATGATCTTGTTAAACTTCTAAGAGAGGTTGTAAGAGACATCGTTAGAGATGAAGTTGCAAGAACTAACGCCAATGGTGAAGTTGGTGCTACAGAGCTCAATCCACAAACTGGTGTCACATTCGGTGGTCCACTTGTCGTTCAATACTTCAATGGTATTGGCCCAGATGGTAAACCATGCAAAGGTCCAAAAGAAGAGGATAAGTGTGAATGCCAGGGGGAAACGTTAAGTGGTGAAGAGAAGTCTTCACCAGTAGTTGTTCAAATCTATAATCGTGAAGCGGAAGAAGCTCCTGCCCCCGTAGAAGAGGAAGAAGTTGTTCCTGAAGCTGAACCTGTCGCTGAAGTCGTGGAAGAGCCTGTCCCAAAACCAGCTCCTGCCCCAGCGAAAAAAGCCACAAAACCTGCTGCTAAAGCAGTCCCTGTGGAAAAGACAAAAATCGTTCGTATTCCATTCCAGACAAGAATTGTCGAAGCGGACGATGAGATGAAGAGCAACTATAATGCCCTCAAGAATAACATTTTATCTTACGGAGTTAAGTCTCGTGTCTCCAATAGTGGTGATACATTCCGTCTCCATCGTAAGACATACGTCAAGATCACGATTGCAGGTAAGAGTCTAAAGCTATACTTTGCTTTAAACCCAGAGGATTACAGAGAGTCCACAGTTCCTGTGCAGGATGCCGGAGCCAAAGGAATCTATGCTGATATCCCACTTGTGTTCAAGGTCAAGAGCGCTCTATCATTACGTCGTGCCTTCACCTTAATTAGTGAAGTCATGGAAAAAGATGATTTAGAGCAGGGTGAAGTTGGTGATGTTGATTGGGTAAAAGATATCGCAATCAATGGTGCTTCTAACGAAGATTAATCTACTTTATCAAACATATAAAAATCCCTCCATCAATTTGGAGGGTTTTTATTATATATAAATATAGATATATTTACTCAACGACTTCCCAGACCACTGGATGAACCTCTACAGGACTAGAGACAAATTCATAAGCTTCTTTAATATCGGGGATTAGTTCATTATAGTCCTCTTTATTTGTGTAGATCGTGCAAAGTAAGTCTCCTTTACTAACTTTATCTCCAACCTTTTTGTCTAAGATGATGCCCGCACTCATATCGATAAGGTCATCTAGTGTTTCTCTTCCCGCGCCTAGTTTCATCGAGGCTTCTCCTATTGCTAGGGCATTAATCCTTTTGATATATCCTTCTTTATCGCTTCTTACTTCAATGATGTTATTTGATAAAACCCATTTAGAGGGTTCATAGAGATAAGATATATCCCCGCCCTGGGCTTTAACCATATTGACTAGACACTGAAAGGCTCTTCCATCTTCAATAACCTTATGAAGCATTGTATCCGCTTCTTCTTTTGAACTAGCGAGTCCTGCTTGTTCTAAAATTATTGAACCGCATGTATAACATAACTCCATTAAGTCTTTAGGACCATTTCCGTGAAGTGCGTTTATTGCCTCTTTAACTTCTAGGGCATTACCTACAGCGTATCCAAGTGGTTCATTCATATCGGAGAGAACCGCCTTTGTATTTCTACCTAAGGAGTTACCGATTTCCACCATGGTGGTGGCGAGCTCTCTTGCGCTTTCTAGGTCTTTCATAAATGCTCCTTCTCCAAAGGTAACATCTAAGAGGATTGTGTCTGTGCCTGAAGCTAGTTTTTTACTCATTACAGAAGAGGCAATTAAAGGAATAGCTTCTACTGTTCCAGTGACATCTCTTAAAGCGTATAGCTTTTTATCCGCGGGGACAAGTTCACTAGTTTGACCAATTATAGCAATACCTATATCGTTAACTTGGTCAATAAACTGCTCATCCGTTTCTGTTATTGATAGACCTGGAATAGATTCTAGTTTATCAAGAGTGCCTCCAGTATGACCTAGTCCACGTCCAGACATCTTAGCAACTTTTGCCCCACACGCACAAACCATTGGGCATAAAACCAAAGATGTTTTATCTCCTACACCACCTGTCGAGTGTTTATCAATCTTTACCCCTTTAATTTTAGAAAGATCCATCGTCTCCCCTGAATATTCCATTTCATGTGTTAATGTGGCAATTTCTCTTTTATCCATCCCTTGAAAGAGGATAGCCATAGCTAGCGCACTTGCCTGGTAATCAGGGATATCTCCTTTTGTGTATCCTTTAATAAAGAAAGCTATCTCTTTATCGCTTAAAGGATAACCATCTCTTTTCTTTGTGATGATGTCGACCATTCTCATAATAGTCTCCCCCTTTTATATAAATGTCATTTTTGATAGTTTTATTGTAAACTTTAATTATGGACTTTGTAAAACATTTAGAAACATACCTAAATAAAGAAGAGATTGATTCACTCCTTACCTCTTTAGATAAACCCCCAAAAGGAGGAATACTTATTAACCCCAACAAGATTGATAAATCCCTTCTTTTAGATAAATATCCTAGTCTAAAAGAAAACCCTTTAATAAAAAACTCCTTTATCTATGATAAAGAAAGTCTTAAACCATCACAAAATCTCTTTTATGAACTAGGGTGTTATTACCTTTCTGATCCAGGAGCGATGATACCCGCTTCAATATTAGAAGTTAATGATAAGGATATTATCCTCGATTTATGCGCGGCACCTGGAGGTAAATCTATCCAGTTAGCCTTTTCTTATCCTAACTCTTTAATTATCTCTAATGATATATCATCCGCTCGTTTAAACTCATTAGAGTTTAACTCAGCTTCTCTAGGTTTAACTAATTTAGTAATTACAAATAATGACTTTAAAAAGAATGATCTCTATTTAAGCTTTTTAAATTACTTTGATAAGGTCGTGCTAGATGCCCCCTGCAGCGGTTCTGGGATGTTTAGAAAAGAAGAAAAGATGAAAGAGGACTGGACCTATAATAAAGTCTTAAAATACCAAAAAGCACAAAAAGAATTAATATTAATGGCCTTTGATATGTTAAAACCAGGAGGAGTCTTATCTTATTCTACCTGCTCCTATAGTGAAGAGGAGGATGAAGATATAATTGAATACCTTTTAAATAATAGAAGTGATGCTTCTTTAATTAATATCCCTTCCTATTCATCTTTTTATACTAGTAGATATAAACCTTATGGAATTCATCTTTTCCCTTATCTCTACCAGGGAGAGGGTCAATATGTCTGCTTAATAAAAAAAGAAGGTGAATCTATATATACTAATATAAAGAATAAAAAGATAGATAAGGATACCCTTAACTATAAGTCTAGATTTAAAGAAAACCCCTTACCTTATTATTTAGAGTATAAAGGGTATTTGTTTGCACTACCTAGACTAATAGATGAGAAAATTTTTAATAAGTTAAATGTCACTTATCCCTGTGTACGTATTGGTAAAATTAGTAACAATCAAGTGTATAAGTACGATGTCCACTACGGAAGGATATTAAAAGATTACTCGTTTAAATTAGAGTTAACTGAAAAAGAATGTAATGAGTATATAAGTGGCCATACTTTATCTAAAGACACTAAAGATGGTATTTATCTACTTACCTATAAGGGACTAGGTCTCTCTCTTTGTAAGGTTAATAATAACATTATTAAAAACTGGTATAACATCAATCGTTATAAATAATAGTTTTTTGTAAAAAACTACTTGCTATATCGCAAAAATAACAATAGACTAATAAAAGTTTATGAAAGAAAGGAGAATTTTTATTATGAAAAAAGGATTAATGACAACACTTGCATGCTTAGCACTTGTCTTCTCTGTTACCGGTTGCGGTTCAAATGAAGGAACAGTCCGTACGATCAGAGAAGTCTTACAATATGATAATGTTACTGGTCTTTTTGTCCTTGATGGAGAAAAAGTAACCATTAAGAATGCCGTTGTTAATGGTCAACACGGCGATACTTTAACCATCGCCTTACAAACTACCTACACCACGGTTGAGGTTGTCCAAAAGAAAGCCGATCCTGATATTAAAATCAGAACCACTGTGGATGTCACAGGCACTGTTGAAACATATCATGGTCGTTGCCGTATTGTAGACGCCACAGTTACCACAGTGGACGATACAAGACTAGCTGTCTATGTCACAGGTGGGATGACAACATTCTCACAATTTGATTCCTTTGGTCGTACAGCCTCAGGTGTCCTTGCTACTGATGTCCCACTTCAAATCGTTTCTTTTAACGGAATAACCGAGTTTAAAGAAGGTGTAGATTCCATTCTTACCGTCTGTTACCAAGGTGATGAGGATCCAAATGACTATATTGACTTCATCGTCTGGGGTGATACAGATGAGCAAACCCTTAACTATTTAAATGCCTACTTCTTTGGCAATAACACAGGAAGCGTTGTAACATGGGACGATCCATTTAACTATGCGGATTCTCACTCTGAAATTCCTGCCACTTGGACAGGTCTAGGTGAAAAATCCGTTATAAAAGGACTCTATCACTTCTTCTACGATGAAGAACTCGATTCATTTGGTATGGGTCCAATGTTCTACATCGATAATATTTGTATACCATCTCTTGAAGGATACGAACTCTATGACGAAGAGAGCGCATTGACAACATTATTTGATAATCTTGCTTCAGCCTATGAATCTGGTGATGATGGTGCCTCTTACTCCGCTCACATCACATATAAGACCCTTGAAGGTACTGAAATCGATTCTAGCGAGACAACTGGTTGGGTTACTTCTGGTGATAACCTCTCACCTGAATTTGAAGATTATCTTGCTTTAGGTACCACAGAAACAGAGGATAATTGTTGGGTTAGAGCATGTCCATCACGCTTTGAAGTCTTATGGAGAGATGCTTCATTAACAAGTGGCGACTACGATTACCTCAATCAAGTATGGGTTGACTGGACCGATGAAGATGAGGAACAATGGACTGATCTATATTACTTCTATACTGAAGATGCCTATAATACCTTCATTTCAAGCATTGCTGAAGGTGGATATCAGGGTGAATATACCCCTACGGACAATAATGCGGAATTTGTGTATACATATGAAGGCACTTGGTATTACTACTACCTTACCCTCTATGATATGGCCTACTACGATACCAGCTTCCATGATAACGGTCAGGTGACAAGAGACATCAATGGAGAACAGTTAACCGGTACTCAATTCCTTGTTAACGATTCTAATGTCGTCCATGATCTTTGGGATTGCCTTGCCGGAAATGGATGGGGTACTACCTATACCTGGGAAGACGAGGATCTTACTCTTCCAACCCTAGAAGATATCTTCTATGTCAAGGGTGAAGAAGATGGAAACGACTTCTTCCGTGCGACATACGCTCGAGATACGGGCTGGTACTATAACACAACCTCACATCCAACTGGTGATGTTGTCTTCTGGGCTTCATTTACCTGGTACTGCGATGTGACAATTGGTGATAACACCATCGGTAACACTGTTACTGCTGAGAAAGACTAATTACAACATATATAATTAACCCTCCCTTTATGGGAGGGTTTTATCCTATTAAGGAAATGTATAAAAATTCATTTTTATACAAAATACTTTATTAAAGACTAAAAGAAGAATAAACTTATTAAGGACAAACGAAAGGAGAAAACAAAAAACAAAAAATGAAAAAGAAATTATTAACCGCTATGGCGGCCCTTGTCCTCGTCCTTGGTGTCGGGTCTACCACATCTTGTGATGGAAATAATGATGCCACCCTTTATACAATCAGCGACCTTTTAGTGTATGATCGTTTTACCGAACAGTTTGACCTCACTGGTCAAAAAGTCAGTCTCGAAAACGTCATTGTGACATCAAGTCATGGTAATTCTATTACCGTTAGTGAATATGATGGAGTTACCGCAATCGAAGTGATTTTAGCTGATAATAGTCCTGAAGTGACAATTGAAACACTCGTCAATGTCACAGGCACCATGAATACATATCATGGCAGAGCGCAAATTATCGATGCCACTGTCGAAACCGTCGATACTGACCAACAAAACTTCTACTACACAACAGGATTTACTCGTGCCGCTGGTTTTGATAACTACGGAAGACTCGATTCTGGTGTTATCGGTGGTGCTAGCCAAAAGACCGATGGCACATTAAGCCCAATTAAACTCAGATTAATCTCTTATAATGGAGTAAAAGAGTATAAAGAGGGTGAAGATATTATCCTTACCGTGGCTTATCAAGGAACAGATTATGATGATCCTTATAACTGGCTTGAACTAGTCCTATTTGGTGATAGTGACCAAGCCACAATTGCTTATTACAATGCCTTCTTCTTTGGCACTGATACTGCCGTCTCTTGGAGCTCTCCATTTAGCACTGGGCGAGCGGATCGTTCGATTATCCCTGCGGGATGGACTGGTATAGCGGAGGGTGAGTACTTTGCTTGTACGCTCTTACACTTCTTCTACGATGAAGAGTTAAACCCAGATTATGGATCAATGTTCTTCCTCGATAATGTTTGCTTACAATATATTGATAGCTTTGAACTTTACGATGAAGAATCTGATTTAGGTAATGATCTTGCTAGGTTTGAGACTGCCTTTAATGAAGGAAAAGATGTCAGCTATACAAACACTATCACCTATTCCTATAAAGAGGGTGAAACAATTACTCTCGAAGAGTATTACTCAATGAATAGCGCTGCTTACAACCGTTATTTAAATAACCTTGAAACAATCGATAGTGATACCTTTACAGTAAAGGCTACGCAAAACTACTTTGCCTGGGAAGAAATCTACTATTCCGATCTAACTGATGAAGATAGCTTATCTTATCAAGGAGAAGTTCTTTATACCTATACTGATAGCGATGGTTTAACTACAACCGCGCAACTAGACTTTGATGATCAAACTACCTTTAAAGCCTTCCTTGAAAGTGGAACTCTTACAAGTTACACCGATTATATTACTTATAACTATGATGGATATGTTTGGACTGACCTAGTCTACTCACTCTTTGATCTCTTTAGTTATTACAACTATTCACGTTCATTCCATCAGACTAATACTTCCTATACATTAAACGATGACGCTTTAATCGATTATCTCTGGGATGTCCTTGATGCCTTCTTCATGGGATACTCTGATGATTATTATGACTATTATGGTTATGCCTTTGATCTCAATAGTTTAACTTATAATAGCAACACAAACACATTAAAATCTAATTACGATTTGGGTGGATGGTACTATGCTGATACATACTATACCTCTGTCCTATATCTTGATTATGTCGTCGATAACGTATTAGTACTAGACTTTGGGACTGAAGCTGAATAATCAATAATTATCATCTAAAAAATAAACCCTCTCTTTGAGAGGGTTTTTCTTAATCAATGATATTTATTATAGTATAATAAAAGTATGTACGATGTGCTAATTATTGGAGCAGGAGTTATAGGTGGGTTTATTGGCCGAGACCTAGCAAGATATAAACTAAAAGTTTGTGTTTTAGAGAAAAACAACGATGTAACGAGTGGGTCTAGCGCCTCTAACAGCGCCATCATCCATTCAGGGTATGACCCAAAAGAAGGTTCTTTAAAACAGAAGTTTAATCTTTTAGGTAATCCCGCTTTTGATAAAGTGTGCGATGAACTAGATGTCCCCTTTAAGAGAGTGGGCTCTTTAACACTCGCTACAAGTGAAGATGAATTAAATTCTATTAAAGATCTTTATAAACAAGGGCAATCCTATAAAGTAAAGGTATCTTTACTTAATAGGCAAGAGGTTAAAGCCCTTGAACCAAATATCTCTGATGATGTGCTTGGAGGGTTATACGCTCCTAGTGCCGCTATCATTGATCCTTTCTCACTCACTAATCATCTCTTTGAAAACGCAATAGATAATGGTGTTAAACTCTTTTTAAACCAAGAGGTTATAGATATATCTTTAACTTCAAAAGGAAGCTATGAAGTAAAAACAAAAGATAACCTATATAGAAGTAAAGTAGTGATAAACTGTGCAGGACTCTATGCAGACAAAGTTGCCGAGATGATTGAAGACGTACCTTGGAAAATCATTCCAAAGAAGGGTCAATACTATGTCATAGACCACAGCGCAAAACCATTTGTTAATCATATAATATTTCCTACGCCTACGCTTAAAGGAAAAGGTATCCTTGTTACCCCCACAGCAATGGGAGATTATCTAGTGGGACCAACATCGGATATCGTTGATGATGTTGATGATACCTCCACAAACTCACTTACAGGAGCATATATTAAAGAGAATGCTTCTAAACTAATAAAAGATATCCCCTTTAAAGACTCTATAAGGGTATTTTCCGGAGTAAGAGCGGCTTCCTCAACAGGAGACTTTATTATTGAAGGATTACCCACTCATAAAACCTTTATTAATGTCGCAGGTATTGAATCTCCTGGATTGTCTTCTTCTCCAGCGATTGGGGATTATGTCGTTAAGAAGCTTGTCTTGCCTTTATTCCCTAATATAAAAGAAAAACCTTACTTTAACCCAAGAGTAAGAAGGTATATAAGGTTTAAAGATTTAACTGAAAAAGAAAAAGAAGAACTTATAAAGAAAGACCCCAGTTATGGAGAGATAGTCTGCGTTTGTGAACAGATCAGCCTAGGAGAAATACTCGACCTCTTTACTAGACCTAATCCCCCAACCTCCATAAAAGCGATAAGAAAGAGACTAGAACTTGGTTTTGGCAAGTGCCAAGGAGGATTTTGCACTCCTAAACTAGTCAAGATACTCGCCTCTTATTTTAAAGTGGATATGAACGAAATTAATTATGATAACCAGTCTTCTTATATCTTAAAGGAGAAAGTCAAAAAATGATTAAAAAGGATTTAGTCATTATTGGGGGAGGCTCCGCAGGTATGGGGGCGGCTCTACAAGCTAATAAACTTGGGATTAAGTCTATTTTAATCATCGAAAAAGAAGACACACTAGGAGGAATCCTCAATCAGTGTATCCATACTGGCTTTGGACTAATTGAGTATAAAGAAGAGTTAACAGGACCTGAGTTTTTAACGAGACTCGAAGATAAAGTAAAAGAAGAAGGGATCGAGTATAAACTATCCTCAACTGTCCTTAGTGTCTCAAAGGATAAAGTGGTGACCTACTCTAACAGTAAAGAAGGAGTAAGAGAAGTGCACGCAAAAGCAATCATCTATGCAGGCGGATGTTATGAAAGAAACGCTGGAGAAATAGAGTTAGGGGGCAAAAGAATATCAGGAATAATAACGGCAGGACAAGCCCAGAAGTATTTAAATATCTATGGATACCTAGTAGGGAAAAAGATTGTAATACTAGGAAGTGGCGATATCGGTCTTATTATGGCACGCCGCTTCACGTTAGAAGGGGCAAAAGTTATCTGTGTTGCAGAGCTATCCCCATACTGCAACGGACTTAACCGAAATGTCGTTCAATGCTTAAATGACTTTGATATACCACTTTACTTAAGCACCACAGTAAAAGAGGTTAAAGGGAAAGACCATGTTGAAAGTGTAACACTTGTTAGTGTCGATTCTAAAGGCACACCAATTGAGGGAACTGAAAGAGAAATAGAGTGCGATACACTCTGCCTCTCAGTCGGACTAGTCCCATATCTTGGTCCACTTAATAATCTTGATTTGGTTAAAGATAAGGCAGGACGTATCGCTGTAAATCAGTACAAAGAGTCATCTTTACCCGGTCTATTTATATGTGGAAACGCTCTCCATGTTCATGATATTGTGGACTATGTTGTGGAGGAAGCAAGAGAAGCGGCAAAAGGGGCAAAAGCATACCTAGATAACGAGCTTTCAAGTCAGACTGAAACAAAGATTACCTACGGCTCTAATATTAACTATGTTGTCCCGCAGTCTGTTGCCACCCCAATCCTTACTGACTTTACCCTTAAGTTTAGGGTGAGATCTAATCTAAAAGATGTCTCAGTTTATATATACAATAATGATACTTTAATTAGTAAAACTAATTATACAGCGCTTATCCCTTCCCAAATGGTGATGATTAACCTAAAAAAAGATAAGTTAGAAGAACCCATTAACCTATCTATAAAAGTCGAGGAAAGAAAATGAAAGAGTTAGTGTGTATTTGCTGCCCAAGAGGATGTAACCTTACTATCGATGAGGATGGTAAAGTAAGTGGTAACTTCTGCCCTAAAGGGAAAGAGTACGCTCTTGAAGAGACTAGTGCCCCTAAGCGCACCCTTACGACTTTTATTCGTGTGCAAAATAGAAAAGACACCATGCTATCAGTAAAAACAAGTGGGGCTATCCCCAAAGAGAAGATGGGGGAGTTAATGGCATATATCAACGTCTTAAAAGTCAAGGCGCCTATCCAAATTGGGGATGTTATTGTCACTGATATATTAGGACTTGGGGTTAACCTAGTGGCCACAAAAAATATTTTATAAAAATATTTCTTTTAATGAATATATCTAATTTGATAGAATAATTACAGGAACTTTTCCATAAGAATTATTTTATTTTACTTGATAGAATCGTCAAAAATTTAGTTTTGAAAGGAGTTTTATGGCCGATAGTATTAAAGTGGTCGCTTTAGGCGGGCTTGATGAAAGTGGCAGAGATTGTTATGTCGTCGAAATAAACGATGACATCTTTGTCTTTGATTGTGGTCTTTCTTTCCCTGATAAATCCACCCCTGGAATTGACTATTTTATTCCTAATGACGATTACCTAGTCGAAAATAAAGATCGTTTAAAAGCCTATATCTTAACCCATGGGCACGATGAAAATATCGGTGGTATTCTCTACCTTTATAACCAAGCCCCCGCCCCGATATACTGCACAAACGCGACAAAAACCATTTTACTGGCGGAGGCGGAGTTTACCCATGTTAAAGTGCCTAAGTTTAACTTTGTGATTATTGAACCTAGTTCCACTCAAGTAATCGCTGGTCATACATTCCAGTTTTTCCAAACCGCGCATAACGCTCCTAAATCCTTTGGGGTGGCTCTTGAAACCGACAGGGGTAATATCGTTTATACCTCTGATTTTATCGTGGACTACACTGTGGATGATCCTGACTACTACTTTGATTTAAATAAACTCTCTTCTATCGCGGAGAAAGGTACGCTTCTTTTAATGACTGAATCAAAAGGGGCTAATGGTCATGGATACTGCTCCCCTCATCATAAACTAACCTCAGTTATTGAAAAGTATTTTACTAATAACGATAATCGTATATTTATCGCCCTTTTCTATCAAAACCTTTTTAGGATTACCGAAGTCTTTAATCTCTGTAAAACCCATCATAAAAAGATCTATCCTTATGACGCTTTTACAAGGAGATTCCTCGATATTCTCTTTAAAGAAAATTCCACAATGCCAATAAAAAAAGAAGACCTTCTCTCTAAAGAAGATCTCTTAAGAGCAAGACAAAGAGATGTTGTAGTCTTAATGCTAGGACAAGGAGACGAACTATATAGCTCAATTATCTCTTTAGCAAAGCATGAAAACGAAGATAAGAGAGTGGTCCTCACCAAAGATGATACCTTTATTGTCGCCGCTATCCCAAACCCTTCCTTTGAATCAATTGCCACAAGAACCATCGATTACCTTTATAGAGCGGGTTGTGAAGTTGTTTGGCCCGCCAAAAAGAAAGTCATCTCTATGCACGCTGAACAAGATGATTTAAAGCTTATGCTCTCTTTACTTAGACCTAAGTACTATTTACCAGTAAGAGGCTCATATGTCAATTTAATGCATAACGCTAAACTTGCTCTTTCTATGGGGATAGGACTTAACCACTCTAACGTCTTTATTCTAGATAACGGCACTCAACTAGTCTTTAACGAAGATAAAGTTCAACTTCTTTCAAATATCAACAACAGAATCCATGCTTGGCCCACGATGGTAGATGGACTAGGTTATATTAAAGAAGGAGAAGAATTAGTGGATGATAGAAAGAAGCTATCAGTAGATGGTGTTACCATTTTAGCGGCAACGGTATCTAAATCTAAGCACAAAATCATCGCTGGTCCTGATTGTCAGATGAGGGGTTTTGTCTTTGCAAAAGACGCCGAACCAATCTTAAAGAGTATCTCAAATATCTTCGTTGAGGAGATCAATAACATTTTAGTGCTTCCAAACTTTAACTTTGATTTTGAACCCTACTACGAAGAGATAGAGGAGCGTATTAAGAAGTGGATTAGAAGAGAAAATGGTCGTGAACCCCTTGTGATGCTTGATGTCATCGTTATTGACTAAGCGGTATAAATTCGTTTATGTTGTTTTATTTATAGAAAAACAACATAAATTTTTTTATAATTTATAATATGCCAGAAAATAATGTTAACTCCTATAAAAGAGGTCTCTATGTCGCGATAGGTGTTTTTTTGTGGCTTCTTGCGATGGTTTTAATTATTAATATTGGACCTGTTGCTAAAGTTTTATCCTTTATATTCACCTATACCTTTGGGATTTTAAGTTATGTTATTTATGTTTTGATGCTTGTCGTTGGTTTCTTTTTAATCTTTTTCCAGGATAAGGTAAAGGTTAGCTATCCTTCTAGAGTGGTGGCCTCTATTGTTTTATTTTTAGGACTCGACATAATTGTTACCGATATATATGTCAGTGTGCTAGATACATCTAGTCTAATTACACTATCAAACTTTACCCAGTATTTCTCTGATTCTTGCTTTTCTAGTGTAAAGTATATAAGAACCACTGAATTTATTAATCTCTTTAGTGTGGATACCCCATTTGCAGGTGGTTACCTTGGTTATTTTATCGTTGCCCTTTTAACTAATGTCGGTGGTTATGTTGTATCCTCCCTTCTAATAGTACTCGGAGTGCTTCTCTATTTTGTTCCTAACTTAAGAAAACTCATAAGACGGAATAGTGAAGTGTCCCCTGAGGGAGAAGATATAGAAATCGACGATAAATCCTTAAAGAAAGAAAAGACCAAGCGTGTCAGGGTGTCTAACGTCAACGTTGTAAAAGAGGCCAGTGAGGTAGAAGAAGAAGAGATAAGCTATATTCCCACTCAAGGAGAAGGAGTCTTACTTAAACACGCTTACTACGATGATGGATCTGCACCTCTCCACGAACAAAGAGGAGGTTTTAGCACCGCTGATGTGCCTTTTATGGATAAAAAGTCTCTCCCTGTTTTAAGCGAAGAGATAGATTCCCCTAAAGAAATAGAACCAGAAATCTTAAAACCTCAATATAAGGAGCCTGAACCAGTTAGAGAGCAGATTTATGTTGATACCACCTCAAAAAAAGAAGAGCCAATTAATCTAGAAGAGGAGCAAGACCTATTTGTCTCTTATGATGATGAAGAATTTGAACAAGAGGATATAGAAGAAGAAAAGATTGCCGCAGTAGAATCTCTTTCTAACTTTAAAGAGAGTGAACCTGAACCTATACAAGAGGCCCCCAATAACGTCTTTATCCCTTCTAGCCAAAAAGAAGAAGAAGTACCCGTTGTTAATGAAGAGCCAAAGAATGAACTTGAAACACCCGCAAAAAAGAGAATCAATTATATCCCACCTTCTTTAGACTTGTTAAAAGATCGTCTTTCCTCGTTCGCCGATTCAGGGAATATCCAGATGTCAGAATCGCGCGCCCATATAATCGATGAGAAGATGAAAGAGTTTAGAACGGACGCTCATGTAGCTTCCTATGTAATAGGACCAACAGTTACAAGATTTAACATTGCGTATGGTCAAAATGTGTCCTACACGAAAGTGGAAAACCTCATTGATGATCTCTCTATTGCCCTAAATGGGGTCTCCTGTCGTTTTGTTAAGACAGTACTAGGCACTCCTTACTCAGGAATAGAAATCCCAAATGAAAACAAAACTACAGTGGGCTTTAAAGAAATACTCAAAAAACTCCCTGACCCTAAAGAGCATCCTCTTGCCGTGGGATTTGGAGTTAATGTTGATGGACAAACTATTTGGGCTGATTATGATCAGTTCCCCCACGCCATTATTGCTGGGACCACTGGTAGTGGTAAAACCGTCTTTGTGGAGTCAATCATTGCCACCCTTATCATGCGTAACTCCCCAGATGATGTCAAAATTATGATTGTGGATCCTAAGTTTGTCGATTTAACGAAGTTTGATGGTATCCCACATTTACTCTGTCCAATAATCGCGGATTACTCTCAGGTTAATGTTGCCTTTAAGAAGTTAATCGAGGAGATGAATAGAAGATATGAAGTCTTTAGAAATGCGAGAGTGGGGGATATTAAAACCTTTAATAAATACGCGAGAGCAAATAATTTAGAAACAATGCCCTCAATCTTCGTCTTTATCGATGAGTTTGCAGATCTTGTTGGAGAGATAAAAGAGATCACTAATCTCTGTCAAAGACTCGCGCAAAAATCAAGAGCCGCGGGTATATATCTATGTATTGCTACGCAACGTCCTGATAAAAATGTTGTCACCGGTAACTTAAAAGCTAATTTACCGACCCATATTGCTTTAAGAACATCTAATGTGACAGATTCTATTACAATACTTGGAGAGAAAGGTGCTAACTACTTACAAGGAAAAGGCGATATGCTCGTTCAAACTCCTGATGTTAACCAAGGTGACTCGACAAGACTTCAAGGTTGTTTCCTTGATGATGATGAGATATTTGGAATAGTAAACTATCTAAAAGAAAACTATAAACCTGATTATGATCCTAACTTCCTCGATTTAGTGGACCATTCGGAAGAGGCCGCTGACGAAGTTGTTAAAGCGGGAGTGTATGGTTCCTCTAACGATTTAGACGCTGATGGTAAATACAGTGCCATTAAAGAATGGGTCATGGGACTAGACTATGTCAGTATGAGTAGAATCCAGGTGGAGTGGTCAATAGGATTCTCTCGCGCAAGACGCATCTTTAACCAGCTTGTCAGTGAAGGAATCATTGAGCAAACAAGTGCGACCTCAAATAAAGGGAGTAAGGTTTTAATCCATGAAGAAGAAGTCGATTATGAAGTAGATAGTGAGGAGGTACTATACTAATGGCAGTAGGAATTGACTTAGTTAATGTTAATCGTATTAAAGAAGATGAGGCTTTTGTTAGCCACATTTTAGCGGAAGAAGAAAGAGATGCATATTATAGAAGAAGCGATAAAAAGATATATCTAGCCTCACGTTGGGCCATCAAAGAGGCCTTTATTAAAGCATTAGGGAAAGGAGTGAGTTACGATAAAATCATCGTCTGTAACGAAGTAAATGGGAAACCCTATATCAAGTATGGGGGACAAGTATATAAGGGTGTAAGCGTTTCCCACGAAAAGGATTACAGTGTTGCTATCGTAATTGTGGACTAGCCATGAAAAATTCATTTGCCACCGCCAAACTTATGGACTTGCGTCACATCGCTGTGATGATCTTTACTAACCTTAAAGAAAAGGAAAACTATACCTTCTACCTCAAAAAGGATGATGGAGAAAATAAGATTTTAAGAAAAGGAAGACATATGGCCTCTAACGGGGTCATCATCTACTACCTTAATCTAGATGAAGACTTCCAGTTTGGTCATCAGTATGAAATTAATCTCGATTCTTTCTCTCCTTTAACAATCGATGTCAGTGACGCGCCAACATTTGCTGAGTTTGACAGTATGTTTACCTATGATGGGGATGATTTAGGGGCTACTTACACTAAAGAGAAAACAGAATTTAACTTATGGGCCCCAATATCCTTAAACGTGTTTCTAAAAATAGAAAACGATAAAGGAGATTTTGACCTTATTGAAATGAAAAGAACCGATAAAGGAGTCTATAGACTTACCCTTAAAGGAGATTATCTAGGAAGAAAATACCATTATGTTGTGAATAACTACTCCTATACAAAAGAGTGTAATGATCCTTATGGAAAAGGGGTTAGTACAAACTCGCTTTATTCAGTAGTGGTAGATACAAATAAGATTGAACAAAGAAAGAAGGTAGCGCTTACCACTAAACTATCTTCCTATACGGAGCATATTATCTATGAAACCCATGTTAGAGACTTTACTGAGCATAAAGGAACGGATATAGTCCATAAAGGAACATATCAAGGTTTCTATGAAGAGGGGAGAAAAACCTTGCAAGGTAATCCATGTGGACTAGACTATTTAAAGTTTATTGAAGTCACAACCATTCAGCTTCAACCAATCCTCGATTACCAAACTGTGGATGACAACAATGTAGCAAATGAATATAACTGGGGTTATGACCCAATCTCTTTCTTTAGCCTTGAGGGTTCACTCTCTGAGGATCCTACAGACCCACATCTAAGACTAACTGAAGTCAGAGAACTCGTTGATACCTATCATAAAAACGATTTAAGAGTGACACTAGATGTCGTCTATAACCATGTCTATGACTATTTAAACTGCGACTTTGAAAAGGTCGTTCCTAACTACTTCTTTAGACGTGGTAATACCGGTTATATTAGAGCGACATCAGGTTGTGGTAATGATTTTGCCTCTGAACGTCCAATGGCTAGAAAAGCGATAATTGACTCCCTCCTCTATCTAGTAAAAACCTTTGATTTTGATGGTTTTAGGTTTGATTTAATGGGATTACTTGATATTGACACTATTACACAAGCCTATAAAGAGTGCAAAAAGATTAAACCCGATATTATCTTCTATGGAGAGGGTTGGAGTATGGATCCTGATTATGGAGAGTATAGAGCGACTATCTTAAACTCCTATAAACTCGATAATGTGGCCTTCTTTAACGATGCCTATAGGGATATTATTAAAGGACCAACCTCCGACTATAACCTTTCGATGACTGGATATGTTGGTTCTAACTCTTCTTACCTACCTAGCGTGGTGTATGCCCTTTTTGGAACATGCGTTGATATGGATGGGAATGTCAAAAGGTTTAAAGATGTAACCCAATCCCTTAATTTTGTGGAGTGTCATGATAACCACACGCTTTACGATAAACTATTTGCCTCTAATCCTGATGATGACGAAGAGACTCTCCTTAAAAGAGTGATGCTAGCAAATACCATTGTCGATCTCTCTTATGGTATCCCATTTTTCCATATGGGAGAGGAAGTAGGATTATCTAAACACGGACTCGGTAATACCTATAATATTGTGAAAGTGAACAATATGAACTATAAAACAGTGGATGAGCGTTTTGATATGGTGATTAAGTTTAAAACCGTCAATCACTTAAGAAGAAACGCCAGTCCTCTCTTTAAAGAAAAAGACATGCCTAAACTCATTAAAGAGTTTGATATAAACTACGATTTATCACCATTAATTATTATCTCTTCCACTTCCAAAAAGGTTTGTCCTGAAGGAGTTAAAGAAGTAGCAATAATTATTAATAACCAGACTTATGGGACAACATTAACACTAGATGACTGGTTTATCATCTATTTCCTCAATGGAGGAATCCTTGACTACAAGCAGTGGGTAAAAGAGTTAATTATCCCCCCATTAAGTTATACAATACTATATAAGTAGGAGTACTATGCTACATTACACGAGAGCAGTTTGTAAGTTTGGTTTTCCCTTTATTGGGGGTTATTTACTCTCGATTAGACCAAGGTGTAAACACGAGGATAAACTTAATAACGAGAAGCGTTATAAAAAGGTCCATAAACTCATTAAAAGACTCTCAAAAGACTTAAAAGTGGACTTTATTATTGAAGGAGAAGAAAACATCCCTAAGGATGGACTAGTCTTATACACTCCTAATCACTTATCTTTTTATGATCCTTTAGCGTTTCTATCCTTCTACGAGAAACCAATTACATTTGTTGCAAAAACTGAAATCTCTCATTACCCTGTCATTGGAGTGTGTGTCAATTATCTTCGCGGTTACTTTATGGATAGAGAGGATATGAAAGGTTCTTTAAAGGTCATGAATAATGTTCAGGAGAGACTAGAATCAGGAGATCAGTCTTGGTTTATCTATCCAGAAGGAAAAAGAAATAGAGATCCCCTTCATAAAATGAATGATTTCCATTATGGGTCATATCGTAATCCAATGAGAGCGAAAGTCCCAATTGTCCCCGTTGCAATCTATGGGACCTTTAGGGTGTTAAAACTAAGACCCCAATATAAAAAATACCCGATTTTTGTGAAGTATTTAAAGCCTTTATACCCAGAGGAGTATGAAAATATGACCTCTCAAGAAGTGGCAAAATATTGTCAAGACCAGGTTCAAAAAGCACTTTCATTTGATATAAGACGAAAAGACGCCGAGTATATGAAAAGTCAATGCAAACATTACAAGACCAATTTAGTGTATTAGAAAGGAATAGGTATGGGATTAAAAGACATTAAACTCGAAGAAAGAAGTGAAGACGAACCTAAGTTCAATCGTAAGAATAAGACCGATAGAAGGATAGTTATTATGCTCGTCTCTATTTTAGCGGTCGTTATTCTCCTTCTCGTCGCGTTTGTTTTAATCTATTACCTCGTTTTATAAATGGCAAAAAAGAGAAAGAGTCTAGAAGGGATACTGATTGATCCACGTCTTCCTGGAGATAAGCATTTACGGGTCGCCTATTTTTTAGGCTGTGGAATATGTGATAATCTTATCACCTTCGGAAAACAGTTACCCGTATTAGAGGGAGAAGTTATCTTTGAAGATGAAGATATAGAAGCCCTTAGTTATTTAATAAACCGTGAAATCGATAGTGGACAAGACAGTGATTATATCCTTCTCTTTGATGTTGATCTCTCTTTATCTAACTATAAACTCATTACAAAGAACTTCCCTTACCCAGTCGCGGATATCTCGATCCTTTTATATAACTATTTGATGTCCACAAAGAAAAACGATGCTTATTCTCTTTTACTCATGAAGTTTTATGACATCCTTGAAGAAAGGGATAGACTAAGACATCTAAAAAGAATCCCACAAAAAGAGTTGAAAGTGGATTTTGAACAGTCGAGTGACGTTAATGACCAGATTAAAGAAGTCTTTTCAAAAAGAGAGAAGAAGTTTCAAAAAGCCCTCGATAGTGGTTTACCCATAATATCTGTTTTAGGCGCAGGTGCGACTTCTAAGCATATAGTCTCCTATCTATTAACACACTTTGAGTTCCCGTTAGAAGAGACGTATTTCCGTCATGAGTTTGATTCTAGGCTCTCTTTAATTAATAACTACCAGTACCCTTCTTTTTATCTTCATAACGCTCTTCCGTTTACCACTAACGAATGTAAATACTACGACCAGTGCTTTGCGCCAATGTATGAGGAAATGGGTTATGCCTCTCTTTATATCGTTGTCGTTGATGCCTTCCAAGAAGACTATGATGAAAGACTAAAAAAGTACGATAATTACATCAAATCGATTGCAAAAAGGAAAGATTATAAGATAATTCATCTTTTAGATGAAGATGAGTTTGCCCCTTCCCAACTTTCTCGTCTTCCTCGTGTTAATGAATATATTACCGATATAGGAGATTCTCTAGATAAGGAAGAAGTGCTCTCTTTTATCTTTGAGAGTATCTATGAAGATTGGAAAGAAGTAACCCTTTTATTACCATACGAAATTGATATTAACGCCTTTCGAAAAGAAAACTATGTTAAGAGTGTTGAAGAAACAAAAAACGGCCATCTCATAACCTGCCGTCTTAACCCATTAAATCAGGATAAATATAAAGATTATTTACTCTAAACTTAAGCCTCGTCGTTTGAGCTCTGCAACATACTCAGTATAAATTTGGTATGTGACCTGTTCGACGTTTTGAGTTTGAGAATTAACCACAAAATCGACTGTGGCAATTTGAGTAGGATCAAAAGCGGTTCTATCGTGGATGATCCTCTTTTTTGCGTCTTCGTTATTATCTCCTCTTATCATCATTCTTTCAAATCGTGTGGCTTCATCCGTTTGAAGAAAAAAGGTGATTATTGAAGGATCATTTAAGGCGATATAACTTCTTAAGCCTTTTGGATCAATAACCACACATTTATTTAATGAGATTCCTGATTTTGTACTTCCGTAGTAGTTATCGTTAAAGACGGTATACTCGACGAATTCATCATTAGATATCATCTGGTCAAACATCTCTCTAGTCACAAAGAAATAATCCACGCCATCGATTTCACCCACTCTCTTAGGTCTTGTCGTCGTGGTTATTACTTTTGTAATTCCATACTTAGAAGCAAGTAGTTTTGCTACTTCTGTTTTACCACTTGCACTTGCGCCTGCTAGAACAACCATTTTTAGTGTTTCTCTTGTATAAGAGAATTATACACATTTTTACGTTGTAAAATAAATTTTTTTTCATTTTTTAGGAAATTTTTCCTTTAACTCGTCTACTTATAGTAATTAGGAGGAAAAAATATGATTAAAAAAAATCACACACAACTAACTAGTGATGTAAAAGAAATTGCCACTCTCTATTTCTATTATCAGTATAAGTTAAAGCACTCTCATGGACTTGGATCCACCAACTATGAAGAGTATCAGCAGACAGTGGATCGTATCGATTTAGCTTTCTCCTATTTAGAGGAGGATGAAAAAGACATCATTAATAACGAATTCTTTTATCAATCCTCACCAGATTGGTGGGAACTTACTTACTCAAAAGCGGAGTTTAATCGTAAAAAGGATTTAGCGATGAGTAAGTTTATTAACTATTTTGTTTCAGGAGGTATGGCATGTTAAAACAAGTACTTGAAACTGCGCTTATTATTGTCTTAGCGGATTCTGCTTTTAGCCCTGATCTTCCAGGTATCGACGGTTCTTTACCCACGATTACTGATTATAACTTTTCTATGGAGGTCGCCGCGGAGACCGATTTTGGAACGTATGACTACGACTTTGATAAAACCGAGTTTACTCTCCCTATCAGTATAGGCTCAGGATATAACGACTGGACCTTTACATGCACCGCTGGAGTGTACGCCCCAAAAGATGACGGAACATATGATACTTATCCCGATAATGGAGACATGGGTACATATACTTTCACTGTTGGCAAGGATGGTAATGAAATTATGCATGGGAAAACCGAAACCTATGAGGCAAAATTTACTGTCGGTTTCTTTAAAAACAAAGATTATGAGAGAGAAATTTGGGAACACCTTTATCTCGTCTTTTTTATCGATGGAACCGCTCCAAGCGACAAAGTAATTCCTGATGATACTCCAACATCATATACCTTCTATTCCGAGTTTATACTAAGAGGATTTGGAAAGTATAAAGTTAAAGCGGGCACTAAAGAATTCTATCCAATCGATGACCATATTGTTTTTGGAGGCACTAGAGAAAATGGTAATGTCACCGAAACAGTGGACTTTTCAAGCACAAAAGATGCGATATGTGAAGAAAAGTATCTCAGCATAAACGATTCATTTGATATTGCCTACACCGCAACAGATAGAGAATATTCGGCTAGTCCTAACATAATCGATGCTTGGATTTATGTCGTTGATCCTAATAACTACTTTGAGTATATGCATTCAGCTTCTGTCGATAACTTTGCTATCTCTCTAGATCACGAAAAGAAAAACTCTAATGATTATATAGATAAAGATGGAAATACCGTGCAAGTTACTGGTTCTTTCTGGGTCGGGGGAGAAACATATTGGGTTGACCCAAGTACCCTAACTATGTCTTTAAAACAGGAGACTCGTTTTTACGAGGAAACCACTAATTTCTACTTTAAAGTGGGATATTACGACTTAATTAAAGAAAACTGTGAGTTTTATTTTGTGGCAAAAGACGTCGGATACAATGAAGCCACTTACATCATACCGCTCAATTTCCTTGGTGATCATGATTACTATGGATCTTGCCTAGATAGCGATTACTGCATGCACTACGGGAGAGGCTAAAAATGGCAAATATGTTTCTCTGCATCATGTTCGCTTGTATGTTTGCGCAGTATTTCTATATCAATTTAAATGTGCAAATACTCAACAATGCTGTAGAGAATCTCCCTGTTGCACTTGTTTCTTCCTGTGTGGATCTTAGGTTTGATTACCCATTTTTTGATCAAACGAAATTAGAAGAGTGTGTGGGTGAATACTATGATTACTCATTAAAGGTGGTCCATGAGGTTTCTTATAGTTATTACACAAGGACAGGAGAAATTGACCTTCCTGATGAAAATATGGCAATGGGGGTAGATATTACCTTAACGAGTAGTTTCTCAACATTCTATACATATTCAAAGACAATGTTTTATGAAATCGTAGAGGGCTTAGCATGACGGATAATAAAGCGCTTGGTTATATTGAAGGTTCTTTCTTAAGGCCGATATTAAATCTAAAAGGAGTGACGGATATCTCCTTTAACGGCCACGAACTCTTCTATATGGATAATAACAGTGGAAGGATAAAATCGGATATCCAACTTACAAGCGATGAGGCTACAGACTTTATAAGACAAATTGCTAATTTATCGAAACAGCAATTCTCTTATTCAGAACCAATTCTCGATGTCACTGTGGATCTATATAGAATAAGTGCGATTCATCATTCAATTGCCCTCTACGATGGAGAGGAGGTGACGACCTTCTCAATAAGAATCGCCAGAAAGAACCTTCAAATTGATGATAGTAGTGATTTCTTTACTAAACCTTGTCGTGATTTAATACTACACGCGCTAGAAAAGAAAATCCCTATTGTTATAGGAGGAGAAACATCATCAGGAAAAACAGAACTGCAAAAGTATCTTCTCTCTAACCTTAAACAAAGCGATAGGGCAATAGTCATTGATCAAGTGGCAGAACTAGACTACTGCCACGAATACACAAGGTGCGATCTTACCATTTGGCGGTCTAACCAAGAGAGAAAGAAGGTAACAACAGATTACCTATTAAGTGT
This sequence comes from Coprobacillus sp., assembly GCA_021203745.1. Taxonomy (GTDB): domain Bacteria; phylum Bacillota_I; class Bacilli_A; order RFN20; family CAG-826; genus JAJQAP01. The sequence goes on from JAJQAP010000014.1 coordinate 32,823, forward strand.
CTCCTTAAGAAATAATCCTGACTGGATAATTGTCGCGGAGACTCGAGGGGAAGAAGTAATCAATATCATCAATTCAGTAATGACAGGACACTCAATTATTACGACAATACACGCAACAGATGCCTACTCAATTCCAGAAAAGATTGCTCTTATGTCGATGATGAGTGATAGGAAACTAGATTATGAGAGTGTCCTAAAAGATGTCTATTACCACCTACCCCTATATGTATATGTCCAAAGGGATTTTGAAGGGGGAAGAATTAAAAGATATATCAGCTCAATAATGTACGTATTACCAAATGGGGAAAAGTACTTACTCTATGATAAAGAAAGGAACAGTCCATATCTAAAAATGAATCAAAATAATCAACTTTTAAAAGATATTACACCAAAAGACATTCATATTTACGATGCTTTTGTGGAGGAAAATCATGAAAAAAAATAAAAATAATAATTATGTTACATACATTTTAGTTTCTCTTCTTATTGGAATTTTATTCTATCTTTCTACCTCAATGCTTCTTGTCTCTTTAGCGGTCTTTCTAGTCTTCTTTCTTTATCTTATTCTTCGTGTGGAACGAGTCTACAAGAAGACTCAAAAGAGAAATCAGAGAGTGGACTTTGCTTATAATCTCATCAATAACACTATTTCTTCAATCAGTGTCTATGGAAATATCAATGAAGCAGTGGATCACGCCCTAACTACTTATGATATTTCGAAAATTAAAGAGATAGGAAATATCTCAAATATGGAAGGGCTAGATAAACTTCAATATCTATCATCTTACTTCTCCCTTCCAATCTATGATGCATTCTTAAACATCCTTGAACTATATCAAGAAAATGGTGGAAACATCCTCGATATGAGTGAGCATCTTCTTTCAGAAACAAGACAGATTCAAAACAATCTCTTATCCACGAATACCCTTTATAGGAGTAAAGCCACAAACGTGGTGATGCTTTGGATCTTTGCCCTTATCGTTCCTGTTTTTATCCGTTTTGCCCTTGTGGATTTCTATTCATCATTGATTAGTTCCGCAATATATGTCGCAGGCATTGTATTGACCTATGCCCTTGCCCTTATCACCATTGAAATATTCTGTAACAAATTTTCAAATCAGAGAGTTAAAGGAGTGGATTTATGAGTAAAAAGGAAAAGAAAGAGAAAAATACTACCGAAACAAAATCTAGGTCTTCCTCAAGTAAAAATACCATTTTAATCCTTGTTTGTAATATCGCCGTCATCCTTGTAGGAGCGCTCCTCGTATATTTCTATTTCTCATACATGATTATTGTAATTTTCGTTGTTGTTCTCCTTTTGATGGACTATTACTTCTACTCCCAACGCATTAATAAGAAGAAGAGGGAGCAGGAGCAAAGGGAAGAAGAGTTTATCTCACTCATTACATATTTTAAAATCTACCTCACTAATGGAATCAATGTTTATCAGTCATTACAGCTTGCCTCTTCATTCCTCTCGGAATGGATGAAAGAACAAGTTGACCAGCTCCTACAAGAAATTGATAACGATAAAACAATAAACCCATACTTAAACTTTGCTTCCCTTTTTAGTCTTCATCATTATGAGGATGTAATGACCGCAATATATCAGCTCGTGGATCAAGGAGGTGACCCAGCTTATATGAACAAGTTTGTTTATACCTTTGAAAAGATAGAAGAAGAAGATAACAAATATCGTCACGATAAAGACGAAAGAGGCATGAATATTGTCAGTGCCCTCCCAATTGTTGGATGTTGTCTATTTACCATCTGTCTTACCTTTGGAATTATATCGATGTTAGGAGATTTCATGGATGTCCTCTAGTCTTGGTTTAATCATCTCGATGCTATTTGTCGCTATCACCTTCATGTTTGGAGGAGACCTCCTCACCCTCCAAGCCGCTTTTACTAGTCTAGAAAACGCCGCAAATGACATTGCTTACTTTGTCGCATACTATTTCGATTTCTCTGATGAATTTGTCGCTTATCTCGAAGAAATGTATACCGTCAAAATAACAAGTGACACTGGCATATATGGTGGTGCCTATGGCGATATGGTTGATTTCTATGTCACCAAAACAGTGGACCACTTATTCATCATGGGTACAGAGTATACCCTAACAGTAGAAAGGACAGCGATTCTAGGTTCTTATGGTTTGTTTTAAAAAATTATCGATAAAAATTAATTTAGAAAGGAGGTATTATGGGAGAGTTTAATGGAGTAGTCCTTAGTATTCTACTTGT
>JAJQAP010000030.1 GCA_021203745.1 Coprobacillus sp.
CACTTTCAACATAGTGTTCAAATTTAACACCACCTGCATCCGTTTCAGCGCTATTACCTGTAATAGTGCCCCCTTTAATATATAGACCTTGATCATCATTAGTGGAATCACAGTTTGAGTAGATACCACCGCCATCGACTGCGCTGTTACCACTGATTTCTCCCCCATTTATAACAAGGGTTCCATTATCATTATAAATACCACCACCCTCTTGTCCTGCAGTGTTATTTTTAATAGAACCGCCATTGATTTCTACATATCCTTTATAGTTATAGATACCCCCTCCAAGGTAGTCCGCACTATTACCTTCAATAATACCGCCATTCATAATAAGGGTACCTTCACTAATAGAGATGCCTCCTCCTGAGCCACCACTTACCCATTCACTATTATAGACATCTTTACCACCGGTTATCTTACCACCAGTATGTTCAGTTGCCGCGCAATCTTCTAGGGTTAAAGAAGCTCCGCTCTTAATACTAATAATACCTTCAGTTTCTTTTGTACCTGCTTCAGAGTAGGCGTTAATATTATGGCCATTTAAACATAGGGTAATACTACTTTCTACCCAGATGGCACAATCTGCACTAGAAAGGGTAATATCTTCACTAAGATAGAACTTTGTATAACTAGACTGATTAATTACACTCCAAAGAGTGCCGTTTTCATTTGTGGATATATCATTTTGACTAAGGGCATACCATTCACTGGTGTCATGGTATACTTCTTTTACTTCCCCTTCCCATGTATTAGATCCTATATATCTAGCACTAGTCTCACATGAAGAAAGTACTGTTAATGCACTAACACCAATTATTAAAGCGGTTAATTTAAGATGCACTCTTTTCACAATGAGACTCCTTTCATATCTATTTATTACTAAACTAAGTTTTGTTGCACTCCATCGACAATGAAGTAGGCATTACTAACAATATTGTTAGTATTACTATTGCTATTACTAATATCAGTGGAACTAAGTTCTAGGACGATAACAAAGTCACCAATTGCAGACATAATACCAGAAGTTAAGCTAGAGAATGTACATCCCCATACAGCACTACCATTATCATCGTTGCTATTCCACCAATATTGGGTATTCCAAAGATTATAATTAGAATCTGACCAATTAATTGTAAAGTCATTAGTTTTTGCAAATCCTGAATACCACATATTATCAGTGTTTGCACTTATGACAAAGTTAAAGTCAGAATTTATTGACCATAAATTAGGATATTGGACATAGCTATTATAGGCATAAGTGCCAGAATAGGTACTTAAGGTTAGGTTGCTCTCCATATAAGCAGCACCATCACCATTGAAATAGATAGGATTAGAATAAGTAGTACCATTTGTATAGTGAATTGCCACATTGATATTCACATAGTCTTTGCTAATAAGTGTTAAGTAACCATTTGAGGCATGATTAATTGAGATTTTATATGAACTATTATCACTATGGATATAGTTAATAGCGCTTTCATAATAATATGTATTTGTTTCAGTGGAACTAATTTGTACTGAATTAGACTCAGTGATAGATGAGGCACTTGTCACCCCAATATCCGCACCCTCTTTTAGTTCCCCAACAAGATTAATAGTGGCCCCGCTAGGTAGATAGACACCACCACTAGTTCCTTTTTCTATAACTGGGGTACCACTTAAATTGAGGGTGGCATTACTTGCTGCTAAATAAACGGCATAAGAACCGCTACCTCCATTTATCGTCCCGCTAGTCATCGTTAAAGTGGTACCACCATTAAGATAAATAGCTTGGGAGTTAGAGGAGTTTAAACTAATTAATCCACTACCTTGACAATCTTCAACTGTTAATGAAGAGCTACTATTTAGATAGAATATATAAGAAGCTGAGCCTGTTAAAGTGTGGTTATTAAGGCATATAGTAGCACTTACATTTGACCAGTTAAAGTAACTAGAGTTAAGACTAATATCTTCAGTTAGATAGAACTGATAACTACCTGAAGTTAACGTAGTATAAGTGCTAATATTAGACGAAGTTAACGCAGTCCAACCATCTTCAGTTTTATGATTTTCATCTTCTGATTCTGGCTCAGGTTCTTCCTCTTCGATATAGACAGACTCATAAACATCGGAGTGTTGATACTCTGCGTATAGTTTAATTGATAAAGTACGATTTTCTTTTTCCTCAAGTTCGCTTAATACATCTGGATGAATACTCATAGTTAGAGTTAGTTCAATAGTTGCACTGCTTTCGACTTCACCCGCATAGGTTGTGTATTTTGTGGCTTCACTATCGATGGTAAAACAGAAGTTACCTGTCTCTTCTTGCACTTTATAGTAAAGCGTTTCACTATCATTATTTTTTATATCTAGATAATAAATCTCTTTATAATTACTTAAACTTTCGACATTTGTGTCTAGGTTAATGTCTCCACTCACTTGTTCACGATTACCATTACCAGTGTCATGGTAGAGACTAACATCTACATCAAAGGAGTCAATATCTACACCTACAGTGCTAGATTGATTAACCGCATATCTAGCAGTGGTTAGACTCACACTAAAGAGTAGAGCTAAAATCGCTATAGCTAATACATATTTTGATAAGATAGAAACCTTAGATCTACTCATTATGTCTTTCGTTTTCTCCTTTTTCCTGTTTGTCTTTTTTTCTTGCGGCGTTTATCGCACTTATTGATATATCAATGACTACCCACACCGCAATAAACGATATAACGACCACTATCATCCCCATACTCGTGGTAATAAAGGACATAAAACCACCACTTGGGTATACTTTAACGACTTTACCAACAATACACTCATAACTAACGGGTATACTATCAACTGGTTGCCCCTCTCTATCACCTTGAGTTAGAAAGAGTCCATCTTCATTTATCCCAACAATCCTATGGGTGATATAACGCGATTCACTCTCACTATAGTAGGTGATAATATCCTCAATCTCATACTTATCACTTCTTTTATTGATAATCACATCACCGGTATTGATGGTGGGCTCCATAGAACCTGAACCGACAGTGGCTATACTATAGCCAAACACCGTTGGCATACTGTTATCGTAGGCGTAGCGCTCGATAAGGACATATACCGATATACTTGCCGCTAGGGCGGCAATAACGATAAGGATTGTATTAAGGGTAATAGAAACCGCTTTGAGGGCTTTTGACATAGTCTACATACTTGTCATCTTGTCATCATCGAATTTAGCGATATATCCATCAATGGTAATAGTAAGGGAATAAACCATCCCATTTTGTCCCGCTTTGGTGTCGTTCTCATCACTGACATCGGGATCCCAATACCAATAAAGGGTAAAGGTTGAACTCGCTCCCGCCCCAATTAGCTCTTTTTCCACTTTAAAGTCATTTGCTCTTGTCCAAGTGTCAACAACTGGAGTGTTATCTCTATCTAGTTTATAGACCATCGCAATATCATACTCATTCTCTTCACTGAGACTGATTGAGAAGGTCATCTCATCTTTGCTCGTATTAACAAGATTAAAGGTATAAGTACCACTGACCCCTGGAGCAATCATCGTCGATCCAAAGGTGTCGTTATTAAAGATATTTAAATTAGACTGGTCAGACCATGACCCGCCTTCATCCGAGAGGGTAAAAGTTGGAGCATAGGGTGTATCAGAACCCTCTTCACTTTCACTTGGGAAGTACTCTCCTGTTGGCAAATCTTCACTTGTTTCTGGAGTGTCTTCTGGAACAATCGAATATATAGTACAAGAAGATAAAAGCATCGCTAAGATTGGTAAAAGGATAAATGACTTTTTCTTTTTACTCATAACTTTTTCTCCTTTCTATATATCGTTGGACTAGCCTTCATAGAAAAATCCTCTTTATATTTAAATTTCTTTTTACTAGACATAGATTAAAGCTGTAGGACCACTAAGGTAGATAAACTGATGATTATCTTTTCTTGCCTTAGTATATTACTATTACTCATTCATATATCGATATGACTTTTGTTAATATGATGTAAGACTAACCAAATATTAATTAATCAATTTTATTAGTTTAGATAGATTCCTCATTTCCTAGGTGAGGAGTTTGCCTCACCTAGGAATAGTATTCTAAGAGGTTAATCTACTAAAAATCCTACCTAACTAATTAGTCAGTTGCCGCTTGCGTAGCGGAATAGGCTAATGTGAAGGTAAGGTATTCAACGTTTGTACCAATCCAGGTATCAAAGGCATCAGCATCGTCACCAAAGCAACCATCTATATCAGATGTCCAAACAACTTCACAGTAGATGTATTTTGCGGTCGCTGTGCTCTCATATGCCGCACCTACATCGATTGGACCACTTAATTCAGACAAACCATCTCCTTCGCTTGTATAGCTATCCGCATCTCCTACGAAGAGTTTCACGGCGAAATGATCGTCTAGAGTCTCAATGTGTTCAGTAGTTGAGGTGTCCCCACCTTCTCTTAATGTGTAACCAAAACCACCCTCTTGAGTAATTGTCACACTAGCGGCAACATTACCAGAATTTGCTACTGTTGCGGCTAGAATAAGAGAGGATGTGTTTGTTCTTGCAGCATCTGCAGAATATGACTCTTCTGTATATTCCGCTGCACTTGGAGCAGCATAGGCCTTTACATCTGTTGAATCATTAGCGGTTATTGCTACATCCCAGTAAGCAATTTCAGCAGTGCCTGTCCCTGTCCCAGTAGAAGCATATCTTGCATATGTCACTCCGACAGCGCCACCAGCCACCGCCACAGCGGCAAGGCAGGCAATTGTAGACCACATAATCGTTTTCTTTGTTTTTGTCATTTTAAAACCTCCAAATAAATTAAATCGTTTTAAGAAATAACATTACGTATATAAGCGCAAGAGAATTATAGAATACCAAAAAATAATTCTGTGCACTTTATGATGTATATGTAATATTTGGTCTTCTTTATTTTAGTGCATTGAATAATTCAATTGCAAGGGTTTTATACTATACTAGTATACTTATTTAACTAGGTACACTTTAGAAGGGAGTTTATATCTCCTTATGGGGATATAATAGACCAATAAATAGGTTGATAAAACCCATCTATAGATGGGTAATTTTTATATGTTTATTAAACTAGCAATTACGAATTGTAGTAGTAGATTTTCATCATATAAATGACGGCACGGTAATCGCCACTACTTGGTTTAGAAGTAGAGATGGTAATCGTATCAGTGGCATTAGATAATGTAAAGGTTGCTGGAGTAATATCTTCTACAGAGGAGAGTGAAGAACCAGGTTGAGTGATTGTCGCTGAAACTTCATCATTAACAGATATAGTCACTGGTGTATTAGAATCATTCCACGATGTGACATAAAGAACGATTTCACTGATTGATACATCATTAAAGGTTATGGTGAGGGATCCAGTAGCCGAACTTGTTCCTAGCTTCAAACAGTTGTTTGAGACTAATAAACCACCTGAACTAGATCCATCAGCACCAAGTCCCACTTTTTCAGCGGCCGTACACGCATTATATGGGTTAGTGGCTACATTTTCTCCTATATAGACATTTTCTGTAGTAAAGAAGGTATCAACAGCAGTTGTGGCTACCGATGAATTGTTAGAAGTGCGTCCGGCCTTAGAGAAGTCATAAGTTCCAATTAAACCTTCTGGTGTATCCCCTAAAACCTTAGCGTTTACAGTAACTTCATATTCACCATATACCTCATCGCTAAGTATTGATGTTGCTCTAATTGTAGCTTCACCAGCACCAACACCAGTGACAAGACCAGATTGACTGACACTAGCAATTGTTTCGTCAAGCGAAGACCATGTTACCTTTTGATTCGCCTCCTCTGGACTTACCGAAGCGGTTAATTGAATCGATGAACCTTCTTCTACCTCTTGATCACCGCTTATCGTAATTGATGTTGGAACTATGGCATTAGGTATCTCGTAATAGATAGTAATCTTTGTACAACGCAATTGTGTACCACCAGATGTAGAGGAGTAATCATTGCAATATATCACCTCTCCTGAGGCAGTAACATCGATTGTTATGGTGCCACCACTACTAGACTTAGGATTAGTTATGGAGCCTGCCTCATTACCATTAGCATCGGTAAAGGTCGCACTATCATTACCATAATAAGAACCGGTATATGTTAATTCTATCTTTGATATCTCAGCGACCGATTCATCAACTGGGGTAAAGATAATTTGATTCTTGCTATAAATTCTAAAATCATTGCCATTATTATAGTAGTGAGGAGCAGTATTACCACCATTTGCGGCAAAACCAATAGTCACTAAATCACCATATATAATATCATCGGTAATAGTCGCATTATCTGCAACTGATGAATAGACATCGGCAGCGACAATTTCTTCGCTCTCTTCATAGACAAGTTCACTAGCGGAAACTACAGTTAACTTATATTCACCTTTAACGTTAGAATCTGCAGCGGAACATGCATAGATTATAACTTCACCCTCACTTACTGGACTAACTAATCCCGTTTGACTGACACTGGCAACACCATCATCACTAGATGACCAAATAACATGCTCATTAACACCTGAAGATGGACTAACTGTGGCATATAACTGTAAGGGATGGCCATCAACTTCTATCTCGGTTTTATCCTGGTCAGCACTTATTGTAATTGAATCTGGGGCTAATAAATCAGGATTAGCGGGAAATGGAACGACATGGTTATAACTATTAAGGTTATTGCTTGCATAGCAGGCAAAATACTCAGAACCACTTTGTTCGCCAATGAAACGATCACTAAATGAAGAGGTGTAGAAATAGCCCTCTGCATCGTCTATTGGTTCTGCCCATGTCCAAGTGTAAGGGGAGTTATCTGCTTTCATGTTGGTATTAGATTCACTGCAAGCGATGTATTTAATTGTATCGCCTTCATAATAAGCTAACGTACACGTATTATCGATACCATCGTTTAATCCAGTGATATAGACATCCACGGCATCATCATAACTTGTTGTCACGACAAGATGAGAACTACTAATTGTGCCATCAAAATACTTATATGTATCACCATCTAGGACTCCAAGTTTATATGTTTGGTCACCAACTTGAGGTTCATTTGGAGCTTCTTCTAGTTCTGGTTCTCTCTCATATGAAGAACCTGTATGATAAGAATCACTATTAATATTTGTATATGAGTAGCAAGCAAAGTATTCTTGCCCATCTTGATTACCGATAAATCTTTGAGAACCACTACTATCATAAGTATAGAAAACGTCGTAACTATCATCATAATACCAAGTATAAGGATCTGAACTTAGAGTAAGATTTGTTCCACTGCCATTATAACCAATATAGGTAAGAGAACTATCAGAGTAGTATCTTGTAGGTTCCACTCCGTAGAAACCTAATGTGTATTTGCCTTCTTCAAACTCAGTGATAATTAAATCAACCGCTTCATCGTAGTTTGTTGTAACCCCTAGATGACCATCAGTGATCGTCCCGTCAAAGTAGTAGCATGTATAAGCATTGATTTGCGCCCCAAATTTTGTGGTTTCGCTTGTGGGGGTAAAAGCACCGTGTTGAGTGGCATAGAATCCCACGGTAAGGTTAATCTTTGAAATGTATCTACCTACCCATGTATCAAAGGCATCACCATTATTATTATCAATATCGGATATCCATTTAACCTTAACGTAGATATAAACACTACTAAAGGTAGAGATATCATCGCTCTCATCTTGCGGATAGAGGGTAAGATAGCTATTTGAACTAATCGACACCAATGTTGAGTCAAAACCATCCCCATAAGTGGAGTCTAGGTATGGGGAGTAGTAAGCACTTACTTCAAAATGATCTAAAAACTCATTTTCAAACTGCTCATTAGATTCATAATTGTTCTTTTTTTGGTAGGGATCACTTTCTTTAATCCCTGCATTTATTTCTAGGTCTCCAATAACATCTCCCTTATTAGTGATTTTTGCAATTCCAATAGGATCGGAGATTGAATACCTATTTGTATTACCTTCTGTAAAGGTAGAATCATTAGGTGATAGTTTTGCGGAGGTTTCAACATCAAAATCTGCTTCATAGTCGCTAGAAAGGTCAAAACCCCAGGTAGGAATATTGACAATACCACTTCCAGAACTAGAAGTTCTATATAGAGAATAGGTCACGCCTATCGCGGTGCCCGCAATGGCAAAGACGCATAGACAGGCTATCGTCGACCATAAAATTGTTTTCTTTACTTTTGTCATTTTCTTCTTATAGATACCATAAGGTATCAAATAAAATCTTCTAACCTTAACTATACTCATTTTTTTTTTTTTTTTTTTAAAAGCACAATTAAAT
>JAJQAP010000037.1:0-3009 GCA_021203745.1 Coprobacillus sp.
GTACTCTCACCATCTTTTTGTGTAAAGATAGCGGATGGTTCTCCATTTGTTCTATATGAAGAGAAGAAATAGGTATCAGTGTTTTCATCCACACTTATACCTTGAGGAGTGGCGCTTCCATTAAGTCCAGGAATCACTCCAAGATCTTCTTTTATTCCGTAATAATCTGAGTAAATTAATGATTTTGTGGCATTGAGTCCTACAACTGCGACGATAGCAATTTCAATAATTGTGACAATAATGCCCACAGGGATTTCCCATATTAAATGTAATTTTGATCTTTTAACTTTAATTGATGACATAATTTCTTACCTCTACAAAATCTATATTTATATTAAAAACTTATTTTTGCTAAAAAGTCTATAAAAAATATATTGTATTTTTTACCTATATTATTTTAGACTTTTAGGGAGGAAGAAGTAATGGCACAAGTTTTTTTATTCATATCCCCCCATTTCCCTGAAACTTATTACCGTTTTGTAAGGGCACTTAAAGAACGTGGTTTTATTACACTAGGAATAGGGTCTGCAGCATATTACGAGATCCCAAGTGAGTTAAAAAATTGTATAGATGAGTATTATGCTCTCCAGGATATGGAGGATATTGAAAACGAGAAAATCGCTGTTGAATACTTCATCAATAAGTATGGTCACATTGACTGGCTTGAATCAAATAATGACTTTTGGCTCGAAAGAGATGCTGAGCTAAGAGAACTATATAACATTCCAAATGGTCCAAGACCAAAAGAGTTAGCACTTGCACGTCATAAATCAATGATGATGCCTATTTTTGAAAGTGCAGGTATTTCAATTGCCCCCTGGACACTAGTAAACACACTAGATAATTTAAAGAAGTTTGCTAGTAAAGTCGGTTATCCAATCTTTATCAAACCTGATGTTGGTGTTGGTGCGGTGGATAATCATAAGATTTATAGTGAAGAAGAGTTAGAAGAATTCTTTAATAATAAGAACGAGCAAGAGGTTTATATTGCGGAGCAATATGTTCCAGGTGACCTATGTTCCTTTGATGGTATTTCTAATTCTAAGGGCGAAGTCATTTTCTCTACCACTCACGAATTCAATATCGGTATCTCTGAGATAGTCGCAGATCAGACAAAAGATCTATTCTACTACACTAATCTAGATGATGATCCTAAACTCGTTGAGGCGGGCACAAAAGCGGTTAAAGCGTTTAACGCAAAAAACAGATTCTTCCATTGTGAGTTCTTTAGACTTACCTCCTCTGTGAAGGGTTTGGGTAAAAAAGGTGATTATGTTGCCCTAGAGATTAACCTAAGACCTGCAGGTGGATATACACCAGATCTTATCAACTACGCCAATAGCTGTTCTTGTTATGATATCTATGCTGATTCAATTGCCTACGATGAAAATAGGGAAGACATGTCTAAGACCAAGTATTTTGCGGCGTGTGCTTCTCGAAGAGATAGCAATGAATACGTCTATTCAGATGAGGATTTAAGATATAAATACTATTTCCATCTCCACTTCTCAGGGGAATATCCAGAGGTTTATCGAGGAGATATGGGTGACAGGTTCTTTATGGCAAAGTTCGTGGATATTAAGGAAGTCATGGACTTTAAAGACTATGTCACAAAAAAGAAGTAACGTATTTTAAAAGCATAAAAAAAACTCCGCTTCCCGCGGAGCTCTTTTTTGTTTTGCAAAACCTTTTTGGACTAGAGCCAAGGGAAGATTCTACCAAAGCAGATAATCCAGATTAAGTCTAGTAACCAGATGATGTTGAATCCGAAGATAATTCTTAGGACGAAGCATACAATCTGCCAAGGATGTCCTTTTAATCCTTTTTTGGCTTTTGTAATAAGACCTAAAATCCAGGAAGTGATTGGTATAATCGCAAGGATAATACTCCAGAAACGGTTTAGACCGAAGTAGTCTCTATCTTTTCTTCTTGCCATTATCATGTCCTCCTATTAATAAACTTATTATATATATATTTTTCTTTCATTAAAAGTTATTAATTAAAAAAATTAAGTTAATTTTTTAACATGTGTTAAAATATTCTCATGCGTGATTTAGAAATGAGGATCTGGGCCTTTGTAAACATAGGATTGCTTCTTATTTTTGGCATCCTCCCTCCAGTCCTATTAAGTACCTATAATGTCTTACCAGGATTTGGTAATGCTTTAGACATTTGTTTCTGGCTTTGCTATGCTGTAACAATTATTTTATGCCTCTCTTATGTCATGATGTGCATGAATAATCGTCGTAAACAAGAACGTATTCCTTTTTTGGTGTCTGAGATACTCTTAATTGTTTTACAATTACTTCCAACCTTTACCTGGCTCTTTAATTTAGTAGAAGGAGTGGACAATATCTATCTTGTTCCTGTTATTACCGATATAGTGTTAATCTTTGCCTTTTTTGGATCATACCTATGGTTATATTATAAAAACACAAAAAGAAGGTATCAGTGATGAACGGATATATTATAAGAAATATCGATGATTCACATAACGACGATAAGATTAATGCCTTAACTAATGAATTTGCAAAAAGAGACATTGATGTTGAAGTTGTGGTAAACACCAACTTAGTAAATATTAAAGACAATGAAATAGAGACCAATCTTGAATGGGCAGACTTTGTTATCTATTTAGATAAAGATATATACACAGCGATATCGTTAGAGCAAGCGGGATACCTAGTTATTAATAACCCTGATTTTATCTATCTATGTGATAATAAAATACTCACTAATCTCGAAATGAGAAAGCATCATTTTGACGTTATTGACACCAGCAGCGCTCCTCTAGTCTATAAAACTTTAAAACAAGAAAACTATGATTTTTTAAAAGAGATGGAAAATAAATATGGCTACCCACTTATCATAAAGAAAGCATATGGATCATTAGGAGAAGGTATCTTTAAAGCGGAAAATTACGAGCAAATGTTAAAGATTTACCAAGATAATTATAAAGAACCACTCCTTTTTCAAAAGTATATCAAGAATGCAAAAGGTCATTCTATT
>JAJQAP010000037.1:3109-32105 GCA_021203745.1 Coprobacillus sp.
TAAAGAACCACTCCTTTTTCAAAAGTATATCAAGAATGCAAAAGGTCATTCTATTCGGGTTTTAATCGTCAATGGAGAGATTGTTGGAGCGATAGAACGCATCAACACAGAGGGTGATTTCCGTAGCAATTTTGGAGCAAATACTTCAATTGACTATGAAATTGATAACACTTTAAGGGAAATTGTTGGTAGAATGATAAAAGAATTAAATATAGAATATGCAGGAATTGACTTCTTAAAAGACGATGATAGGTATCTCTTTATGGAAATGAACTCTAATGCTTTCTATGAAGAATTCGAGAAAGTAAAAAATATTGATGTCTCAAAATTGTTTGTGGACATGGTCATAAAATTAGTCGAGGAAAGAAATGGCGGTAACAAGTAAAAAAACAAAATCTAAAGTGGGAACTCTTCTTTTATGTGTCCCCATTTTATGTCTTGCTTCCTGCAGTGAAACAAATGCTTCACTAGACGACTATATTAGTGAGCTTGAATTTCATGAGAACTTTACAATCTGTAATCTAAATGATGTACATTTATCTGCAATCTCAAATTTAGATAGAGATTTTGAGTTTGTAAAAAACTCCGTTTACTCAATAAGTGAAATAAATCCTGATATCAGTGAACCAGATTTAATCGTCTTAAATGGCGATGCATTTATGGGGGCAAATAAAAAGGTTGTGGATAAATTCTTTGACTTTATGGATTCTTTTGGTATCCCCTGGTGTTATGACTATGGTAATCACGATTATCAAGGAACATATTCCCATGGATATATCGATTCTGTCTTAAAAACAAAAGAGAATTGTCTCTATAAGAGTCCAGATGATGATGTTTATGGCAACTCTAACTATGTCATTAACCTTGTTGAAAATGGTTCCACAAAATGGCAAATATATGTTTTTGACTCAAATCAATACTATAAAACTAGTTATGATGTTATCCACGATGATCAAATTGAATGGTATGAAAAAGAGATTCAATACGCAAACGGAATCAGTTCTGTAGAGGAAGTCAGCACCACAGAGATGATCCCATCATTAACATTCTTCCACATCCCATTTGAAGAGTTCCAATACGCTTGGGATGATGTTGGTAACGCAAAATATGGTGGTAACGATGAAGTTGGTTATTGGTATATGTATGACGCAGGAGTCTCTGATGGATATCGAGATAACGATTTATTTGAAGTTATGCAACAATATGAATCCACAGTAGGTATAGTCTGCGGTCATGATCACACAAATAATAGTGATTTCTACTTCAATGGTGGAGGTAGAGAAGGATATACAGATTGGACAATAAGATTGATATATGCTGAGAAATGTACATATAACATCTATCATGATGAAGATATAACAGGGGCAGCATTCTTTACCTTAAGTAGTGAAGATAATACCTTTACCTGCACCCGTACAAGAGTGGACTACGATGGTAATGTATCTGAAATTACCGATGAAATGTTTGCTAAAGGAGATGTCTCATGGAAAGGCTAGGCAAATTCTTTAATCGTCGATTAGTGAAATACCTAACTCTTGGTATTGTCTTTATTATTGCCTCAGTTTGCTCATTCCTTGAAGCATTAGCCTCCTCACAAGTTATTGCTCATTACGGATCTAATATCTTAGAGTTTTTCCCCACTATGGCGGTTTTATATATGCCTATATTCTGTTTCATTATGATTTGGGCATACTATTACACCACAAGAGAAAAAGGAAAGCAGAATAGTATGCTAACCTTTGGTGTTATAACCGTTGTTGCTATGGGTATATCCTTTATCTTACAGCTTGTAGAGATGGGTCTATACTTTGGTTGGAATTTAAATAGCGCTTCTATTACCCCATTATTCCCTTGGGATATACTAGTTTGCTCCGCAATCTTCTTAGCAATAGGTATTATTGTTTTATGGCGATATGTTAAGAGAAAGAATAACTATGTTGTCCAGACACTAAATTATGTCGTGCCACTCAGAAAGAGAACTATTGTAATGGTTGTCTTCTTCTCACTCTTTGCCGCTGAATTCTTAGGAACCGCAATCTTCTCATTAACACTTCTAGATGGTTATATGGATCCTAATATTTGGGGAGTAATTCCAATCGTTTTATCCTATCTTCTTATGGCGGCAGAGGGAGTTATCTACTACATCTATAAAGAACGTCATGATTCTCAAAAAGTCTTTAGAAATGGATTAATTGCTTTATCTGCCTCAGCATTTGTCCTTCTATTCTGGGCGTTAATTGCGACATGTATAAATCCACAACTTATCAGTGAATCACTTGATGGATTAATGCCAGTAGGATATACAATCAAAACTCCAATAGGACTCTTTATTAATCTTGTTGGTGTAGTTGTTCCTCTTATCGTTGCTCTAGTATATTACATCGCTAGATACTGGAATATTGGTTCTTCAAAAACTGATGACGGAGAGAGTGTAGAAGAGTCTAATCCTGAACAAACTAATCAAGAAGAGTAATAAAAAACATACTTCTTATATTTAAAAATAGTCTTACGGACTATTTTTTGTTATTATTAAGGCATGCCACAGGTAATCGTTCAGCACTTATCAAAGATTTATAATGAGGGAAAAATCAATGAGGTGAGAGCTCTTGATGATGTATCTTTTACTATCGAAAAGGGAGAATTCATTGTCATCCTTGGAGCGTCAGGCGCCGGTAAAACCACGCTCCTAAATCTCCTTGGAGGTATGGATAAAGCTAGTTCAGGACTCTATAAAATTGATGATATTGAAGTCACTAGTTTAAAGGATAAAGACCTCACTAAAGTAAGACGAGATGACATTGGTTTTGTCTTTCAATTTTATAATTTAATGCCTAATTTGACGGCATATGAGAATATTTCTCTTGCAGAATCCGTTTCAAAAGGAGATGGAAGCGCTAGTCAAAAAGCCCTAGAAGAAGTTGAACTTGGAGATAGAAGAAATAACTTCCCATCTGAGTTAAGCGGAGGGGAACAGCAGCGAGTGGCTATTGCAAGAGCAATTGTAAAAAATCCTAAGTTACTCCTTTGCGACGAACCAACAGGCGCCCTCGACTCTAAAACCGGTGTTTCAATTATCAAATTGCTCAAAAAGATTAATAAAGAAAATCAAACGACAGTTATTATCGTTACTCATAATGCAAATATTGCTGATGTCGCGGATCGTGTCATTAGAATCCACGATGGCAAAATCATCGAAGATTATTTTAATGAACATGTTAAAGATCCAGAGGAGATAGTCTGGTGAGCCGCCCCACAACAAGGCAACTACTATTAAAAAAGACCTCCAGAAGTATTAAACACAACTGGGGTCAATTTTTAGCAATCATTGGAATCACCGCAATTGCGGTAACTCTTTTCCTTGGGTTAAGTGCTAATGCGATATCTTTTGAAGAGAGAGTTAATCGTCTATATGATGCCTCTAATGTTGCCGATGTCTGGGTCACTGTGGATGAATGCAACGATGAAACAGAAGCCACAATAAATAGTGTGTTACAAAACGAATACAAACTTAGTGAAGATGAGTATGTTTTAGAAAAAAGAGGTTATATACCATCCTACATAAACGAGTCTAGTGCATATGCAATCATTGAAAGTGAAGTACCAACAGTTTGTACTCCACAAATTATTGACCAGGTTGAGGGGTACAACTACCTTGAAGATGATGAATATCTCATTCTTGATTACATGATGCTCGAGGATGATTTAAATACATCACTTGCAGTGGGATTGCCAGTTGAAATATCCCTCTCAATTTCTCTTCTCCCTGAATTTTTGCAGCCAATTTTGCCAGATAATATTCAAGCCGCGGGAGTTTTGCCATTAAATTTTGAAGTTACCGCCTCAATGAATTTTGCAGAAAACATCAATGTATCCTCCTTTACTTCATCTTGTTTTATCGTTTCTGAAGCTTATTTTAAAAATGCTCTTGAAACTGCATTGATTTCTGAGCTGGGAACTAGCTATTCCTCTCTTATTAACTCTTATCTTGAAACTTTATCTTTTGAAAACCAATACGTTATATCTCTCGCAAATAAATCTAATAGCGCAAATATTGTTTCTTCAATCACCACCGCTTTAACAGGAACAAGTTCGACGCTCCTTGTCTATGATTTAGACTCCGCACCATTTAATCTTATTGTTCAAACTGATATTGATCAAGCGGTAGCTCTATCTTATGTGTTCCCGTTTGTTTTCTTCTTTGTGGCAATACTAGTTATTTTAACTACTATGTCTCAATTAATCGTTAAGGAGAGAATGGAGATAGGAACATTAAAAGCTCTTGGTGTGAGTAATAATAGAATTATGCTCTCCTATATGTGGCTGATGCTTGCTCTTGTTGGTATAGGTTTACTTATTGGAGTGGCCTTAGGGCCAGAATTACTCCCACTTGTTATGGATATTAAATACTCGATACTCTACTCTATCCCTAGTTTTAGATATGTCTTCCCATGGATGTATTTCGGAATTACTGTAGCAGTTTTAGCGGTATTTACCATTTTAGTGGTCTACCTAAGTTGTCGAAGCGAGATGAAGTTGACCCCAGCATCTAGTATGAGACCCCATGTTGTTAAAGCCTTAAAAGCAAAGGACAAAAAAGAAGGTAAGAACGAAAGATTTCTCTATCTCAAGATGGCGGGAAGAAACATTCGCCTGAACCTCGCTAAATCGATTATGGTGATTATAGGTATTGCGGGATGTACTGCATTACTTGTCTGTGGATATGGGATAGATGACACAATTGACCATTCTATTGAATCAGATATGACTAATTTCTACTCCGCAGACATACAACTGACATATTCTTCAGGAACTACTTCTCTAGAAGAACAACTTTTAGCATATGACGAAGTAGTAGAGGTTGAGGAATTAAGATCACTTACCGCAAGTGTAGTCAAAGAGGGAAGTAATGTCTCCTATGACACAACAGTATTTATTGTTCCAGAAAAACACGAATTCTCTAAAGTTGATTTAGGTGATGGAACTAAAGCAATGATTTCTCAAAAAGTACAATCAGAAGGTAATCTAAATGTTGGGGATATAATTACATTTGATATTGCTGGAGAGGCAAAATCTATCGAAATCGGCGGTGTTTACAGCGCTTTTGTTAGACATGGAATCTTTATATCTGTTAATGCAGAGGGTTTTGAAAACACACTAAATACATACACAACTGGTTTTGTAAATGTTGCAGATGGAGTGGACCCAGAAGAATTTGCAAAGATTTTAAGAACAGACTTTGTCGAGGTTACCTCTTATTCAACTTTCCAATCAACTTACGATTATGTTGAATCAATAGCAAGTTCAGTATCATATATGACCCTGTCGATTAAAATCTTTGCTATATTGCTCGCTGTGGTCGTCTTGTTTAATATTTCCTACATGAACTATAAAGAGAGATATCGACAGATTGCAACATTAAAGGTTGTCGGTTTTAATAATGTCGATATAGCTAAATCCCTTGTCTATGAGACAATGATTTTAGTTCTTGTCGGAGCGGTCATCGGTCTGTTATGCGGTTTCCCTCTCGAAATATTAATCCTCTTTATTAATAGAAATGCAGTTGTGGAATTCCTTTATACTTGTACATGGCTTACCTATTTAATAAGTGCTCTTATTACTGTCGGAGCGGCATTAATTATCAACATATTACTTGCTCTTAGAATTAAGAGCGTTCCAATGGTGGAGTCTTTAAAGAGTATTGAATAATGAATAAGAATTATAAAAAACCTCGCTATCCAAAACCTGTGTTAAAAACGACAGACTTTTCAGTTAATGAGAGTGTTGAGTTACTAACATTTCTTTTTCAATGTTATCCAAATAAAGGGAGAAACGACGTCAAAAGTCTCTTATCTAATCATTTAGTGCTCGTTAATGGTACTCCAATAAGTCAGTTTAATTTCATGTTAGTTAAAGGGGATGTGGTTTCAATTACAGAGAAATCGATTAAACCTCAAAATGTAAATAGCAAAATCCCTATCGTTTATGAAGATGATGATTTTATTGCTATAAATAAACCTTATGGACTGCTTAGTGTATCTACACCAAAAGAAGTGGTTAACACTGCTTATGCAATGGTCACTAATTATGTTCAAAAGAAGGATAAGCATAATCGTATATACATTGTTCATCGAATTGATGAAGACACATCTGGAATTATGATCTTTGTAAAAAGCGAAGAGTTAAGAGACGCTCTTATTAATAATTGGAATAATCTCATCATTAAAAGAGGATATTATGCGATTGTTGAGGGTCATATGAAAGAAAAAGAAGGAACAATTTCCTCCTATTTAAAGAAAAACTCCCAATATATGATGTATTCTTCAAAGGATAATAAGGGACAACACGCAGTAACAAACTACAAAGTAATGAATGAAAATAATGATTACTCCTTACTCGATGTAACTCTTGAGACGGGTAGAAAAAATCAAATTAGAGTACATCTTTTTGAAGCGGGTCATACAGTTGTTGGTGATGATAAATATGGAGAACCCTCTAATCCGTTAGATCGACTTGGACTCCATGCCTATGAATTAACCTTGACCCATCCATTTACCAAAAAAGTTATGACTTTTAAAGCGCCAATGCCTCCTGAATTTAAAGCATTCATTAAATCGGACAATGGTAAATAAATCGGTCATTTTATTTTCAGTAGTCGTCCTATAGGTTTATATGTGTTAAAATAACCTTAGTTAATAAATTACAGCATAAAAATTTGCATAGATTTTTGATATAAATTGACTATTGGTCTTTAGTTCAATATAACTTAATAAAGGAGAAAGCTTATGTCAAAAAAAGGATATGAAGTTGTTATCGCAGTTGTTAATTCAGGATTCTCTGAAAAGGTCGTTGAGGCCGCGAGAAGCGTGGGGGCAAAAGGCGGCACAATCATTCATGGTAGGGGCACAACATCGCTTGAAGTTCTTGAGGATATGGGACTAACGATCTCTCCCGAAAAAGAAGTAGTCCTAATTGTCGTCTCAGAATCTATTAAAGATGCAGTCCTTCAAGCAATCAATCTTGAGGCTGGACTTGCCACAAACGGCAATGGAATTGCGATGTCAATTCCATGTAGTGAAGTCGTTGGATTAACCTATGAATAATTAAATAAAAACTCGCTTTCTGCGGGTTTTTATTTTTCTTCATCTCTTTTCTGATGAGCGTCAAATTTCTTTCTTTCGGAGGTATTTAAGATCTTTTTTCTCATTCTAAAGGTCTTAGGTGTAACCTCCACTAATTCATCAAAATTAATATAGTCTAGGCAAGCTTCTAGAGACATTCTTCTAGGAGCTTTTAATACAATTGTTAACTCTCTTGTGGACATTCTGACATTGGTTAAGTGTTTTGCGGTTACCACATTCACTGCAAGGTCAAAGTCATATCGGTGTTCACCCACAATCATACCTTCATACACCATTGTGCCAGGTTCAATAAACATTGTGCCGCTGTCTTCAGTATGTTGAATTGCGTAAGGTGTGGATTGGCCTGTTTCTGTCGCGACTAGTACGCCTATATGTCTTTCTCCAATTGGTCCTTTTTTATATGGGCGATATTCTTTATAAACATGGGACATAATTCCATAACCTTTGGTTAAAGTCATAAACTGTGTGGTAAACCCTAATAATCCTCTAGAAGGGATAACATAATCTAGTCTAGTGTTAGATTCACCCGCTTCCATATTAATGAGTTCTGATTGTCTTTCACCGATAACTTTCATGATGTCCCCAACATACTCGTTTGGACAATCAATCATTAAATCCTCATAAGGTTCACATTTAACCCCATCTATGTCTTTAATAATTACTTGTGGCTTTGATACTTGTAATTCATAACCTTCTCTTCTCATGTTCTCAATAAGTATTGATAGATGAAGTTCTCCTCTTCCTGATACTATCCATTCTTCCTTGTTTTGCACTCTCTCAACTCTAAGGGCGACATCTTTTTGTACCTCTCTATAGAGTCTCTCTTCAATCTGTCTTGCGGTTAGAAATTTTCCATCTTGTCCAGAGAAAGGAGACGTATTTGTGCCAAAGGTCATTTGAAGAGTTGGTTCATCGAGACTTATTGGAGGTAATGGTTCAATACAATCTGTTGCGCATATTGTTTCTCCAACATTAATATCTGCGAGTCCCGCGACAGCGATAATATCACCTGCATGAGCCTCTTCTATCTCAATTCGCTTAATTCCTTGTGTAACAAATAGTTTTAACACTCTAAATGTCTTTGTACTGCCATCATTTCTTGCGATTGATACTAGGTCATTCACATGGATATGACCTCTTGTTATTGTGCCTATTCCAATTCTGCCTACATAGTCGTTATAGTCTATCAATGCCACCTGTAGTTGTAATGGTCCATTTTCATCCGCTTGTGGTTCTGGTATTTCATTGATGATAGTTTCAAACAATGGATCCATACCAGGTTTTTGGGTACTTAAATCAGGTGATAACGAACATGTTCCTTTTATCGCTGAGGTATAAACAACCTTATAATCTAAGAGTTCATCTGGTGCCCCTAAATCGATAAAGAGAGTTAAAACATCATCTAAGACCTTATCGATATTAATATTCGCTCTATCCACTTTATTTATTACCACAATTGGTTTAATCCCCGCTTCTAGGGCTTTCTTTAAGACGAACCTAGTTTGAGGCATCGTGGATTCAAAGGCATCCACAAGTAGGAGGACTCCATCCACCATATGCATGATTCTTTCTACTTCACCACCAAAATCAGCATGCCCTGGAGTATCAACGATGTTTATCTTGTAGTCATGGTAAAAGATAGATGTTGTTTTAGCAAGGATTGTAATCCCTCTTTCTCTTTCTAGGTCATTAGTGTCTAGTAGTCTATCAGGAGTATCCTCTCCACCTTTAAAGAATCCTGCAGTCTTTAACATCTGATCCACAAGAGTGGTTTTACCATGGTCAACATGGGCAATAAGAGCAATATTTCGTGTTTTCATATTTAAAAAACCTTAAATATAGTAAATAAACAAGACATAATTATCAAGAACTTACTAAATTGATTACATTTATTTAGTAAACTATGCGTCCTAAATAATGGACAAATCTTTAAAATAAAGAATAAATATAGGCAAATTTATTGTATAATACCCATATGACTAAGGAAAAACTTGTTAAGAAAAGAAAAAGAGACATATGGCTAGTAGTAATATTTGCCGTTTTAATTGCGGTCTTTATTGCGGCTACTATAGTTACTTTTTCCTTTCAAGACGAGGAAAGAGTATGGATAACATTGTTGGGTGTCTTCTTTTTCATACTTGTTATTTATTCAATATCCTTTACCGCAATCTTTGGTGTTTTGTTAAAACAAGATAATGAAAAACTTTCCCTTATTCAAAAGGGCGTGCCTGAAGAAGACGTTGAAAAGAAGTACAAAGAAATCCAAGAAGCAAAACAGAATGGGACATATACTGAAGATGAGCAAGATGAGACTGACAAAAAGCAAAAAGTCACGACATTGGATGATATAAAAAAGAGAAAAAAGAAAAATATTATACTTACCACTATATTTGGCATTCTCGCCGGAGTGACATTTATTTTGTTTTATGAGGTGCTTTCGAGGTCTAATGCAAGTGACGAAGAAATATCTGATGCCATTATGTGGGTTGGGGTGGTTTCTTTTCTCTTGTTTGTTCCATCCCTGGTCTTTGTTTGTGTTTGGGGATATGAACTTAGCCAAGACCAAAAGAAAATAGACCTTGTCGAAAACGACGGAATACCCGCTGAGCAAGTCGATGAGTATCTCTCCGCGCTTCGAGATCAGGAAAAACACAATAAAATGGTTGAGAAGCAAGCAAAAAAAGCGGGTCTTTTAGTTTTATATGATGAACATGGGAATGCCTATATACCGAGTAATGCTTCCACGAAGAAGACTCATACATCTTCTAAACACTATAGTGTTTTTGATGATCACGAATGGGAACACGATGTTTTTCATGATGATGATCTTCGAGATGATGATATTATGGACTTTATGGACGACGATTATTAATATATAGATATGACGTTGGGGGATTTAAAAAAGAGTAGACAGAAACATCAAACACTCACAACTATTTTTGGTGTTCTCTCGGGAGTATTCCTTATCTCGTTTGTCGTATGTAGGTATATTCTAAGCATTAATGAAGAGTTAGGTTTAACGTTGTCCCTACTTAGAATGTTCTCGTTTATTCTCTTCCTTACATTTTTAATTCTTGCCTGTGTTTATGGTTATTATCTGAGTCAAGACCAAAAGAAGATAGAACTTGTCGAGGATAAGGGTATCCCCGCGGATAAAGTGGACTACTATCTTGATAAAAAAAGAGAGATCCAAAAAGATGCAAACGAACAACTTCTTCAAAAAGATGTTAAAGATAAAACTAAAGAAATGTTAGAGCGGAGAGGTTATCAGTATACTGGGACAATCGAGGATGAAATATTTAACGAAAGAAACCGAAAAGAATAATATACAGGATATATTAATGGTATAATTTAAATATGGCAGATATAGATCCAAAAGTAAAATTTGAGAAGAACTTATATGGAGGTTTATCCATTGGTTTTGCATCACTTGATGGAGTTTTGCTCCTTTTATTAATCTTATTACCTATCTTTTTAGAGGGTGGTGATAGAGACAGCGTTATGCTTTCTTGGTATTATGATTTACTTATTGGACTATTCTTTGCATGCTTAGTTGTCTTTATTGTTCTTGCTGTGCAATACGATAAAAGACATCAAATAATCGATGAAGCAAACGAGAAAGAAAAAGAAGAACAAGCTAAGCGAGATGCCGTTACTACAGAGCAAAGCAATGATCCTCAAATTTGAGGATTTTATTTTCGCTATTATATTTAAATAACACTTAAAGTGTTAGATGGTTATAATAGTAAAGATATGGAACAAGCAATTGAACAAAAAACAGAGAACACGAAAAAACCTGGCTGGTTTAGAAGGCACTTCTCTTTTTTGTTTTCTATAAAGTCGTTATTTTACTATTTCATCTTTCTTTTAATTTTAGCGGTTCTCTTTTATATAACGATTCTTGTCGCTAACGATTTTACCACCCCTTTTACTGGGGATTATGTTTCTCAACAACTGGCCTTTTTCCCAAATGGCTGGGATGATTGGTGGCATTTTTTTAAAACAGGAGAATTCGTCCTTTGGGACACAAATACATTCTTAGGTGCTTCTAATATTGGATCAAATAGCTTCTATTACCTCTTTAATCCATTCTTTTTACCTATCTTACTATGCCCAAGAGATTATATCGCTCAAGGGATGGCGGTTTTAGAGATAGTAAAGATGGCATGCGCAGGTATGTCATTCTACGCTTATATGCGTTATATGGGGGCAAGTAAAACTGCCTCTAAGATTGTAGGTATTGCCTATGCTTTCTCAGGATGGATAGTCTGGTACCTATGGTTTAATGTTTTTACAGAAGTCGCAATAGTTTTCCCTTTAATGCTTTACGGCGTGGAAAAAGCCTTAAAAGAAAAGAAACCATGGCTTTTAGCTTTTTCTATTTTCTTAATGGGTGTTACTAACTTCTACTTCATGATATGTTTTACGATTGTTTTATTCTTATATGCGATGTTTAGATGGTTCCAACTCTTACCTAAACATAAAGCGGGTTATAACTTTGCGGTGTTAGGAATAGGGATAGGTGGCGCAATTATAGGATTATTGATGTCCTGCGTTATTGTTTTACCTAGTGCACTTGTCGCGGTAACCACAAATAGAGGGTCTGGAACAACATATCTATCTAACTTACTTACTGCTTTCCAAGAAGGGAACTGGTCAAGTGCCTTTAGTTTGCTGTTTAGCTGGTCTAATGTCGATAGTGGTTTAGGAGCGAGAAACTTCTACGCCATTATTGAATTCTTCTTCCCTGTGATGAGTGATAGAGGTACCCCTCTTACTAAATATGGTAATGAAACATACGATAATATCGCGGGTGGTCTTTTCTGTTTCTACCCGATGATAATATTCTTAATACCCGCATTTATCTATGCAGGAAGAAAACACAAAGTCGCTCCATTTATAGGACTTTTATGCATACTTTTGATGCTTTTTAGTCCTTTCTTTTATTACTTATTCTTTGGATTTACTGTTGCTTATTCTAGATGGTATCTCATTGTGGTGACAAGTATGCTGTCGTTTGTGGGTTTGTATTTAGATCATATAAAAGAGGTTCCTCGAACCGATATTATCTTTGGTGTCCTGTTCACGATTATTGGAATAATTGCTGCGACACTACTAGCGCAGTATATTGTGGATAATTACAGTGGCTTTACTGAAAGAAACTCTATTTTTACCGCCTACATCATCGCTTTGGTGTATGTCATTATATTAGGGACAATTCTTATTGTCTTTAAGAATAAAAAAGCCATCAATATAATCATAACGATTTTCCTGTCCTTAGAAGTATGCGTTATGGGAGCATTAACAATTGATGGTCACGGATATACAAGTTATGAAAGCGCGAACGGAGGATTAGCACAAAACCAAGCGCTGTATTCTTTAGTTATGGATATACAAGAAGATGATCCTACCTACTATAGATGTTACTCATCACTAGAAAACGACGATGGCAAGAACGATGGAATGAGAAATAACTATAATGGATTAGGCTTCTTCCATTCTATCTTTGATTATGAATTAAGAGATTTCTTAAACTGGTCTCGCTTTACCTCCGCGGATGATTCTTGGAGCGGTACCTATGTTGAAAAGAGACAAAACCTTGATACATTCCTAGGTGTTAAGTATTACTTTATTGAAAAAGACAAGGTAGTAGAAGATCCAGATGGATATCTAGAAGCTAATGTTCCATTAGATTTTGTGGATATCTCAGATAAATATCCTAATGATTACTTCTATGTCTATGAGAATACAAACTTTATTGATTTTGCCTTCTCTTACGACAATGTCACCCCAGTTAACAACGAAGAAGACCCTGACGCCACACTTTCTGGCGCAAACATTGACGCTTTAAGAAATGAAGAGTTATACCTAAAGACAGGATTACTCGATTATCAGGATGTAGAAGAAATTATAAGAGACACTAATGGAGCGATTACAGAGAGTACTGTTTACTCTACCTCTGAAGCGGACTTTACAAATATCCCCATAAATTATCTAGACGCACCAGTCGATGGAAAGGAAGTAACAACCTATAATGGATCAGGAATCATCTCTCATATCTATAAGACTGAGAAGAGGGCCTATGATCTAACACTAGACGAGATTAAGGACTTACATGTCACAAATGAAAGAGAAGACTTAAGAATTGATAAACCAGGATCCTCAGATGGGTCATATATTGTCTTCTTCTACGAGATGGCAAAAGGTAATCCAATTGGATCCACACTAAATGAAGATGGGTCTTGGACATCGGACGAAGGTGGAGTCTGTCTTTATCTATACGCGCCATTCCAAAACTCATATAAAGTGGATGTTTACCTTATCGACTATGATGGTAATTTTATTACATATGATAGACATAACGATGATCACACAACAAACAATAGAAAGAGTATGAGAGCCTTCTATTCGAGAGCGGAACGAGACGAAGAAGGTAACATTATTAGCCCCGCAAGAGAAATCCAATATCTTGTCATTATCCCTAGATATTATGGTATTTCTTCTTACTCCTTATACTATGAAACATATTCAACATTTAAAGAAACCACGGATGTTTTGCAAGAATATCCAGTAGAAAATGTGCAATATTCTACGAATAAATTTGAATTCACTACAAATTATGATTCCCAGAGATTTGTGGTCACTCAAATCCCTTATGATGCCGGTTGGTCAGTAAAAGCCACAAATAGCGAGGGAGAAACAAAAGACCTCAAAGTCTATAAAGCTCAAGGCGGATTTGTCGGTTTTGTTGCGGAAGAAGGCTACACCGAATATAAGATGACCTATTACACCCCTTACCTTAGACTAGGAACATATATGTCTATCGCTGGTACCTTTATCTTTGTTACCTCATTTGCCTCTTACTATTACATGTCCTGGAAGCACTTAATGGGCACTACAAAACTCGAAGAGTTCGATATTACTAAAAACAAGAAAAAGAAAACCACTAGATCTTAGTGGCTATCTTATATACGAGATTCTTTTTTAAGTTATAATCCGATGCAACTTTATCAATTGCATCCTTTTTTGTACAACCTGATTTAATTAAATCCTGCAGAATTTCTTCTATCTCAGAATCTGTCAAGGTTTTATCCTCTTTATTACCCTCAACTATTATTACTATCTCACCTTTAATTGTTTCAAAGTCTAAATCCTTGAGCTCCTCTAAGGTACCATAGATATACTCTTCATTTAGTTTAGTTAGTTCTCTTGCTAGTGTGACATTTCGATTACCAAGAACTTTATATAAAGAGTTTATGGTCTCCTCTATTCTGTGCGGAGCTTCATAAAACACTAGAGTATATGGAAAACCCTTTAGTTTTTCTAACTCCTTTTCTTTTTGACTAGTTTTTGCTTCTAAAAATCCATAGAAGAGAAATTTATCGTTATCTACATTTGCACAACATAAGGCATTTATCGCTGCATTTGCACAGTTAACACAAGAAACCGCAATGTTATTTTCGATACATAACTTTACAAGTATATTTCCTGGATCGCTCATTGTGGGGTACCCAGCATCTGACATATAGACAACTTTTTTGCCCTCTTTAATTAAACTAACGACTTTTTCACTCGCTTCTTTTTCGTTATGTTCATGTAAAGAGATAAATTCTTTATCTTTAATTCCAACGAGTGATAAAAGTTTACCTGTTTCCCTTGTATCTTCGCAGGCCACGATATCAGCATCTTTAACTATTTCTACCGCTCTATCATTAAATTCTTTTAGGTTTCCTATCGGTGTGGATACTAAATAAAGAAGATAAAAAGAGGAGTAACTTTTATTCCTCTTCATGTTCAGGTTTCCTTCGTTTCGCTGACACTAACTTATCATATTCCTCAAGTGGGATATTTAGAACATTCTCCTCGTTTTTAAGTTCCACCATACGAGAGATAACATTAATTGATGAAACTGTATATTCTTCATCATCTCTCCAAATCTTATTACCGAGGTCTGGGAATGCTTGTCTTAATTCTGTATAAACATCATCTTCGTATTTGAGGCAACAGATTAACTTACCACATTGACCACTTAATTTTGGAATGTTAATCGTTAAAAGTTGATTCTTCGCTCTATTGATAGAGATACCATCAAACTCATCTAGGAAAGTAGAACAGCAAAGTGGTAATCCACATATTCCTAGTCCACCGACATTTCTTGCTTTATCTCTTGGACCTATCTGTCTTAATTCAATTCTCGTGTGGAAATGAGAGGCTAAAACTCGTAAAAGCTCTCTAAAATCCACTCTTTCATCCGCTAAATAGGTAAATGAGAGTTTACTTCTATCGAGTGTATATTCACTCTTTAATAGTCTCATATCGAGACCTAAATTCTTTATTTCTTCTGCGCATATTGAAAGTGCGTATTCCGCGTCTTTAAGGTTATTTTCATTGTCTCTTATATCTTGATCTGTTGCTTTTCTAATGATTGGTTTTAAAGCAAACTTTAATTTATAATCCACCATCTCATATATTGGGGTGGTAATTTCTCCTAGTTCTACTCCTTTTGTGGTTTCGACAACGACTTTATCCCCAGTTTTAAGATCCATATCTTTATAGCCAAAGAAATACATTCTTAAAGAATCACTAAACTTTACTCCTACGTAGTTAGTGTATTCTTGAGGTTGAGTGACATCTTCGAGTATTTCTTCTCTTTCATCACTAACTTCTTCTTCCTCTAAGATTTTTGCTTCTTCGTCTTCCGCCATAATCACTTTCCTGTAAATATATTTGTTAGATGGTCTAGGAGTAATCCAGTATTAACATTTAAGTTAATCTCACTTCTAGCCTTTTGTATCTCAATTAGTGAATCCTCTAGTCTAGAGACAGAATCCACTAAAGTCTTAACTATTGTATCATAACTTTCTAAAAATGGTGATAAACCATTTTTAATATTAAGTGCTTCTTCAAAAAAGATTGAGAGGATATCGAGAAAGTCTCTGACGCTCTCTTTACCTTTTAAGAATGGGATAATATTTTTATCCATGATATAGAGGGCATCACTCTTATTTGGTATCTTTTCAATAAAAGAAGTCACTAAATCAAGGGTATTTGTATAAGATAGATATTCTTCATTATTATTGACTAGTTCAGATATCAAAGAGGAGTCATTATATAAAAACGATAGTATTTCGGCATCTTTTTGTGTAACTCCTAGATCAACAGCCTCTTCAACAATCTCTTTTTTATTGACGGGTAAGAGGTGCATTATCTGACATCTACTTCTAATCGTTGGTAAGACAGCTTCTTCGTTGTTTGTGGTTAGAAAAGCATAGACATTATCCTGAGGTTCTTCTAGAAATTTAAGGATAGAGTTTATCGCCTCTAGTGTCATATTCTCTACGAGATTTAAAACATAAATCATGATTCCTTTTTTCTCAAATGGTTTCATCTCAAACTGCTCAGCGATTGAAGAGACATTTTGAAGTTTAATTGTTTCTTTTTCTCCATCATAGACGATAAAGTCAGGATAATTACCATCATCCACTCTGATACATGTAATACACTGGTCACAAGCATAGGGATCTGGGTTTTCACATAAAAGGGATTTACCTAAGAAGGTGGCAATCTGAACAAGTGGACTACCTTTATCCCCCACAAGTAAATAAGCATGAGAGAGATTATTGTTCTCTAATGCATTATAGAAAGTCCTATATATAACTGGCTGATGCCTATTTAGATATAACTTAATGTTCATAGTCTTTTTAATATAATATCGAGAACTTCTTTTTCAACAGTTTCTTTATCTTTACTCGCATCAATTACAACGTATCTTTCAGGATATCTTTTTGCTAAATCGAGAAAAGTTTGCCTGACTTTGCGATGAAAATCAATCTCTTCTAAGTCTAAACGATTGACCTCTCTATTCTCGTTTTTGGCAATTCTTTCCATCCCAATTTCTGGATCTATATCAAAAAGAAGTGTTAAATCAGGAAAGGTTTCCTCTGTTGCAAAAGAGTTAACATTGAGGATATTATCTACCCCTAATCCTCTACCACCACCTTGATAAGCAAGAGAGGAGTCTAGATATCTATCACAAATGACAATCTTACCTTCTTTAAGAGCGGGCCAAATCTTTTCCACAAGATGTTGTCTACGACTTGCCGCATATAAAAGAGCCTCAGTTCTAGCGTCCATACTTGTATTCTCTTTAGAGAGAATAACATCACGGATCTGTTCACTGATTGGGGTGCCACCTGGTTCTCTTGTCATCACGATTTGATAACCCATCTTTTCGAGTTCACTGACAGCGTATTTTACCGCAGTGGTCTTACCGCTTCCTTCTGGTCCTTCAATTGTGATAAACATCTTATAACTTTGTCCTTCCTTCAAGTGCTTTTTCTAGTGTTAATGCATCAGCGTACTCGATATTACCTCCTGAGGGTAAACCATAGGCAAGTTGCGTTACATTAACAGGTAATTCACTTAATAATTTTGCGATGTATAAGGCGGTAGTTTGTCCGTCCGGTGTGGGATTTGTTGCAATAATTACTTCTTTTATCTCGTTTTTCTTAACTCTTTCTAAGAGCGAGGATACATTTAACTGGTCTGGATATATCCCTTTTGAGGTGTTTATAACCCCATTTAAGACATGGTATTCACCATGATAAAGATTGTTCTTTTCAATAGTAATGATATCTTTTGGATAGGAGACCACCATGATTGTGGTTTTATCTCTTGATTCATCATCGCATATTGGGCATTTACCATCTTCAATGTAGTTTCCACATACTGGGCATATAGAAACACTTTGTTTCATAGCCACTAGTGAATCTACAATCTCTTGATATTCTTCCTCAGGAAAATCTAGAAGAGCGTAAGCCATCTTCTCGGCGCTTCTTTTACCAATAGATGGTAAAGAAGATAAGGCATCCGCGACTCGTTGAATGGACTTTAAATCATCCATTAAAAGCGTCCTCCTACACCTGTGGATCTTTCTTCAATCTCGCTCTCTTTATCAAAGATTTTTTGATTTAATTCGTTAATTGCTAGGATTAATGAGTCTTGAAGCATTTCTCGATCATCTTCTTCTAAACCCTCAGCAATCTCAATTGCGGTAATTTCATGGGTTCCTTGCATTGTAACTTTAACAATGCCATTTTTCTCCACAGTAAAGACCTCTTTTTCAAGTTCTTCTTTGGCTTTATTTATTTCTCGTTGCATCTTTTGTGCTTGAGCGAGCATTTGTTGCATACTTGGCATAGTTCTATTCTCCTTCAAATTCTAAGTTTATATCTTTTGGCTTTGGTAATTTAGATAGCTGTTGTAAGTTTATATATTCTTTTTGAAACTCTAATGATTCATTCCTTGTTAAGGAATAGACAAAGAGTCTTTTACCAAAGGTATTATTAATCACATCTTGGATTGCTTGTTGATTTTCTATTAGGTTAGCTCGTTCCGCGGATGCTTTTAAGCCAAACTCTAACACTAAAACATCATCTGTTGCTAGAAGTGGATGGGCACTTACTAGTAAAGAAGCAGTCTTACCAAGTTCAGGATGAGTCATTAAACTATTTAGTTTTGACCAATCATTAATAAGCTGACTCTTTAATTTATTAGTCTTAGATAACACAGCTATATCCACGAGTCGATTTTCATCGATTTTATAGGATTCTCCATCAACACAATTTACTAAAATCTTTGGTTTTTCACTGACAATTTCTGTAGATACCGCTTCATTTACTTCAATTTTGGGAACGGTTTCTACTGGTTTTTTCTCAACAACGATTTCATCTTTTAATGGATCTTCATAGGGTTCTTCTTCAATTTCCGTCTCTTCTATAATCTCTTCAACCTTTTTGTCGTTAGCGTGATTCTTACATAGTTTTAGAATACCTATTTCAAAGATTGAATTAATTGAAGATACATTCTTAAAGTTCGCTGTGGTTTCTAGTAATGAATCAATCATCCCCATAATCTTATTTTCATCCATAAGACGAGATATGTCTTTAGCCTGGTCTATATTTAATATCTGAAGTAAATCAGTAGAAGATGTTCTTTGATAGATTAATGTGTCTTTTAAAATTGTTAAAAGATCATCTGTTAGTCTCTTTATATCCGTACCTCTATCAAAGTAGCGGTGTGTTCTATCAAGAGCGCTTCCTAAATCAGATTTTGCTAAATCCTTAATGAGGTTTATTTTCTCCTCTGTTGTTTCTAGGGCAAAAATCTTAATGATATCCTCTGTTACAAGTCTATTCCCTGAATAGGCAAGCACTTGATCTAGAATTGACAATGCATCTCTCATCCCTCCATCCGCGAGAGAGACAATTAAATCCACAGATTCTTGGTTATAGGCTATACCTTCTTGCTCTAAAACTTCTTTAAGTCTCTTTTCGATATCTTTATTGTTTAATTTTGTAAAATCATATCTTTGGCATCTACTTAAGATTGTCGGTAATACCTTATGAGGTTCAGTTGTGGCGAGTATAAACACCACGTTTGCGGGTGGTTCTTCTAGTGTTTTAAGTAAGGCATTAAAGGCAGATGGCGTCATCATATGAACTTCATCGATGATATAAACTTTATATCGACCTAATATAGTTCCGTATTTAACCTTATCGATTAAGTCTCTTACATCATCCACGCCATTATTAGATGCAGCATCAATCTCAATAACATCTGGGTGATTGCCTTCATTTATGGCAATACAGTTTTTACAATGGTTACATTGATGTCCCACTCCTTCATCGCAGTTAAGTGCTTTAGCGAGGAGTTTTGCCATTGTGGTTTTGCCTGTGCCACGAGGACCCGCAAAAAGATATGCATGAGCGAGTTTACCACTTTCAAGTGCATTTCTTATAGTCCTGACGATATGATCTTGGCCACTTACTTCGTCAAATGTCTTAGGACGATAGGTTCTATATAATGCTTTATACGCCATAAGTTCCTCACTTGAAATTATACTAAATAATTCTTCTTCATTAAAGAAGAATAAAAAGGAAAATTGAGTGTTTTACCTTCTTTAAAATATAGTGAAAATGTGATAATTTAAAGGAAGCAAACAATCATGGAAAGTAAAATGTATGATCGCTTAAAGGCGATGGAAGAAAGACTTAATGATATTGATAAGCTTCTTTTAGATGAAGAAGTTCTTTCTAATATCGATAAGTTAAAGGATTTATCGATTGAAAAATCATCAATAGAAGAAGCAGTTAATCTATTTAGGCAGTATAAAGCCTTAGATTCCGATAAAAAGGATGCCTATATCTTAATGGATAATAACGATGAGGAAATCTCAGCATTTGCTAAAAGTGAATACAATAGGCTAATCGAAGAAGAAGAAAATATCGAAAACCAGTTAAAGGTATTACTCCTTCCAAAAGACCCAAACGATGATAAAAACATCATTGTAGAGATAAGAGGGGCAGTAGGAGGAGATGAAGCCAATATCTTCGCGGGTGATCTCTTTAGAATGTATACAAGATATGCCGAAAAGCAGAATTGGAAGATAGAAATGCTTGATGAGAACCCATCTGAAAGTGGTGGCTTTGCCTTTGTATCCTTTAGGATAAGTGGCAAATCAGTCTATTCCAAACTCAAGTTTGAAAGTGGTGCCCACCGTGTACAAAGAGTTCCTAAAACCGAGGCAAATGGAAGAATACATACAAGCACAGCGACAGTTTTAGTGATGCCAGAAGCAGAAGAAGTCGATGTGACCCTTAATCCATGGGATATCAAGATGGAAACATACAGATCTTCAGGGGCAGGCGGTCAAAACGTTAATAAAGTCAGCACTGCGGTAAGATTAATTCACATCCCTACCGGTATTGTTGTGTCATGTCAGACAGAAAAGACCCAATATCAAAATAGAGACATTGCGATGACGATGCTAAGAACAAAAATTTATAACAAACTTCTCGATGAACAACAAGAGAAACTAGGTAATGAACGTCGTTTAAAAGTGGGCACTGGAGAGAGAAGTGAAAAAATAAGAACGTACAACTACCCACAGAATAGAGTGACTGACCATCGTATTAACTACACAGTTCAAAAGCTCGATAGAGTGATGGAAGGTGATATTGATGATATTATTACCGCTCTCATTAACTATGATCAACAATTAAAGATTCAAAGCGAAAATGACTAATCGAAGTTTATATTTTGAACTAGCAAATAACCCTAACGAAAACGTT
The DNA here is from genome assembly GCA_021203745.1 of Coprobacillus sp. GTDB lineage: Bacteria > Bacillota_I > Bacilli_A > RFN20 > CAG-826 > JAJQAP01. The sequence goes on from JAJQAP010000037.1 coordinate 24,381, forward strand.
AATTCTTTCATCGTTCGTGAACTCTTAATGTTGGTTAATGGATATAAGGATGTAAATGAGTTATTTGGACACTTTGACGATGAGTGTAAGAACGAGAAATTATTAAGGGAATATTTTAATAAAATCCTCAATTATTACCCACTTCAATACATCACCAATAAATCGTATTTTGCAAGTCTAGAATTATATGTCGATGAGAATGTTTTAATCCCTCGCCCCGAAACTGAAGAGCTCGTTTTAAAAACCCTCGATCTTTTATATAGAGATTTTAAAGACAAAGACATAAATGTATTAGATATTGGATGTGGTTCTGGATGTATCGGTCTAGCAATAAAGAAGCATTTTGATAAAGCAAGTGTAGATTGCATAGATATTAGTGAAAATGCGATTGAAATAACGAAAAAAAATGCAAAAATCAATGATGTTGAAGTAAATTGCAACGTTTTTGATATGCAAAACACATATTACTCTGATAAAAAGTATGATTTAATTATCTCTAATCCTCCTTATATTGCAAATAAAGCGGAAGTCGATAAAAATGTCGCTCTTTTTGAACCGGAAATTGCACTATATGCAGAGCCCGCAACGAAATACTATGAACAAATTTTTAAAAACTTCCAAAATGTCATAAAAGATGGAACTCTTATCGCCCTTGAAATTGGTTATGATCTTGTGGATTTACTCGACCCACTAGTCTATCAATATTTCCCCCTCTCTAGTTATTACTTTACTAAGGATTTGGAAGGGAAAGACCGCTTTTTATTTATCGAGGTTCATAACTCATAATGTGGTATAATAAAAGTAAGATAAAAAAGACTATAAAAAATCATGGTGTTATCGCCTTCCCTACGGAAACTGTGATGGGTTTAGGAGTGGTCTACGATGACTACGAAGCATATCAAAATCTCAATTCATTAAAAGGTCGAGATCCAGATAAGCCATACACATTGATGCTCTATGATAAAGGGGATATTGATAAGTATGCCAAGGTAAATAAAATGGCTCGTATCATCATTGATAACTTTATGCCTGGACCTATAACATTACTCCTTCCAGTTAAAGGAGATGTTCCCTCTTTTGTCACTGGAAATACTAAGGTTATTGGTATTAGAGTGCCCGATTATCAAACATCTGTTGATGTTTTAAGGATTGTGGGTAAGCCAATGCTTGTTACATCCGCTAATAAATCAGGAGAAAAACCCACTTTGACATATAAAGATACAAGAAATATTTTCCAAGATAGTGTATACTATATTAGGAAAGATTCCCTAGGGAATGAGCCTTCATTGGTATTAGATGTCTCTGATGGTATAATGAAGGTAGTTAGAAATACAAAAGATAAGGCATTACTTAATAAAATAAAAGCGAAAGTTGAGGAATAGTTATGACATTTGTGGCTATAGGTAGCGACCATGCTGGAAGAGAACTAAAAGATAAGATTGTCCAAGAGTTTTTGGGTGATCCTGATTTTTCAATCATAGATATTGGAACATATACAAAGGAAGCATGTGACTATCCTGTTTATTGTAATAAAGTTATTGATATGATTAAAAGTGGCTTTGCCACTTTTGGAATCCTTTGTTGTGGATCTGGAGAAGGGATGACTATCGCCGCGAATAAACATCCTGGTATTAGATGCTCTTTAGGGTATTCTAAAGAAGCCGCTAGATTATCTAGAACCGACAATAATTGTAATGTGATTGCCTTTGGTGCACGCACTATGGCGGGACAAGAAGAAGACATCTATGAAAGAATTAGAATCTTCTTAACCACTCCATTCGATGGTGGCCGTCATCAAAGAAGACTCGATTTAATCGAGAAATAAATTAAGACTAGAATAAATATTCATAAATAAACATTTTATGTGTTGACAATATGAATATTTTTTCATATAGTAATTGTGAAAGGAATATGAACGTTCATTCATATTGAGTAGAGTATGGATCCTAAATTCGATGATGAAACATTAACAAAAGTATCACAGCTTCTAGGTATTGCGTCCGATGAAACAAGGCTACGCATCCTTCTTTGTCTTTTAAATGGTGAAAAATGTGTTAAAGAAATTGTGGATCTAACTGGCGCTAGTCAATCATTAGTTAGTCATCAACTTAATGTCTTAAGACATTACGACTTAGTGGCCACTCGAAAAGAAAAGAACTTTGTCTATTATTCATTAAACGATTACCATATCATCACTCTTATTGAATCTGCCTACGATCATATAACAGAGAAAAAATGAGTGTACAAAAAGAAAAACTAATTACAAACAAATCTATAGCTATTATCGTTCGTTGTTCTATCTCACTAATTATTATGTTAGTGGCTATCTTTTGGACTGGTGCGATGAGCGAGACAGACTATAACTGGTTTACCACTCCAGCATCAGAGTTTGATAACTGGTACTGGATAACCTTTGGCCTATATTTAGTGGCCTATATTTTAATCGTCTATGACCAATTCTATGAGTTTTGTGTCAACATCTTTAAAAAGCATACCTTCTTTAATGAAACATCTTTGATGCTAATAGCATCAATTGGAGCCTTCTGTATTCAAGAGTTTATGGAAGGTATCCTTGTTATGCTCCTAGCTCAGGTCGGAGATATCCTAGAATCCGTCTCTATTAATAGGAGTAAGAATTTAATTATTGATACCCTTGATACAAGACCTAAAACTGCGACAATTGTCTTAAATGATGGCTCCACAAAAGAAATAAAGGCAGAAGATGTCAAACTCGGGGATATGCTTATGTATAAAGCGGGTGAGATGTTTGTGGTAGATGGTAAAGTCACACATGGAGAGTCTTATGTTGATGAAGCCACGATTACTGGTGAGTTTGCCCCTCGAGAAGTAAAAATCGATGATCTTGTTTATAGTGGCACTACAAATAAAGAAGGAGTTATAACAATAGAAGCAACTTCTACCTATTTTGATTCCACAACTTCAAAGATCATGCAACTCGTTTTTGAGAGCAAAGAGAAGAAGTCTCAAGCGGATGCATTTGTGGATAAATTCTCTAAAATCTATACCCCAATTGTCTTTTTAATTGCAATTGTAATAGCCTTGTTCCCACCCCTAATTACTTGCCTAGTGCAGAGTGCGTGGCTAGCGGAAACATGGATCAATTATCTCTATGTTGCTTTAACCTGCTTAGTGATTTGCTGTCCTTGCGCAATAGTTATATCTGTCCCACTGGCGTATTTCTGTGGTGTCTCCCTTGGATCTAAATACGGAATCATTGTTAAAGGTGGAAATTATCTAGATAAAATTAACGATATTGGGACAGTGGTTTTTGATAAAACTGGAACCTTAACTACAGGCGATTTTACTATTATTAGTGAAGCACCAAAAGATATAGATATTGATAAATTTAGAGAACTTCTATATGTAGGAGAAAGTTTATCAACTCACCCAATAGGAGAAGGAATAGTAAAATACTATAATCTTGGTATTTCTAATAAAAAAGTGAAAAATTACAAAGAATTTTCTGGAAAAGGATTGAGTTTTAAGTACGATAATGAAGATGTATTAATTGGTAATGCAACATTATTTGATGAAGAAAATATTGTTTACGATGATGTAGAAGCTGGTCACACCACGATATATCTAGCGGTTAATAACGAGTATAAAGGTTATCTTTTACTCGACGATAAAGAAAAGGAAAGTTCGAGAGAAACACTTAAGATACTTAAAGAGAACAACATTGAAACAGTAATGCTATCTGGAGCGAAAAAAGAGAGTGCCGAATATACCGCTAGTCAGCTAGGAATAAGCGAGGTTTATTCTAACCTTCTTCCCGATGAAAAAATATCATACTTAGAGAATATTATTAACGACTCTAGTAAGGCTGTTGCCTATGTTGGAGACGGGGCTAACGATGCCCCAAGTATCATTATGGCGGACGTAGGTTTTGCGATGGGTTCCATTGGCTCAGATGTCAGTGTGGAAAACGCTGATGTTATCATCATGAACGATGAACCAATTAAGGTTATTGAGTCGATGAGAATTGCCAAGATGACCCGTAATCGTGCGGTCTTCAATATCGCTTTTACTCTCACTGTGAAAGCAATTATCTTCCTCTTTACCCTAATTCCTGCAATTATCCCCGCCTGGGATTTCACAATGCCTATGTGGGTTGGCTCTATCGCTGACTCAGGTCTAGCTATCCTTCTAGTGATTTCAACCGTGCTTTTAATCTACCAAAAAGTAAAGATAAAGAAAAAAAGTTAATAAAATTTAGGAAGATTTTCTCTCTACCTGTCTATATATATAAATATGGCAAGTAGTGATTATGTCTGTCCTAGATGCGGAAATAGAGATCCTGCGTCAATTGGCTATTTAAATGGCCAACCTTACTGTAGACTATGTCTACCCTTTAAGGGTGATATTGTTACCAGGAAAAACTCATCAAGGCAAAAACCTTATGAGTATTTTCTTTCTTATTCTTTACAAGAAGAACAACAAGAAGTTAGTGATGCGGTCGTAGAGAACTTCAAAAATGGGGTAAATACATTAATTGACGCTGTATGTGGAGCGGGTAAAACAGAGATTATCCTCGAAGTTATATCCTATGCCTTACGTCATAATATGACTGTGGGCTTTGCTATTCCTAGACGTGATGTAGTGATAGAGATATGTGAAAGACTCACCACAATCTTTAAAAAGAATACTGTTGTCTCTGTCTATGGGGGTCATAACGATGTTCTTGAAGGGGATATTATATGTCTTACTACCCACCAACTATATCGATATCCTAAATACTTTGATCTTCTTATTATGGATGAGATAGATGCTTTCCCATATCAGAATAACAAAGTCCTTTCTACCTTCTTTGAACAGTCAGTCTGTGGTAACTATGTTTTGATGAGTGCCACCCCAAACGAAGAGTTAATAAAGCACTTTTCCGAGCCTGGATATGAAGTTTTATCTCTTAACAAGAGATTCCATGGTCATAAACTACCTGTTCCTATTATTAAGATTAGACAAGAACCCTTAATGACTATGGGTATTATGAAACTCCTCTCTAGATATATAAAAGAAGGTAAACAAGTATTTATCTTCTGCCCCACAATCGATTTATGTGAATCACTGTATAAAAGAATATCGCTCGTTATTAAAGGAGGTAACTATGTCCATTCTAAGAGAGTTAATAGAGAAAAGATTATTTCTGATTTTAAGTTTAAAAAGTATACATACCTAGTAACCACACAAGTCTTAGAAAGAGGGGTGACCGTGGATAATCTTCAGATTATCGTTGCTCACGCTGATCATAAAATCTATGAAGAGTCTACACTAGTCCAAATTTCAGGACGGGCAGGTAGAAAAGCAAAACACCCGGAAGGAGATGTCTATTTCTTTGCCAGCGAAAAAACCGAAACAATGGTTAACGCAATTAGACGAATTGAAGACAAAAACAAGGACATGTAAGATTTGTTTCCAGCCAGTCAATGAAACGAATCTTTACAATATCCTCAATGCGACTCCTTTATGTCATACGTGTTTAAAGCAGTTTAATCCCGTCTTTAAAAAAGGAAAAATCGATTCTTATAAGTTTGAATACATCTATAACTATGATGACTTTATTAAAGATCTTCTCTATAAGTTTAAAGGATGTTATGACTATGAACTTAAAGATGTCTTTCTAGGAAGATTTAAATGGTATTTAAGAATAAGGTACTTTGGTTACAATCTTGTTCCCGCGCCAAGTAGCGAGGAGAAAAACGAAGAAAGAGGCTTTAACCACGTGGAAGAGATGTTTAGTTGCCTTAAACTAAAGTACATTAAGTGTATTAAAAAGAAGTACGATTTTAAGCAAAGCGACCTCACAAAGAGTGAACGTATGCAAGTAAAAGATAAATTTGAGGTTATAGATGGATCTAGTGTTAAGGGTAAAAAGATATTAATTGTGGATGATATATTTACTACAGGTTCCACGATAAGAGCGATGATTGATCTTCTTAAACCCTACCATCCAAGAAAGATAAAGGTTCTCACAATGGCAAAAACCCCACCCCATGAAGAGTCTAAAAATAATAAATAATTGAAAACTTTATATTTATGAATATAAAATATAAAAGCGATAAAAAGGAGACAATATGCCAACACCTGAAGAAAAACAGAAACAAAAAGAAGCAAAAGCACTTTTAAAAGCGGATAAGAAAGATAAAAAGCTTAAGGACAAAATGTTTAAACAATATGGAGTCTATAAGGTTTTAGCTATATCCGATACCTATAGAAAAGCTACAGTTGATGAAAATGGTAATACTACATATGAGAATATTATCTCCGATGAAGATCTCGCTCATAAAACAGTGGAGTTTAAAGAGAGACTCGCTAATGGGGAAACTCTCGATGATATAAAGTTTGAAGCTTTTGCGGTCGCAAGAGAAGCCGCAAGAAGAATGATAGGTGAAGAGCCTTTCCCAGTCCAAGTGCTTGGAGCAATGGTACTTCATAACGGCGATGTTGCCGAAATGAAAACAGGTGAAGGTAAAACTTTAACTGTCACTATGGCGGTTTATCTTAACGCTCTTGCGGGTAAAGGTTGTTATATTGTGACTGTCAACGAATACCTCGCTCAACGTGATAGAGATTGGATGGGTAGAATCTATGAATTCTTAGGTTTAACTGTTGGTGTTAACCTTAGAGAATTAACTACAAAACAGAAGTATGATGCTCACCACTGCGATATCTGTTATACCACAAACGCTGAACTAGGTTTTGATTATCTTAGAGATAATATGGCGGTAGATATGGACCATCGAGTCTTAAGAGGACTAGAAATATGCTTTGTGGATGAAGCAGACTCCATCTTAATCGATGAATCAAGAACCCCACTCATTATCAGTGGTGGCGCTAAGACTAGTGAATCCGCTTATAAAGTTGCAGACCGCTTTGTCAAAACCCTCAAAGAGAAAAAGAATGGTGACTATGATATTACCGATAGAGAAAAGAGAGTTATCGAGCTCACCGATCAAGGTAAAGAAAAGGCCGCTAGATACTATAATGTTGCAAAAATCAATAATACCGATGCCAGTCATCGTATAGATTTTGCCTTAAATGCTAACTATATCACTAAACGTGATATCGATTATACAGTGCAAGATGGAAAGATTGTTGTCTTTGACTATCCTAAAGACCCACATCTAGATAAGGTTAGATGGTCATATGAGCTAGAAACCGCGGTGAGAGTAAAAGAAAAACTCATCCCTGAACCAACAGGAACAACTGATGAAGATAATGAACTTAGAAAGTTTTTTGACGCGGATAAGTTTGTTAGAAGCCTTACAGAGCGTAAAGGTGAATACGAAATTGATCTAAAAGAGAAAACGATTAACCTTACGGAAGAGGGTGTCGCAAAAGCAGAACTAGCCTATTCAATCAATAACCTTTATAATCCCCAGTACTCCGCTCAAGTTCACTTAATTCAAAATGCCTTAAGAGCAAACTATATTATGCATCGTGATGTCGATTATCTTGTCGATGATAATCATCAAGTGCAGATTATCGACCAGTTTACAGGTCGTGTCCTTCCGGGTAGGGAGTGGTCAGATGGACTCCATCAAGCGGTCCAAGCAAAAGAAGATGTTCCTATTAAGCAGGAAACAGTGACACTTGCCACTATTACATATCAGAACTTCTTTAGACTCTTTAAGAAACTTGCAGGTATGACTGGTACCGCAAAAACAGAAGAAGAAGAGTTTAGAAAGATCTATAACATGAGAGTTA
>JAJQAP010000016.1 GCA_021203745.1 Coprobacillus sp.
TTTGGATTTATTAGTTTTAGACCAAAAAAGCATCCTAAGAAATAGGATGCCTTTTATATTAATTAACTACCTTAATTATTTTGCTTTTCCTTGGTTAGCTACTGCAGCTTTTGCAGCTTCAATGGCTGCTTGATCACCAAGATATCTTTCACCGACGACATTGAAGTTTTCATCAAAGTCAAGCACTAGTGGAACCCCTGTTGGAATGTTGAGTTCAACGATGTCTTCATCAGAGATATTTTCTAGATATTTAAGGAGTGCTCTTAAGGAGTTGCCATGAGCGGCGATAACGACTTTCTTACCACTTACAATGGCGGGTTTAATCTCGTTTTCCCAGTAAGGTAGGACTCGAGCCACTGTATCTTTAAGACATTCTGTTAATGGGCAGTCTTTTTTATCAACATATTGATAAGCTTCTTGGTTAGCGGGGTTTCTTTCATCCCCTTCTTCGAGTGCAGGTGGCTGGACATCATAAGATCTTCTCCAGATTTTCACCTGTTCATCACCATATTTTTCTGCGGTTTCCGCTTTATTAAGACCTTGAAGTGCTCCGTAGTGTCTTTCATTGAGTCTCCAGGTTTTAATAACTGGGATAAATTCTTCATCGAGCTCTTCTAAAACGATATTTAATGTATGAATGGCTCTTTTTAAGTATGAAGTATAGGCGACATCAAAATGGAAACCTTCTTCTCTTAAGAGTTTACCACCATTATGGGCTTCTTCTCTTCCTTTTTCAGAAAGATCAACATCAGTCCATCCAGTAAAAAGATTTAGTTTGTTCCATTCGGATTCACCATGACGTATTAAAACTAATTGATATTTTGCCATAATATAATTCCTCCAAAGTTATTTTATAACTTTTTTCTCTTTATATAAAGAGAATAAGGGCAAAGAGACAAAAACCACATATTGCATATATTGCTGTGGAAGCACTCTTATAACGGGTAAAGAGTTGAGGAAGTAGTTCCATAAATAAGACATAGAGTAAAGAACCAAATGCCACGGCATAGATAATCCCCATAAAGAGTGAGGATAGTTCGATCGCTCCAACAAAATAACCAACTATTGCAAGTACGTAGGCAGGAACTGCAGCCACTACACACATACCAAGAGAGAATCCATTAGATTTACCTGCTCTCTTAAAGGAGTGATACATACTTACTCCAATAACGATATTATGTAATAACATAATTGCAGTTAATATAAGTCCATCCTGCCAAGAAGAAACAAAACTAATACCGTATGCTAGTCCCTCTGGGATGTTATGAATAAAGATAGAAGCTAGAAATATAAAGGAAGTAGCAAGTGTAGATCTCGATTCATCAAAGATTTCATCAACATGCGCATGGTCTTCACATCCTTCTTCATCGTCTTTATCTTCTTTATGATGACCAGTTATATGATGGAGTAGTTCATGGAGTAGATAAAATATAAGGGCCACCACTAAAATGATAGCCACCATTATCGCTATTGCACTAAGACTAGAATCAAAAGAAGCTAAGAAATTATCTATAGATTCACTGAGTAGTTCTATAAAGAGGAATGCAATTAAAGCGCCGGTTGAGAAAGACTGTAAGAATTTAAGCCATCCTTCTCGTTTAAAAGAGGCCATCCCAAGAAGGCCACCGATAAGGGCACCAAGTACCGTCCCCACTAGAGCAAAACCAAACATCCACCACATAAGCGTAAAAAAAATATTATAAGTGGCAGGGGCGGTAGGAATCGAACCCACAATAACGGTTTTGGAGACCGTGGTTATACCATTTAACTACGCCCCTACGCAATGATAATATTAACGAGTTAGGTCTAATAAAACAAGTTTTATTATATTTACTGGACTGATTTAGCAACACTTGAGACAAGACCCATATCGACTTGTCCATTGTAGTTTGCTTTAAAATATTTCATTACATTAGGGATAGATTTGTCCTCTAAAGATAAAATAATATTCTTGATCTCATCTTCACTTAACTGTTTAGGAAGATATTTATTTAGGGTTTCAATTTGATTATCAATTGAAGTTGCTCTTGCCTCATTACCAACTTGGATATACCCTTCTTTTTCTTCACTGAGCTCTTTTAGAACTTTTTGAATAATTGATAATACGTCACTGTCTTTAAGTTCTTCTCCTTTTGCGTTTAGTTCCACTTGAAAGTTTTGAACTCTTGTAATAACTACACTTAAAATCGATCTAGCATCGGTATTTCTCTCTTTTAACGCGTCCATATTAGCTTTTTTTAAATCATCGAATAACATTTATTTTTCCTCTCCTTAATTATAAATTAAGGCTCTATATTTAACAATTTAAATTAAGAAAAAATACCCCCACATGAGTGTGGGGATATTTCTTATATAATAATTACTTATTTTTTAATGCAGTAAATAGAATCTTTACCTTTGAATTCAGCGATTTTTACATCCCCGTATTCATTGAGTTCATCTTCGATTCTTAAGAGTTGATTGTATTTTGCAATTCTATCAGTTCTAGAAAGAGATCCTGTCTTAATTTGACCAGCATTGGTGGCCACAACAATATCAGCGATTGTAGTGTCTTCTGTTTCTCCAGATCTATGGGAGACGATTGCGGTGTAGCCCGCTTTCTTTGCCATTTCAATGCAGTCTAGTGTTTCCGTTAAGGTACCAATTTGATTAACCTTAATTAAAATAGCGTTAGCAACATGTAAATCAATACCTTTTTGGAGTCTTTCTGTATTTGTCACAAATAGGTCATCACCAACGAGTTGGACTTTATCCCCTAACTCTTTAGTAATATATTGCCAACCTTCCCAGTCATCCTCTGCAAGTGGATCTTCAATGGTAATGATAGGATATTTACTAACGAGTCCTTTAATAAAGTCATCGACAAACTCTTTAGAAGTGTATTCTTTCTTATCCGCTTTTAAGGTATAGACCTTTCTATCTGGATCATAGAATTCAGAAGAAGCAACATCAATACCTAAGCAGACATCTTTTCCTGGTTCATAACCCGCTGCTTTAATCGCTTCTTCTACTCTTTCAAAAGCTTCTTCGTTACATGATAGTTTTGGAGCGTATCCTCCTTCATCACCAACTGATGTTACATAACCATTAGCTTTTAAGATATTCTTTAAGGAATGGAATACTTCACTACCCATTCTTAAGGCTTCATGGAATGATTTAGCGCCCACTGGAAGAATCATGATTTCTTGGAAATCAATAGTCCAGTCAGCATGAGCACCGCCATTAAGGATATTCATCATAGGAAGAGGCATTTGTTTAGCGTTAACTCCACCTAGATATCGATATAGAGGGATACCAAGAAGGTCTGCTCCCGCTCTAGCGCATGCTAGAGATACCGCTAGAATTGCATTAGCACCAAGTCTACCTTTATTTGGAGTGCCATCAAGTTCAATCATCCTCTTATCGATTTCCGCTTGATCAAAGACACACATTCCTTCGATTTCAGGAGCGATGATTTCATTGACGTTTTTTACCGCGGTGAGGGTACCTGCTCCTCCATATCTCTTTTTGTCCCCATCTCGGAGTTCGACGGCTTCATGTTCACCGGTAGAGGCTCCTGATGGAACAAGGGCTCTTCCAAAGGCACCACTTGTGGTGGTTACTTCAACTTCCACTGTTGGATTGCCACGAGAGTCTAAAACTTCTCTTGCATAAACTGTTTCAATTGTTGGCATATTTTTATCTCCTTTACCAAACTAAATTATAAATAAGTAAAAAATTACAATATTTAACTATGTATAAGAAAGCACTAAAACTTGGATACTACTTAAATTATACTCCAAATCAAAAAATAATCTAAATGAATATGAACCTAAACTATTAAGTTTAAAGAAATTATCCTCATACCTTGTTATTAAGCCATTAGGAATAGAGTCAGTATCTATATAATCATAACCCCATAAATTATAGGAAGGTTGTTCGCTATTTACTCCAAGTGTAGACGTAAAAGAGAGATACGTATCAAGATTATCCGCGACATAGAGTATTTCGTAGCAGTATCCTCTAAAAGAAGGATCTAGGTCATTAACGACATCAGACATATTGATTGTCTCGTTAAAAGAAGAAACATTCATATTATAAGATAAGTCTTCTTCGGTCTCCTCATAATATGGGCTAGCAGTGGTTAATAAGGGGGTAAAGATTGCCCCTGTTGTGTCTAAATTAGGAGTTTGAGTCATCCCTAGCTCAGAGGAATATGAGTAATAAGCATCAAAGTTATATGTTTTAATCACTCGAGGATTAGAAAGATAGTGATTTTCAAAGTTTTCAAGTAGTTGATACTGATAGGAATAGGATACATTAGAAAGGACATACCCATAGGTTATGTTATTAGCAAATGTAAAGGATATATCATAGAGATCCACTACTGGGATATTTCTATCGTTCTCTCTAGGATATAAGGGGTTAGTAATTGAGTCTAGTTTATAGGTAGAGTAGTAGGCAGTAGCACTGTTCCCTTTATTTTCCCAAACATAAGTAAGGCTACCATCAAATAGTCCTAAAGAACTAAAGACAGAGTATAGACTATCTCCATATGAGTCAGTTTCATCGATATACTGACTAAAGATTGAGGAGTAGAAGAGATCGATATAGTATGATCCCCAGTAAGAATCTACTTCACTAACATCGATTGGTCCACTAGCGTAGCTATTATTTGATGTATACCCGTTATTATAAGAGATATTGGTATTTTCATACTTGTAATAACTCTCATTTCCTTCGTCATCACTGACAAGTCCCATCCATGTATAACCTCTCTCTTGTGTGTTTGTGGAGGTAGTAAAACCTGTCGCTGTGCTAGTAGCGGTTCTTTTATATGATTCAGAGTAAGAGATTGCTCTATTGGCATACCTATTATATTCAATTGTCGCGGTGTTTGTTACTGAATCACTTGCGAGGGTAATCGTATCGCTTAAAGGAGACTCTTCTAGATTTATGGAGATATTAATTGAGGCTACATCACTACGTGATGTTAGATAACCTAATTCAATTTCTCTTACTTCATTATCATCTAGTCTTAATCCCGTGCTGGATCTTAAAGACCCATTACAGGAAGAAAGGAGTAAAGGGATAAATACTAAAGATAAGATAAACTTAGACTTTTTCATACTCCCTCCTATAGGTTAGACCAGTAGAAAGAGTCAACACTTACAAGTTCGCCCTCTCTAGTAAAGCCAAAGATTAAATAAACCCTTACTGAAGAAGATACCTCTATATATTTATAAGTATCTAATTCAATGTAGTTAAAGATTGATAACTGGTCATAATTTATAATATCGTATCCAAGAAACTGGTCAGAATATGCTAAATTTGAAGAAGAGAATAGATATAACTCTTCAGGATAAAAATCAATAAGTGAAGATAGATATGTTCTATCATCATCTTTATAAGAGGTTATAAGATAACAATCACTGAGTTCGTTTGTACTCACTAATGTGGGGTTACCTTCTTCAAGTTCATAAGTAGAGATAACTGGATAAGCATCAAGAGAGGATGATCCAGAAGGGATTTCAAAACTGTAGCTATCTTGCTTTCCGTATTGGTACTTATAGTAGGATTCACTACTTTCTACGAGAAGTGGAGATTCATACATCCCACCTTCTAAAGAGGTGACATAGTAGAGATTTTCTTTCTCCGCAAAATAATCAATAACCCAACCGTATGTATCATCATATCTAAAGTAACGGACCACCATTCTTTCTGTATAGGTAATAATTATTTCATCATTATGAAGTGGATTAACGACATTACCTTGATTTACTTCTTGGATAAAGGCATAAATCTTACCATCTGAACTTCCATAACTAAAGTCAGAATAGACATAAGAATCACCCACTAAATCACGGATGAGTTTATCCCATTTAAAGTAGACATCATTACTATTCCCAAAAAGAGAGGATCTTAATGAGGTTATAACATTCTCGGAGTAATTAGGGTTTTCATATTCATTCACTTGATAAAGAGTGTAGTAGGTCTCTTGATTATCTTCTTCCTCTAAATAGGTTTCTTCTAGAAATGAACTATCTCGATTATATGATTCAAAATAAAGCGTGTTTCCAAACCCATCACCATCGGTTTCAACAGTCCTAGTTTCGTTAATATAGCCTAGTTCATATATGCTTATTTCACTCTCTGATTCTGTATCAGAATACCTAGCAAGAGAGGAGGCACTACCAAGATATGCCTCTCTATAATCAGAAACAGAAGAAATAGACTTACGTAGATTGTTAACATTAGATAAGTTATTTGTGGCTTCATTTGATATAAAAGAGGCCACTTCAGAAGAGATAATATCGAGGTTATTAAAATCAAAGGGATCAAAAGTCTCATTACACCCACTTAAGGTAAGAATAAAACAAGAAAGTAAAACGACTAATTTTTCTCTTTTCATACCTAACTTATTTTACTCTTTTTTTTCAATTTATCATTATAAATAGAAAAAATTAAGGGTAGTCCCTAACTTTTCTTTTTACTAAATTGTTCACTAATATGGAAGCGGATGAGAACTAGTTAATTCAAAAACATCTTTTCTTATCTCATCTAAGTCTCTTGTCCCTCTGAGTGTTTCATCGATTAGATGTCCAACTTTTTCAAAGTCTTTTTCTTTAAATCCACGCGTTGTCATTGCAGGTGTTCCTAGCCTTAATCCTGATGCTTTTGCGGGTGGTAATTCATCATTAACTATCGCATTTTTATTTGTGGTGATATTAACCGACTCTAAAAGAGTCTCCGCTTCTTTTCCTGTTAACCCAGTGGCGTGGTAAACATCCACAAGTAAAAGATGATTATCCGTTCCTCCAGAGATTATATGATAACCGCATTCTGTTAGCGTTTTTGCAAGTACGTTTGCGTTTTTTACGACCTGCTTCATATATTCCTTATACTCTGGTTTAAGGTCTTCTCCAAAGCAAACTGCTTTAGCGGCGATAACATGCATTAATGGTCCCCCTTGTGTTCCAGGGAAAACCGCCGAATTAATCTTTTTAATGAGTTCATCACTGTTAGTTAAGATTAATCCTCCTCTTGGCCCTCTTAGTGTTTTATGAGTGGTACTTGTTACAACATCAGCGTAGGGAAAAGGAGATGGGTGTAAACCCGTGGCAACAAGACCTGCAATATGGGCCATATCCACAAACAGATATGCTCCTACTTTATCGGCAATTTCTCTAAATCTCTTAAAATCGATGATTCTTGGATATGCAGAGGCTCCACAGACAATGACCTTAGGTTTGACCTCTAAGGCTATTCTTTCTACTTCATCGTAATCAATTGTTTCTGTTTCAGGGTTTAAACCATAAGAATATGCCTGGTAGTCTTGTCCAGAGAAAGATAGGTGATAGCCGTGTGTTAGGTGGCCACCAGCATCTAGACTCATACCTAGAATTACATCTCCATGGTTTAACAACGCTCGATAGACCGCAGCATTAGCCTGAGATCCAGAATGAGGTTGGACGTTAGCGTATTTACAACCAAAGAGTTTACACGCCCGCTCAATGGCAAGGTCTTCAACTTCATCGATATATTTACAACCACCGTAATAGCGGCGTCTAGGGTATCCTTCTGCGTATTTATTAGTTAAAACAGAGCCTTGAGCTTCTAAAACATCAAGGGACACAAAATTTTCACTGGCAATAAGCTCAATGTTAT
>JAJQAP010000077.1:0-4266 GCA_021203745.1 Coprobacillus sp.
AAGAAAACCATCGTCAAAAACCTGAATTCTATACAGAATTTTGGAGCGATGGATATTCTGTGTACCGATAAAACAGGTACACTGACACAAGACCAAATTATCCTGCAATACTCCCTTAATGTGCATGGAGAAATGGATAATAGAGTGTTACGACATGCTTATTTAAATAGTTATTTCCAGACAGGTTATAAAAACCTGATGGATGTTGCAATTATAAGAAGAACTGAAGAGTTAGAAAACGCAGATCACTCTTTAGCGGATCTTTCAGAAGTGTACACAAAAGTGGATGAGATACCTTTTGATTTTACAAGACGTCGACTTACCACTGTTGTAATGGATAAAAACGGAAAAACGCAGATGGTTACAAAAGGCGCTATGGAAGAGATGCTTAAGATTTGCTCCTATGCTGAATATGACGGAGTTATTGAACCTCTTACTAAAGAAATGACAAAGAGGATTCATAAAACCTGTGATGATTTAAGCGCAAGAGGTTTTAGAGTTTTAGTGGTCGCTCAAAAATCAAATCCTTCTCCTGTTGGTGTGTTTGACGCCGAGGAAGAGTGCGACATGGTCTTAATTGGGTATCTAGCATTCCTAGACCCTCCAAAAGAAAGCGCTGCGGAAGCTATCGAAGCACTTAAAAACCATGGTGTTACCACTAAGATATTAACTGGTGATAATGAGAAGGTTACAAAGACTGTCTGCGCTCAAGTTGGGCTTAAAGTTAGAAACATGCTTCTTGGTAGTCAAATTGAGAAGATGGATGATAAAACTCTTGCGGAAAAGGTGGAAACTACCGATGTTTTTGCTAAATTAACCCCTGATCAAAAAGCTAGAATTGTCTCTATTTTAAGAGAAAATGGCCATATTGTAGGGTTTATGGGCGATGGAATTAATGACGCCAGTGCGATGAAAGCCTCTGATATTGGAGTGTCTGTCGATAATGCTGTAGATATTGCTAAAGAAAGTGCAGATATTATTCTTCTTGAAAAGGATTTAATGGTTTTAGAAAGAGGAGTAATTGAAGGAAGAAAAACCTATGGCAATATGATTAAATATATCAAATTAACAGCGTCTGCTAATTTTGGTAATGTTTTTTCAATTTTAATTGCCTCCGCACTTTTACCATTCCTTCCAATGACGAGTGTGCAGATTCTCTTACTTAATCTTGTTTATGATTTATCATGCACTGCCATTCCTTGGGATAACATGGATAAAGAATTCCTGGAGAAACCACGAAAATGGGATGCTTCAAGTGTGGGGTCTTTTATGCTGTGGTTTGGACCCACTAGCTCTATTTTTGACTTCCTGACATATCTGGTGATGTATTTTATCATCTGTCCAAGGTTTGTCGAGGGTGCAAATGGCATGCTATACTCCCAAATTACCAATCCAGAGGTGCAAGAACAGTATATGATGATGTTCCAGGCAGGATGGTTTGTCCAGTCTATGTGGACTCAGACTCTAGTTATCCATATGATTAGATCTCCTAAAGTTCCATTTATCCAGTCTCATGCCTCTGCGACACTTACCCTTATTACCTTTATTGGTATCGCGGTGGTTACCGCCCTACCTTACATCCCATATGTAAATACAGCGTTAGGACTTGTTGCCTTACCTGGCTGGTTCTTTGCTATGCTGATACCTTGTGTACTGCTGTATATGCTGCTGGCGCAGTTTGTTAAAAAGGCTTATGTCCGTCATTATGGAGAGTTACTATGATACTACCAATCTTTTATACATTTAATGACTTCTGGGACGACATATTTGGTATCCACGAATTGTGGGGAGTGAATATGGGTTTTTGGGTTGGCATCGCTCTAGTTATAATTCTCATTATTGTCTTAATGATTACCTTCTGGTTCTTCCCTAAGAAAAAGGAAAAACCTAAAAAAGAAAAGAAAACAAAAGCCACAAAAGAGAAATAAAAAAAGGTCACATTTTGTGGCCTTTCTTTTTATTTGCAGGGTTTTTATTCACTAGATACTTTTAGTTTTTTAATGAGTAGTGAAGGAACTTCATTATCATAGAATGTTGTTCTAATATCCGCGCCAACATCTGTAATATCTTTGAAAATCTCAAATAAATTACCGCTAATTGTCACTAGATCTAACGGTTTAGATATCTTCCCATTTTCAATAATAAAGCCCGTTGATTGAAGTGAGAAATTACCATTTTGTCCGTTTATTCCTTGCATTCCTTCAATGTCTGTAATATAGACGCCATTACCCATTTTTGCCATGAGTTCGTTAAGTGATTTCTTTCCAGGTTTTAGACTGATAAAGGCATTACCTACACCAACCTTACCACCGCCAAAACCATTACCGGTGGACTCCACCCCATCTTTTGCCGCGGTGGTTAAGTTATATTCATATCCTTGGAGGATTCCATACTTAATGATTGGCTTGTTATAACATGCAACCCCTTCATCATCAAAGTATCTACCCCATGGATTTTTAACGATTGGTTTATCGATAACTGTAAGTTTACTTGATCCTACTTGCTGTCCAACTTTATCAATCCACATTGATGTTCCTTTTTGAATCGATTCACTAGAAGCATGAGCAATGTAGTAACGGAGTAAAACCGCGACAACTTCTCGATCGAGAATTGCTTTATATGTTTTTGTGGGGCAAGTTACACCACCGAGTTTATCAATTCCATTCTTAACTGAATCACTTGCAAACTTTTTTACATCGATATCATCAAAGTTATTAGAGATGACATACTCAGAGCCGTCTTTTGTGACGTCTTTATCTCTTACAACCACTTCTGAAGATAGGACATAATAATTCGATTTTTGTGATAGTTTTAATCCTTTAGAATTGATAATTGTGTAGGATTCTTTTACCTCTTCATAATCGAGTTGAACTTGATCTACGCGAGAATCTAAAGTTTTAATTTCTTTATTTAGTTCATAAAGTAAATTAATCTTCTTTTCTGTGGGTATTTCCTCTAATTTAGGATTAAATACATTGAATTTGTGATATTTTTCACTGCCTTGATAGATAAATACTGGGTCGTCATTTTTAATGATTTTTGCACTTTCGATAATATCATCGATGACTTTATCAATCTTGGAGTTATCAAACTTATCTAAGGCCACAACACCAAGTTTTCCTTCATATATTCCTTTCGCTACTACATCAGATCCATCACTGATTTGATAGTTTCTCATCTCTCCATCAAATAGACCGACATCAAAGGAATAATGAGTGTTAATAATTAGCTGTGCATCAGAGATTCCTCTTTCACTTGCAAGAGCAAAAAATTTATCGTATTTCATTATTCAAGCTTTCCTCCTCTTCCTCCAACGAGGCATTTTTTAATTCTAAGGGTTGGTTGCCCAACATTAACATTAACCCAACCTGATGCCGCACCACAGACACCCGCGGCTAGTTCTAGGTCATTAGCCACCATATCAATTTCTTTTAAGATTTCGTGTCCTTTACCAATTAATGTCGCTCCTCTTACTGGTTCACAGACTTTACCATCTCTAATGATATAGGCTTCAGAACAAGCAAAGTTAAATTCACCAGTGGATGGATTAACACTACCACCGAGGAATGATACCGCGTAGAGTCCTAGTTTTGTGTCTTTAATAATCTCTTCAGGAGTACTCTGCCCATTTTCTATATAGGTATTTGACATTCTTGAGGTAGGCATATAGGTATAGTCTTGTCTACGACAAGCACCATTACCCGCTCTATTCATCTTTCTCCCATTGAATTCATCAATCATATAATCGGTTAAAACGCCATCTTTAATTAATTGACGCTTTTCTCCGAGATTTCCATCATCATCAATATCAATAGATCCCCATTCATATGGGATTGTAGAGTCATCCACTGCGGATACCACAGGGGAAGCAATATACTGCTTATCCTTACCACAGAAGCAAGAGATTCCAAGTCCAATTGAAGATGCCTCAAGTGGGTGTCCACATGCTTCATGGAATAAGACCCCTCCAAAACCATTACCAACCACCACAGGCATGATTCCAGATGGACATTCTTTTGCCCCAAGTAGTCTAATAACGTTTTCTATTGTCTTACGAGTCTTTGCTCTAATCTTATCTTCTTTAAAGGAAGATATATCATGCTGATATGATTCAATCATATTATCGGTTTCAAAACCATTTTCATCCATCCCAATAAGAGAGGCAATTAATCTTGCCCATTCTTGAATTCTAGTAAAATATTTCCCTTTTGAATTAAAAATGGTGACATCCTGTCTTTGAGAATTAAATGCCACTGTATATCTAAT
>JAJQAP010000077.1:4366-7564 GCA_021203745.1 Coprobacillus sp.
CTATCATTTAAAAGAAGACGGAGACCCACCCCATCGATATAAGTAGAAGAAGATGTATCTACTTTCTCTTTTTCTGTTTTTATCGATTGGTTATGAGAATGTTCTTCAAAGATTTCTGCATAATCCGCTCCTGTAGATAGTGCTTTATTTAAGACTTCGATAGCTACACTTTTTGATATCATATATTCACTATCTCCTTTCTTTTTATCGTAATACATTATAATGAAATCCTAAAAAATTTATACTAATTTTTTAAATATATACGTTAAGTGTTGCAAATTTAAGCAAGTATGAATTAGAATAATATCGCTAAAAACGACAATATAATTCAATTTATACGAGAATTTATTGTTATTTGCATAAATTTTATAAAGGAGATATTACTTATGAAAGCAAAAAAAGCTTTAACCTTACTACCTGCTCTACTTCTAGTTCTTGGTCTAGGTGCTTGTGGTGGTTCTGAAAGCGAAAGCACAGTCTCGCGTGAAGATGCTGCATACATTTTAAGTATTACCATTACCTACGAAGATGAAGCTCAAGCCGTTCCTGAATATGCAAGTATTTATTACAGTGGCACTACCAATAGTTGGGGTTTCACTGAACTTGTTCAAAACGGAGACGCATATGAACTATATTTTGAAGAAGCTCCCGAAGCAGGCGAATATGAATTTGGCCTCGTTCTAGAAGCTAAAGGCACCGATCTTGAAGAGGTTGGTTGGTCCCACAAGGTTAATACAGGAAGCGGCAACGAAACCTTTACAGTTTTAGGAGATGAAGAAGCTGGCTATGTTAATTCTGTTACAGTGGAAACTGCACAACCTTTAACTGATTTATTCCCAGATCCTAGTCTTGAACCTGCAACTAACGTTACATTCCGTGCAATAATTTCTACCATCACCGCAGAGGCAAACGATGTCTATCTAATTGGTGGATTTAATAACGATGGTTGGACAACATGGAATAAATGTGAGTATAATTCATCAGCTAATGCATGGGATTTCACATTTGAGACTCTTGAATTAGGTACAGTCGCTTATCAATTTGTTTCTACAACTACAGGTGTTGATCCTGAATGGGGATCCTCTACCTCTACAGGCACAGTTACTCAATATGGTACAGGAGATTTAAGTCATATTGTTACACAAGAAGATTCAAACACTGTCATCCCTGTGACACTAGCATAATTTTAACCTAATTAAATAACACAAAAGGAGCGTGTTTTTCGCTCCTTTTTATTTTTATTTAACGTTATCTAGATACATTCTAAATTCGTGTTTCACTTCTTTTTCATCGATATCTAATATCAGGTAACAAGGATATAATCCATCCCTTGGATAGTACAAAGAACCAGGGTTAAAGATATCGATACCATCCTCTCTCTTTTCAAAGTGTCGTTGATGAGTATGACCATAGATAAATATTTTATAACCCATCTTTTTATATCTTTCTATATCGCTTTCAGTAAAAGGATGATGTCTCATGATTAGTTTTCCATATGGAGTGTATTCTGTATAGTTGACATCATGTTTATAGTAGTCACAGTTTCCTTTTACTGTATGAAAAGGTCTTAAATCCCTTTCTGTAAGTCCAGAATCACCCGCGTGTAAATAAAGATCCGCCTTTTCTCTTTCTACAAGTTTAGGTAAGAATTCTGTATTCCCATGAGTGTCACTTATAACTAGTATTCGCATATATTTATTTTAAGTTTTTATTTATTAATAAAAAATATGTTTTTTATTTTTGAAATTATGGTATATTAATAATCGCGACTTACTTTGAGTAAAGTAACTCTCAAGGCGGAAGGAGATAAAATTATGAAGAAAGACATTCATCCACAGTACCATCGATGCACAGTGACATGTATCTCTTGTGGTAATACATTCGAGACAGGATCAGTCTTAGAGAACATTAGAGTAGATACATGTAGCAATTGTCATCCATTCTACACTGGTAAACAACGTTATGTTCAAGCGGATGGACCAATCGATAGGTTCAATCGTAAGTACGGAATCAAAACCGAAAATCCAGAAACAAAAGAAGATAAATAAAGCGAGTTTGTTCTCGCTTTTTTATTTTAATAAATAAAAATATCATTTATAATCTAAATGCTATGAAAAAGAGATTTTATATAACTACGCCTATCTACTATCCAAGTGCAAAACTCCATTTAGGACATGCTTACTGCACCACTTTAAGTGATGTCTTTGCTAGATATAAAAGAAATAGAGGGTTTGAATGTTACTTTCTAACTGGCGATGATGAACACGGAATGAAGATAGAGAAGAATGCCGCTGCAGCGGGTAAAACACCTCAAGAGTTTGTGGATGAAATCTCAGAAACATTTAAAGACCTCTGGAGAAGACTAAATATTTCTAATGATGATTTTATTAGAACAACACAACCTCGACATGTAGAAACAGTCCAAAAGGTCTTTACTAAGCTCGTAGAAAACGATGATATCTATCTAGGTAAATATAAGGGATGGTACTGTAAAGAATGTGAAGCATTCTGGACAGAAACACAAGTGGGTCCAGAAAGACTTTGTCCTGATTGCCATCGACCTGTCGAAATTGCGGAAGAGGAAGCATATTTCTTTAAAACCTCGAAATACGTGGATAGATTACTTAAATTTTTCGATGAAAATCCAAAGTTTCTCCTTCCTGAATCAAGGAAGAATGAAATGATAAATACCTTTATTAAACCAGGACTAGAAGATCTATGTATCTCTCGAACTTCTTTTAGTTGGGGTGTGCCAATTAGAGAGAACCCTAAGCATGTTGTCTATGTTTGGCTTGACGCATTAGTCAACTATATAAGCGCCCTTGGATACGATTCAGATGACGACTCTCTCTTTAAGAAATACTGGGAAGATGAAGACTCAGAAATCATCCATATCCTTGGTGCGGATATAACAAGGTTCCATGCGATATATTGGCCAATGTTTTTAATGTCACTAGGCATTAGACTCCCAGATAGAGAATTTGTCCACGGTCTTATCATGATGAAAGACTCTAAGATGAGTAAATCAAAAGGCAATGTAGTGGATCCTATCTTTTTAATCGATAGGTATGGGAGTGACGCAGTTAGATACTATCTAGTAAGAGAAATACCATTTGGAAGTGATGGATCGTTCTCTCCAGAGCAGTTTGTAGAACGTATCAATATGGATTTAGTTAATTCCTATGGAAATCTTCTAAA
>JAJQAP010000042.1 GCA_021203745.1 Coprobacillus sp.
TAAGAGAAAGGAGTAAAACTGGTAACATAGCTAATAGTTTCTTATTCATAGACATAACTCCTTAATAAAGTCAGTAAAGATTATAATATCATGAATGATATTAAATAAGAATATATTATTCGTGCGAGTTTTTATGGACATACTTACAATAAAAATGTATTTTTATTGTCTGTCTTTGTTAAATGCCAAATAATAGACAATAAGAAAGGCACCTTACTATTGGCCTAGTAAGATGCCCGGGTTCAAATGATATGAACTGCACGAATAAATTGTATCATATTGAACCCTCTTTGCAATTAGTTTGTAACTAGACAAACGGAAAGGAGGACTCAACATGTATGAATCCAAAATTGGAAAAAGTTATTTAAGAATAGAGAATTGTCTTCATAATAACGAAAACACTCATAATTGTTTTCCTTTGTGCCCTTGTTATGGGCACTTTTTTGTATTATTAGATTGCAATCACCATCTAATAAAAAAGCCTTCCAAGAGGGAAGGCAGTGAGAAGTCTACGCACTGTGCTCAAACGTTCTTCTCTGTCCACGCGAATTCACCGTGGCTACCCTCCTCTGAGGGCGGTGAGCACATTTATTATAAGAAAGGAGGAGATAGTATGTCAAGTAAGAATACATCGTATAACTCATCACTAAAAGGTGTCCGATTAGTAGATTCTAAAGATGCATGGATTATTACAAAAAGTGGTAAAAAGATGTTAAATCCAAAATATGAGTTTGTTGGAAAAATGCAAATTGAAATGCCAAACATGATAGTCAGTGCATCCGACAAGAAAAAACCTACATATAAAGAAGATGTCGGAAATCTTAACAACACAGCGAAGAGACAAATAATTAATCACTTTTACGACGAGAACGGCAAACGAAACAAAAAGCGTGTCGCTTATTTTGCGAAAGAAAAGAAAAGTGCAAGTAATGTTTCAGACATTAAAAAAGCATCTTACTAGATAGGCTAATAAGACGCATGGGACCCATGATATTGTGTCCGTAGGTTAAGGTTATTATATATCATGGGTCTCACAAATCAAATAGTTTCTTATTTACATTTCTTTTGAATTATTCAAGATATAGAGCTTATCTATTAAAGACACTTATGTCTATTTGGTCTTCTTCTTTTGAATAGCCTGCATGACTTGCCTTATAATTATTTGGTTCTTTACCTATATAGGACTTTCTTGATATAAAGGTGTAATGAGAATGACTAATACTAATAAAATCACCGGTAAAATCGTAGTAGTGCTCATTAGGTTTGCCCTCTCCAAAAACATGGAGTTTAAGTGCTTGTTTTGGACTTAATAGATAGAAGTCTTTACCATAATACTTATTAAATAACCTCTTAAAGAGTGCCTTTTTACCCTTTTTTACAAAAAACGCTGTCGTTCTTCCTTCAAGTGATATTGGTCTTAGTAAGGTATTATAGATATCCTC
Organism: Coprobacillus sp.; assembly: GCA_021203745.1. Taxonomy (GTDB): domain Bacteria; phylum Bacillota_I; class Bacilli_A; order RFN20; family CAG-826; genus JAJQAP01. The sequence continues at coordinate 1,443 of JAJQAP010000042.1, forward strand.
TTGTTCACTTATATCAATATAGTTAATATCGATAAGACCATGATCAGCGAGAACAAGAAATAGAGTGTCAGGATTAGCTAAGGTGACTTCTTTTACAACCTGATCTATATCTTTAAAAATTTCTGTAATTTTATTTGAAGATGTTCCCTCGGTATGTATCTCTTTATCTGGCAATATGTTATAAGCATAAAGAAATCCTTTATCTAGACTTTTAAGATTAGAGTTAATCTGACTTATCATCTCATTAAAGTCTTTAAAGCCTTCTTCGTATACTGGATAGCATTTTAAATCTATTGCCTTATAATCACTATTATCTCTAATAATCGTAAATATATCTGTATAGGGACATATATCCTTTAAGATTAGTTTATTTCTTGTATCAGGCTCGTAGCATATTCCTGTTTCATGACACTTATTAGAGAAGTAATCAATATTACAATCATACTCTTGTAGATAAACACACCAGCCAAGCCATCCTGTCTCCACTGGATATTTTGCACTTAAGAGGGATGTAGTGGCCGCGACAGTTGTCGGTGGGTACACACTATGGATAGTCTTATAGTAATGACTTCTGATATATGAGTCCTTGTCTAGATGCTTTCTTATAAGTGAAGTACCACTTCCATCAAAAAGGAGGAGAGCGACTTTTTCATGTCCTTTTAGTAAATCATCTATATCCCCCATAGTCTCATGAAAAGATAAACCCGTAAAATGCTTAATTATCGAGTTAGATAAATTCACTAAATTGTTTTTATAGACAAACTTCTTAGGTTTACTCATCTGTGTCTAATAAATCTAGATCTTCTAGGTCATCATCATCGATGACATTTTCAATTGGGGGCTCAGTATAACCTATCTCACTTCGTTTTACATTATCAAAGGTCTTAATCATGAGTCTTGCTCTCTTATCGAGAGTGTCACTATCGTTAGAGAGTCTCTTTATAGAGTTAGAGAGTTTAGACCATTCCTTATCAAAGTTTTTAAATTGAGTGCCTAGTTTTGATATTTCTCCTTCTAGTTCCTTAGCAAGTTCATTTCTCTTTGCTTCTTGCTTTAACATGATGATTTCAGTAAGTAAGGGTCCTAAAACTCTAGGAGATGCCACGATAACGTTTTTATCATAGGCATAATCAAGTGACTCTGTTAATTCATAATGGAGATAAGCATCTATCCCGTCAGAGGGGATAAACATAATCGCCTGAGAGAATGTTAATCCATCCACGATATATTTCTTAGATATATCATCAATATGCTTTTTAATCTCTCTCTTTAAATCTTGTTTTTCTTTTTCTTTTTCTGTTTCATCTATTTCTGCATCAAAGAGCTTAGAATAATCAGCGAAGGGGAATTTAGAGTCTACACAGACAAAAAGGTCATTTGGGAGAAACACCACAGCGTCCGCTTTAACGGTGTCCTCTCCGTTTTTAAAGATATACTGTTCTAGGTAAGTACCTTCTCCTGGTTCGTGGAAGTATTGACGTAAGATATTAGAGAGTTGGATTTCTCCATATGCCCCTCTTGACTGATTACCCTCTAAAACTGTTCTTAGGGAGATAACGTCTTTTGACATATCATCAAGATTCTTTTGGGTGTCAGTTATCTTTTGAAGTGATTCATTAACTTTAGAGATTGTCTCGTTTGTGGTTTTAAAATTCTCACCTAGTTTACTATCAACTTTCTCATTCATCTTCTCAAATTGACCATTTAAAGATTCGTTGATTTTATTTTCAAAAGCATGTAATTCTTCATTATTTTGTTTATTTGCGTCGTTATTTTGTTTAGTGAGGTCTTCTTTAATCGTGTTTAATTGACTAGTTAATTTTTCTGATAAATTATTAATCTGGTCAGTCGTACTTTTCTCTATATCATGACGTAATGAAAGATTAGATACTTCAGATGATTCTCCTCCCTTAGATCTACCCCTAAAAAGGAAGATTATAAGCACAATGATAACAACTAGGAGCAAGGCCCCTAAAACACTGATTAAAACAATTGAAACTGTATCCATAAATTCACCTCAAACAAGTGTCTGTATTATAACATTTTAAATGTGTTTTATGAAGATTAGTCACATGACGTTGTATGATGTCTTTCTAATAGTTTTGGGATTTCCGCATCTAGAGCATCATATGAACCATCGTTAAGTTCTTCTAGCCACTGGATATAATATTGATTTGTTTTTCTTTTTTTCATAGTGATCTCCTTTCAAAAATGAAAAACTTTTTATGTTATGGCTCACTATGATATAATAATTTAGTCTGAGGTCATTATATCAATGAACCTTATGCACCCCACTACGCAAGTGATGGGGTGTTTTTTTGTCATCTTTATTTCTGTGATTGCTTTAATAGTTTCTTATATGCCCTTGGATATTCATTTTGTAATCGAAGACTAATATAATCCATCACAACGTATGATCCATCATTAACCTCGTTAAGTCTTTCTATTAATTTTGAAGTTAAATCTAGGGTCTCTCTCATTGACTGTTTTTCTCTTTTTTTATCAAAACCTTTACGATTAATCGATGGATTAAAATATGACATATATAAATCTGTGATTTGAGTGGCTAAAGCGTTTATCTCTTTATCTTCACTTATAATGGCAATTGGATTATTGAGGATGTTGTCATTTTCGGCTCGATAAACGAGGGAACCACCATAAATATTACAAATCTCAACATTTATCATTCCGTCTTTGGGTTTGTTTTTATCGATTATTTTAAATTCCTTTGAGTAATTGCCCATTAAGGTTGGTGTTATCGAATCAACAACATAATAGGATCCATCGTTAATTTCATTTAGTCTGTCTTTTAACTGCTTAGTGTATTTAAGCATTTCACCCATATGTTCAATTTGCCAATCATCGTGAAAACGAGCAGGCAAAAAGTCAAAATCAAAATAAGAGTCATAAAGGTTTCCGATTTTGCCAGTTAAATCACTTACAATGGGGTCTTTTTCTATTATCTGGATGGGTTTATAGGTAATGATACCATCCTCATCGCGATAAAAGATTGGATTCATATATTCATTAATAATTTGAACTTGTATCATTTTTTCTTTTTCCTCCTAGGTTCATCTGTTGGGAATGCAGTTACTATATATCCATTATTACCAAACGCCACATAGACATATCCACCTTTATAACGGAAACCGACATCTTTCCCAGTATATTTTTTGAGATTTTTTGGAATCGTATCACCCTTTACGATTATTTTCTTCAATTCTCGAGGTATTCTTGTATAACCAAGTCTAAATTTTTTCCAAAAATCCTCTAGATGACTCTTATTATTTTTGTTTTTCCCAGTCATGTTGTTTTGTTCATTTTTCTTGCGCCTTCCCCTTATATGTTTTAGACCATCAGACTCATCCCCTTTTTCAAGCCAAAGTGGGTTGTTCTTTTTGTCCTTCGTCACAAACACCAAATCTTTCTTCGTGTAGTTCCGATGGGTGTGATTAAGAAAATCAATATCACCCTGTTTTACGGAAACTCCTGGAGAGAGAATCTTCCGTGAAACAACCCTACCTTTTCCCACATTAGCGGCAAAGTCCGTCTTCGTTTTAGAATTTTGGTTTCCTTTGTAATAATAGCGTTTTGCCTTATCATTTTTAAGATAAGGTTTTTTCGTGTAACCACTCCGAGTTACTTTTGATTTTTTGTGCATATCTATTGCACCTCCGATAAAAAATTATTTGAAGGTTCAATTGATACAAAGACTTGTCTGAGGGCATTATATCAATGAACCAAGAAATCAAAGTATGTCTGAAAAATCATCCAATTTGATAGTAATCTCCTGATTATTTTGAAATATTTCTAAGAGTTTGAACTCTTTTTCGTTTGCGTGATACTCACCATCTTGGATTTTATTCCACACTCGTTCATGTTGAATTTTGGCATTGGTCCTTGTGATATGAAATACTTTACAAATTTGGTCCACTGTTAGAATGCTATAATGAACCATTAAAATAAATGGGGTGTAAAACATGCTAGCAAATAGATTGGCTTCTGATTCCATTTGATCTTCGGGGATATTTTTTCTAGTTAGGTGATGACCCAAAATGATATGACCAAGTTCATGATTGATAGTCTGAGTTATTCTCCCTTTAGGTCTTACCTCATCGTTATAGATGATGCATTGGGTATTCTCGTAAATAGTGGAAAAGCCATCTTTGTTTTTTTCCATTATGTGGTTACATAATTCTTGGTCACTATTACGGATATATGAATATGTGATTACCTTTATTCCTAATTTTTTGCAAACATCTATATTATTAAAACCGAGTCGGTTGATTCCCGTCTCTTCATAGATGTCACAAACTAAATCAAGGAAATAAGGTGTTTCCATATTACTCATGCTCCATAATAATCTTGATTAATTTCATTTTATCCTCTTCACTAAGTGGGGCGCCTTCTCTTGATAAGATATCCACACACTCTGTATATGTATTAGTTTGAGACGGGTTATCCTCTATTAGGGTGTTAACACTAACATCTAAAGCCTTAGCAATATTACATAAGACATCACTTCTCATAAAAAGATTGCTCGATAAATACTTTGAAAGTAATGATGTAGAGATACCAGTTCTATCGCTTAACTCTTTTTGAGTCATGTTCCTGGCTTTAAGAATGCTTTTAATTCTTTCTCCTATATCCTTTTCTGCCATAATTAATCCTCCTTGACATTACCTATATAATAATATTGCAGATATGGAAACACAAGATAAAAGTTATAGAAATTATTATTTTCTTAAAACGATTAAAAACGGACACATACTTTTGTATAATTATAGGTATGAATAAGACGATTGCGGTGTTTGATTTAAAAGCGTTTTACGCCACCTGTGAATGCGCATTAAGAGGACTAGATCCTTACAGCGCTCCTCTTGTCGTGTGCGATAAAGAAAGAGGCACTAATACAATCATTTTAAGTGTATCTCCTTACCTTAAAAGTAAAGGTATACCTTCTAGATGTAGACTTAAGGAGTTACCAAAAGGATATGATTATATATATGCAGTGCCTAGAATGGAAACATATATAGAAAAATCATATGAAGTGATATCTATCTTACTTAGATTCTTCTCTAGTGAAGATATGCTTGTCTATTCTATTGATGAAGTATTCGTAGATCTAACTACTTATCTAGATTACTATAAGTTATCTCCTAGAGACTTATGTCGTAAGGTTAATAAAGAGATAAATAAAGAAACAGGATTACTTGTGTCTACAGGTATTGGGGATTCCATGTTTCTTGCAAAGGTCGCTTTAGATAACTACGCGAAACACAGCGAAGACTATATAGGGTATCTATATAAAGGAGAGATAAAAGAAAAACTATGGACGATATCTCCCTTAACGAATATTTGGGGGATAGGAGAAAGAACACAGTTAAGGCTCAATATGATGGGGCTATACACAATGGAAGATATTGCAAATAGTAGTGAAGAGTATCTCCAAGAGGTTTTTGGAGTGCATGGTAAAGAACTTTATGAATACGCAAACGGAATCGATGAAAGTGATATCCACGATGTCTACGTTCCAAAAGAAACCTCTATCAGTGTGGGACAAGTCCTTTTTAAAGACTATACAAAAGAAGAAGTTAAACTCATAATCCACGAGATGAATGAAGATCTCTCTCAAAGACTGCATTTGCAAAAGCAGTTAACTAAATGTATCCATCTATATATAGGCTACTCTAAAGAAGGAGGCGTGGCTAAACAAGTCGCGCTAGATAGAGCGAGTGATGATACAGAAGAGTTATATGA
>JAJQAP010000019.1 GCA_021203745.1 Coprobacillus sp.
GTTAAGGGATAAAAAGGAGAAATTATTATGGCAGAAGTAAAATTAACGAATGTTAAGAAAATGTACGATAATCGTGTTGTCGCAGTGCAAAACTTCAACCTAACAATTAAGGATAAGGAATTCATCGTTATCGTCGGACCTTCTGGATGTGGTAAATCCACAACCATGAGAATGATTGCAGGTCTAGAAGATATCAGTGACGGAACCGTAGAGATTGATGGAGTGGTCGTTAACGACCTCGAACCTCGTGATAGAGATGTCGCGATGGTGTTCCAAAACTACGCATTGTATCCTCACCTATCCGTCTTTGATAACATGGCGTTTGCTCTCCAAATTCGTAAAGTCCCAAGAGATGAGATTTACGAAAGAGTGAAAAACGTCGCTGAGACTCTCGGTATTACTGAATATCTATCTAGAAAACCAAGAGCTCTCTCTGGTGGTCAAAGACAGAGAGTGGCAATTGGTCGAGCGATGGTTCGTGAATCTAAGGTCTTCCTACTCGATGAACCACTCTCAAACCTTGATGCTAAACTACGAAACGCGATGAGAGCAGAATTAATTGCTCTTCGTAAAAAAATCGATTCAACCTTCATTTACGTGACACACGACCAGACAGAAGCTATGACTCTTGGTGATCGTATCGTCGTTATGAAGGATGGTCAAATCCAACAAGTTGGAACCCCAGAAGAGGTGTTCTCAATTCCTTATAACCTCTTCGTCGCTGGTTTCATCGGCGCTCCACAAATGAACTTCTTTAACACTGCACTTGTTAAAGAAGGTGATAAATACTTTGTCACTCCATTTGGCACCAAGATGGAACTATCAGAGGAAAAAGAAAAAGCCCTCAAGGCAAACAAGGTCGAGTCTATCGATGATATCATCTTAGGTGTTAGACCTGAGCATATCACCGTGGTTCCTGAAGGAACTGAAAACTCCTTCCCTGTAAGTGTCGATATCTCGGAAATGATGGGTTCAGAGGTCCACCTCCACGTCAATTGTCCAAATGGACAATCAATCATCGTGAGAGTGGCAACTCTCGAACTATCTCCAGAAGAGAAAGCGGCTATTGCCCCAGGACAAACCATTTACCTCCACTTTACAGGTAACGCTATTCATGTCTTCGGAAGTGAATCCTCAAGAAACTTAACAGTTCCTAATGAGATTGAGATTCCTGTGGCCTTTAACGATACAGGTGATACCGTCTATATTGAAAAGGACGAAAAAGAAGATGCGAAAGCAATGTATAAGGCTCAAAGGGATGATCTAAAAGAGAAACAGCTTGAAGAGTACTATGGTCTCCATACGAGAAGAAAGCTAGAAGAGGCTAAAGCTCGTCATGAAGAGGAGATTGCGGATCTCAAAGCAAAACAAGCAAAAGAACTTTTAGACTTCCAGAAGAAGCAAAATGGTGAACTCGCCGCTAAAGACGAGGCTCATAAAAAGACTGGTACCGCTCCAAAGACCACCGATATTACTATCGCTGAGCTCAAGGATTCTCAAGCAAAAGAGCTAGAGAAATTCCAGGCTAAACAGCAAGAAACCTTAAATAAACTTCTTGCCAAACAGCAAAAAGAGCTCGATGAGATCAATGCCGCGGATGCCGAACTTAAGGCCAAACAAAAAGCCCAACTCGCTGACTTAAAGGTCCAACAGAAAGCCGATAAGAAAGAGAGAAAGAAGGCAAATCAAGAGGCCTTAAAGGCTCAGAAAGCCAAAGCTATAGAAATGGAAAAGAAATTCAAAGAGGAACGTAAACTCGCTAAAGCTCAAGAAGCGGGCCTTGTCGAAAAAGACGACAAGAAAGAATAGTTCTCCTTGTGTCTAAAGAAACTTTTATAGTTAACATTATTCATCGTCCAGAACTTTCCCCTGAATACGCTGCAAAAGTCAACGGCAGGGGAAAGTCTGAGGACGAGGGTAAAGAACAACTTCACGACGAATCTCTTGATATATTTCTTCTCCAACAACGTCTCGCTCATGAAAATGGGCTAAAGACAACCATTCAAATAACTTATGCGTCATTATTTAATGACGAGATCATTGAAATAGCAAAACACGATCATGAGGTCTACGGTGATGAGATCGCTCTTTCACTATTAGGACTTCCATGTGATGAGTTTAAGGCGAAATATAAGACAAAAGATTTCTGTATCTGGATGTTCTCAAAAGAGGACAAAATGGCAATCATTGACGATTGCTTTTCTCTTTTCTATCAAAAATTTGGGTTCTATCCTCAGTCTACAGGCTCTTATTATCTTGACGCCTTTACAATAAATTATATTAAAGAAAAGTATCCTAGTGTGGTATGCGCGATTGCGACCTGCTGGGAAGAAGGACCAAAAGCTTACCATACGTGTAATAACTCTTGGTATACCTTTATGGATGGTGGTCCATGGGCTCCTTGGATTCCATCTAAGTTTAATACACACTGCCCTGCCACATCAATTGAGGATGATTCTGGGATTGTCGCTATCCCTCACTTATCGAGAGACTTAATAGCGTGCTACGATGGCAACGGTTCTAACTTTGGAACCCACCCACAAAACGTCTTAAGAGGTCTTATATATAAAGACGGGGAACTCCCATACCTCTTTAACCTTATTGACCAGTATAGGAACCTAGCTAAATACAATAACGGTAATGCCTATAACATGATGTTTGTCGGTCCAGGCTGGCTTAATAAAGCGGGGAGATGGGAAGCCCCATATGAACTTCTTGTTAAGTCTTATTCCGATGGAATGGCATATTACGGCAAACTCAAAAAAGAAGGCAAATGTATTGATATGACGATGGCCGAGTACGCAAAATACTATCGTGATCATCATGAATACACCGAACCTGAATGTGCCCTATGGAAAGATATAGTCTACGGTAGTCAAAAACAATACTTCTGGTATTGCGATCCATACCTACGATGTTGTCTAGACTTTAACCAAGGTGGCGCGATGATTGATCTTCGTCCATATGTTGCTAAACTCGAATGGGAGACAGGTATAGGAACAGACCATGTATATGATGCTTCTTATCCTTATCTTATTCAGGCTAACTATCGAGCGGGTTATTTTACTCACTACGCAGGTGCAGGCACAATTAAATCATTAAAAGTATCTTATGGGGCAGAAGAGGTTGATCTAGCACTAGTGAGAACAAAAGCCTCTTACTCTAAAGAGGGTCAAGATACAGTGATAACCACAGATCCATGTGATATTAAATTCTCTGATTTTACTCTTACTTTACAGTCTAAGTTTACCTTTAAACGAGGGACTGGAGAAATCGTTATCGAAAGAAACATCTTAAATGATATAGGAAAACGTAAAGTCACCTTTGACGAGTATCTTACTGGTGCTTTTGGCACAACTGAATATCAGTCTGATATGACGCGTCTCAAGATGTATATCGAAAACGATAAAGAAAGAGAACAGATTGATTTTGCTTATAAATGCAGAATACTCGATCTACCTAACACAAAAGTCGTTGGTGTAGAAATCCCAGATGTTGAAACTATTGTGGAGATGACTGGGGATAATGATATCGGTGAGTTTGAAGAAGGTCATGCCTTCTCCCCATCCTATCGAATCTCTTTAAAGAAAACTCTTAGTAAAGGAGGAATGAAAACATGTCTCAAGCTAAAAAAGGACATCTAAACTATCGTTGCCCGCAGTGCTTTGCCCGTGATATTGATATGGATCTTTTCTATGATGAAGAGAAAGATGAATATTACTGCTTACGTTGCTGTTTTAGAGGTAATGAAGCTAAGATTTTAGAGCTCAACGAACGCAACAAGACAAAGTACGACCTCATTATGAAAAGGATTGATTCTTTTGGAGAGGATAACGAACCTATTACATATCATGATTATAAGAAAGGTGAATTATAATGATACTTGGTATTGATATATCGTCTTATGAAGAAACCGTCGCTCAAGGTGGAAAGTTCTTTGAAAACGGGGTGGAGATAGACCCTATTAAAGATTTTTATGACCAAGGTAGTACAGTTGCCCGTATTAGAGTGTGGGTCAATCCATACGATGAAAAAGGGAACACCTATTATGGGGGCACCACTGACGAAGAGCATTTCTTTAAACACGCGAAAATGATGATGAAATATGGCTATTCCATAATGGTGGATTTCCATTACTCTGATTATTGGGCGGATCCCGCAAAACAAGTACCCCCAAAAGGGATGCTAAACTACTCCGCAAAAGAGCTAGAAGAATGGGTATATCAATACACGAAAGACTTCATGGTTAGATGTAAAAAAGAAGGTATTAATGTTACCTATGTCCAAACCGGAAATGAGATAACTAATGGAATGCTTTTCCCGACAGGTTGTCTTGCCTCGTGGTATGGAGGTGGTTCTTTTAACTATGATAACTTCACTAACTATTTAAAAGCGGGTATAAAGGCGGTTAAAGAAGAGTACCCAGAGGCAAAATGCATCATCCACGTTGAAAGAGTGCATCTCTCTGATTGGATGGAAAAGTACTTTACCCATATAATTGAGGCGGGTGTAGACTTTGATATCATCGGTTGCTCTTACTATCCTTACTGGCACGGCTCTTTTGATAAACTAGAAAAAGGGCTAGATTATCTTGCTACTTTTGGAAAAGAGATATTCTTAATTGAAACAGGATATGGGTTTACTGAATACCCATACTTTGACCACTTTGTCACTAAACGTTATAAAGAAAAGTGTCGAAGAACCTATCTCCATAAGTTTGTGGCGCCCCTAGAGATCCCTCTAACCCCACAAGGACAATGTGACTATATCGATAAGATCTTTGATATATGTAAGGCTCATAATGTCGCTGGTGTCTTTTACTGGGAACCTCTATGGATTGCCAGTGATGGTTGTAAGTGGTGCACTAAAGCGGGCCTAAAGTATAACCATGACACCACAAAAGATGACCATGGATTCTGGGCTAATCAATGCCTCTTTGATTATGACCATAATAAACTCCCTGCTTTCTATCATTTTACCAATAAGTAATCATATATTTATTAATCCTATAAAAGTGGTGCCTATGCATCACTTTTTCTTTTACATTCATATAATTGATGCTACAATAATTGTGTCGAAAGACCGTCGGACCAGAGACGTTAAAGCTGAGTCGAGTATGTCCCGGATCACGACTCCAAACTGATCCTTTTTTATTTTTTTAAAAAAAATTGGGAACTTTTTAGAGATACCCTCCTATATATATAAATAGGAGGTTTTTATGTGTTCCAACTTTAAAATTCAAGTTTGCAATGAAGTAATTAGATTATCAAAGTTGTTTGATAATTATTTTGTGAAGTATGTTTATTTGATTGCGTCTCCTCATTTTAAAAAACAAAGATATTATCAAATATCTGCCTCTGAGAAAAATTTTTTGCATCTTACTGGAGTTAAGACGGACCTAGATTCCTATACGTTTTTTATAAAGTGCTTATATGGTATATTAACTATCGATGATTTTGATTATTATCCTAACGTCGAAAATGCCCACACGAAAGCCGACATCAAAGAGAAATTACATAATTTGAACAAAGCCATTGGGTTATTTTCTTCCGATGTCTTGTTTTTTCAAGAGGGATATTCAAAAAATCATATTAACTGTGCATTTATTACAAGTGAAGGTACTTTTACAATTGGCTTTATTGACAACAAAGGACTTTTATTTCCAAATACAATCTTAAATCGAAATAAAACTGATCTTGATTCAATAACATCTGATTTTGTTATCTTACGAAAATTAAAAGGACAAAGACAATTTGATACAATTGTTTATGGTAATCAGAAACAAATAAATGAATATTGTTCTGATTTTGGATATTTAATTTCTAAACAATTATGTTGTTAAATGGTATTGACTAAATATTATAAATCACTTAAAATAAACATGTCGAAAGATCGTCGGACCAGAGACGTTAAACACTGAATCGAGTATGTCCCGGATCACGACTCCAAACTGATCCATTTTTATTCCACATCTGCACCTTTGCAATATTAAACAATGTTGTGGAAAGATCGTCGGACCAGAGACGTTAAACACTGAGTCATAGTATGTCCTGGATCATGACCCCAAACTGATCCTTTTTTTGTATTTATTTCTATGTAAATTAAAATAATCAAGATAACTATATATTTATGCATCTTTATTGCATATAGACAATAATATTATGGTATAATTTAACTAGGAAGTAAAAAATATGATACTAAATGTCAGAATTAATAACTTCATGGTCTTTTCTAATGATGTTGAGATGTCTTTTGAAGCGGATATGCACACCAAAAAGTTTATGGAAAATGTCTACAGCCAAAATAACTTTAACGTCGTTAAAAGTGCAGTTATATACGGGGCAAATAACGTCGGAAAAACATGTGTCTTAGAGGCGATACGCTTTATCAAGGGAATTATGAGGGGAGAAGCCTTTATCCCCCCTAGTGGTGATTTATTTAACATTTACACTGAGTCTAATGAGTTAGCGCTTGGTATAACCTTTATGTTAGATAATGATGTCTATTCTTTTGATTTTAAATACCTTGTAGATCGCACCTCTAAAGAAGGGATTGTTACATATGAATCTCTTAAAGAGGTTAGTATCGATAAAACAAAGAAGCAAAAAGAGAAACTTATCTATACGAGAGATATAAATAGTGATTCTAAATTTATTAACTCAACATATCTCACTAAGTTAATGAAAGAAGTACCACATGAATCCATCTTTCTCTATCAAGTTGAACCACAAAATAAGGACGCTAAAGAGATTATAGATAAATATAGAGATATATTTAGTCGATTTACCGATAGTGTAGAAACAGTGAGACTCACAACCTTACAACTCTCTAAAACAATCGATTACCTTAAAAAAGATGGCGTGGAGGCTAAACTAATTAAAGAACTTGTATGCTCAATAGACACAGATATCTCTGATATCTCTTATAAAGAAGATGATATTAATCTACCGGTATTAGAGGATATAGAAGATGCCTCGATTAGAGAAAAGAGATCGAAAGAACTATTATCTCTTGTAAGTGTACATAATGGTAAAGAAGTACGTTCAATGCTTTATGACTCAAGAGGGACAAAAGAGATTATCGCTCTCGCGGGTTATATTGT
>JAJQAP010000087.1 GCA_021203745.1 Coprobacillus sp.
AAACCTGCATCCCATTGATTGTCATCAGTCCACCACTCATTATCAACTGGTTCACTAGCAGTGGTAACAGTAACCTTGAATTCCTCTGTACCTGCGGGAATGAAATACTTACTATCTGTTGCTGGTTCATTATCCCAATTAGAATCAACAAAGTCACCAACAACAGCGTAAGCAGTTGGTTCACCTGTTGTATCACCATCAGAAGTAGATTCACCTGTTGTTTCATCATCAGTAGTTGTGGTTTCTTCCTCTTCTGGTTCTGTGCATGCCCCTAAGCCTAGTACTAGCGCTAGTGCGGCAATAGATGTTAATAGTTTTGTCTTTTTCATAAATAAAAATACTTTCTCCTTTCTGTATATCTATACCTAGTTAACTAGGTATACTATTACTATACTCACAAAAAAAAAAAAACAAGGAAAAGTAAAAGGCAGTAGTCCTAGACAAGTTAGAATTACCTTACCATCCAGCAAGAATATTAGCAAAAAATACACTGATTTTAAAAAAGGTAACCCCTAGAAAGGAGATAAGAGGTTACCCAAAGAAATATTGTCAAAATAATAATGTGGCATTAACCCGCTACAGCATTTGCGGCTCCACGAACAAGATTATCTAAATCTATCTCTCCAAGATGATTGATAGTGATATCAAGATTCTTCGAGGTTAAATATAGAATTGTATCGTCAGATGCTGGGAGTCCATCATCCCCTACGGCATTATAGGTAAATCCCTCATATGTATAATTTGTCATCATTTCATGCTCGTAAGGGAACATATAGGTAAGATTATGTGATAAATAACTATAGTAAATGTGTAAATCATCACCCCAAATCATAGCTCCTCCCGCTATATATAAATAATACCAATCGTATTCGGTTCCTGAAAGATCTCCACTTAAGGTATAGGCATCATATTCTTTGCCATCTAACGTTCCTGACTCTTTAAAGGTAAATCCTGAATCGAGGTTAAAGGTTGAATAATCTCCAAGAGTCCAGTAATAAAAGTTCCATGGATAAGTGTTGGATTTAGATAATACCCATGACTGGGTGTCACCATTAGGTTCATAATACCACTCATAGGACATACTAGAACCAGTGTTATATGGATCATTAGCAATTAATTCATATTTGTTAACGATATACTCATCGTCTTCATAACCATAATAGACAAGAAGAATGGCATCTTCTGTGTAATAAGCATCCATTAATTGCTTATTACTAATACGATAGGATGCTCTTAACTCTTCAGCGTCATAGTTATTATCTAGGTAATCTGAATATAAAATAAGTTTAGAGGCTTTTTGCTCAATATATTCAAAACGTAAGTAATAATTAACATTCTTTTTGATTGCACTTAAGACATCTTTTGGAGTGTTATACTCCCACTTCTCTTTACTAGAGCCACTACTACCATCGGATGCTGTCTCTGAACTAGTATTTTCACTTGTTGAGGTTTCGCTTGTTTTATCCTCTGAACTTTCTTCAGAACTGCCACTAGATTCACCAGTTTGTAATTCCTCCGAATTGCCCTCTATTCCTTGCTCATTACATGAACCTAAACTAAGGACTAATACTAAGGCCATTAAACTAGTGAGCAATTTTCTTTTTTTCATAAATAAAACATTCTCCTTTCAGTTTTATCTATAAATAGGTCTATTTCACCTTAATGTATATATAAGTAAGAAGGCAAATCTATGAAGACTCGCTTTCTTACTATATATGAATTAGTTATTGCACTATCCTGCAACTTATGCAGTGACATTGACAAGAACTGTTCCATCTGGAGCGGTGATTGTGAAATTGCTAGAAGTGGCAAGTGTAGTATTATCATCTTTAAAATCAATACTAACACCGACAATGAATAATGGACTATTGCCTTGACCCGTGGAATAAATGGTACCAACACACTCGCTTTCAACGAGAACTCTGACACACCACTGATAAGAGTCCTTCTTCCAAATATCCATTGTTATATCATCAGCACCATTTGCAAGAATCCAACAATCACTTTGACTTTGAGTGCTTGATCCCCAAAGGATAGCCGCAACCTTACCATCATTAAAGAATGTTCTTCCGTCTGATAATGTACATGTTAAATTATCATCTGCTACATCTGTTACTTTCATTCCATTCAAATAGGAAGACGAACTTGAGAATGTACCAGATTCAGCAAGCGTTGTACTTGTCTTAGATCCATATTTGCTTCCGTTATAGAATTCATATCCAGTCCAAGTTCCAACAAAACCATATCCTTGATATTTAATTAAATCAATCAATGTAAAGGTTACAGTAATTTCATTATCAGAGTAATAGGCACTTGGAATTTGGAACTTTCTCGTGTTGTCATCGACTTTAGCGGCAGTGCCACTTGTATCGGTGGAACTAGTCGTGGCGGTCCAAGATGTCTCTTTACTATTTTCTGAAACAACATTGTTATAAGTTTGGGTGTATCTATTCCAACTGATTATCACAGAGTCAATTGAATATCTTTCGGCATAACCTTCGTTTATCTCGGCATGAATATAAGGTTTATCGTTAGCTACCTTTTGACCAGTCAATGTTTGAGTTTGGGTATTATCGTCATCGGTGTATAAATATGCATCAACAATTGGGTTTCCATCCTCGTCCACCAAGTCAGATGTGTCAAGTGTAACGTTCATGTATCTTAAATCTGCGGTTGCAGTGATTTGGACATCGCATGTTGGCATTGTATAGGCAAAAGCAAAGAAATCCGCATTAATTTCTGGATCAGTAACTTCTTCTAGTTTTTCTCCATTTGCGTAGAGTTGAATATTTTCTGCGGTGTATGGTCTTTCGGCAACAATTAGAAGTTCTCTACCCGCTTGAATAAAGTTGCTTGTGCCTGTTCCAATAGCGGAACCAGTCACTGGTTCATAGATGCCGTGCCAGAAAGCACTCATCTTTCTATCAACATCGTTATAGTCAGTATGAACAACAAAGTCAGAATCATAACCAATATTGAAATATGCTCCTAGTCCTTCGGCATGTACTGTAACATCCTTATCAGGCATAATGAAGGAGTATCCTGCACTCGCGGATCCTTTAAGCTCCACTTCAATATCCACTTCAACTTCTTCATACTCTGGTTCTTTTTCCTCTGGTTCTGTATCATCATCGGAGTTTTCTCCTTCACTTGTTTCCTCTTCGTCTGTTTCCTCTTCTAGCGGCTGTTCAGGGATGACTTCCCTAAGTTCAGTACCTTTATAGGTGACAGAAACGTTAGAAGCATAGTATCCAGATTCGGTAAGAACTCTGAAAGAAACTTCCTCGTCTTCGTCTGCACTTTCTGGCAGATCAAAAACATAGATAAACTCGTTAGTCTCTAGACTAATCTTATAAGCCTTAGATTGAGTATCCCCACTGCCGGGTTCTTCTTCAGTAGGACAAGTAGGACATTCTTCGCATTCCGTTACAATACCATCACATGCGGCAAAGGCTAAGACTGTAGCTAGGGCAACAAGTGTTGTTCCTAATTTCTTTTTCATAAATATATCTCCTTTCTAGTAAATTTGTAATATTTAATAAAAATATTAGGCATAGTTAGATGGGTCAAAGAGATCCCCTTCAAAAAGAGGATAATCTCCTTGGAAGTAGTTTAGGGTTATATCATAAGTTACAAAGTTAAGAGCAAGCCCTCCTGCATATAAAACATCATAGTAAGACTGCTGCACTTTACTAATAAGGTTATCTTCTAGATATAAGACGTTATCTATTTCGATATACTCTTCTATTACTCGATCAGTTTCATCTTCTTGATAAATGGTTATGGCATAAGCATAAGTTAATGCATTGTCGATAATCTCACATTCAAGGTTATCAAAAGACACTGTGTATAAGGGATTATCTAATACACTAATCATCGTCTGAAAATCATAATAACAAGAGTTAGCAAACCCTATATCAAAGATGAGTTCTTTATTCTCTGGATAGTAGTAAATAGTTTCAATACTATCCACATCATACTCATCTTCATAATCGGTTATTTGATAAGCATAAGTATCATCATGATATGTTTGGGTGGTGTAGTTATAAAAGGTATTAAACACTCCATTATCATCAAAAGCATATTTTCCTTCTTCGACAAGGATTGGTTCCTCATTACTATCTTGGTATCTAGTTACCTCCGCAATGGTCTTTTGAGAGATAGATATGGCCCCATAATCGTAGGTAGTAACCATCTCTTGTTCATACTTATTTACTTGTCCTTCTAAAGAACAGATGGTGTTATAAAAGGACTCTAGAGCAAGGATATCTCCTGTATAATCCTCGTTATCTTCTTCTGGAGTAACAACAGAAGAGTTATCCTCTTTAGGCTCTGAACAACCTATAAGAAGGAGAGGTAAAACTAAAAGAAGATAGTAACTCTTTTTCATTAGTCACCCTCCAAGACTGTAAAAGTCATATTATAACCAGTAAAGAAGTTGAGAGTGTACACCCCATCATTTTCTAAGACTGTTCCACTACTTAGATAAGTGTCAAACCAACTATCAGTCCAAGAAGCTATAGTTATCTCTTGACCAACTAGAGTGTATGTAGATGTGGCTTGGTATGTTGCGCTATTTGAGAAGACATACTGAGATACACTACAAGTCCCACCGCTATAGAAGTTAAGGGTTAATTCATAAGAATATCCATATATGTCATAGTAGTACCATGTATTATCACAAAGAACACTTGTATAGTCTTGACTTGGATCATTCACTATAAAGGTACGAGAGGCAGTTACATTATCTCCTGTAGAAGCTCTCAGTGTTACTGTAGCGGTGCCTGGTGCAACTGCGTGTATTATTAAATCATTACTTGCATCAATCTCGACAGTTAAAACTTCCTCATTATCACTAGAGGCAGTGTATTTCTGTTCTGCTTTTGATGGAGAAATATAGATTGAATATGTATAATCACTTCCAGCATTTAAGATATTGTTTGTCACATCAAAGTTATAACCAAAGGATATAGAGCTAGCTACAGGTTCTTCCACTTTTACTTCTAACTCTAGATACTTAAAGGTATAGATACCTTCTTCGTTTCTACCAGTGTAAGACACTCTCAAGGTAGAACTACCACTACTTAAAACATGAAACATATTAGAACTAGTTAATTCAATAACATTTTGATTAGAACTTGATTCATTAATAAGTTCAACGTTAGATGCTTTCTCTGGAGTGTAGGTATCTGCTTTTATAACGAGGTATGCCACTGTAGTGTCTACAGTTAAATTGTCATACTTATTACCGAACGTATCATATACGGTGGCACTTGTGACCTCGCTTAAAAAGTAATCATTAACATCGATGACATCATCTGTAACATCAATCTTATCCCCATAAGTCAATGTAGCTTCATAAGTCTCTTTTGATACATAGATATCATCGGGGTCTGAATTAGAAACATCCTTTATTTCATACTCGTATTTTGTGGTGTATAGATATTTCATATCGCTAGACAATGTAAAACTTAAATCTATCGTTTCTGTTGTGGTGTTATCTAAATCCCCTGCATATGAATATCCATAATGATAGAAAAAGAGATAATTACCATCACTATCGTTAGTAAAACTAACTTGTTGATTATAGATATTTGCATTTGAATAAAGGGTGGATAATTCACTCATAAGTTCATATGTTACTTTGGCACTTGCTTCATTTGGGTATTCGCTTCGTAAGATATATTCACCCTCTTCTAGTCCACCCTCTGTTGCTTCTTTTGTGGAGTTAGCCACAAACACCTTTGCTACTCTATCTTTATAGTAGTTATTTGATATTGTCTCGTTATCATAATCTAAAACACTAATAAACATATCATATGTTTCTATAGTGTTATCGATATCATACTTTTCTTCTTGAATGACCGCTCTCCTTGAGAAGGTATCTTTTTTGCTATTACTATTTATTGTATCTTCATATGTTAGTGTACCTTTTGAGGCGCTAGATCCATCAGTAAAGAATGTATATGTTTCATTACTAATGTAATTTGCTCCACCTTCATCTTTTACTATAACCTCGGCACTTGAAGCAAAGTTTGCTTCATTATCATAAACATCCCATAAAAGATTTACTAATTCTTCAAAGGAGTAAGATGTTTCTAGTGTGGCTTCACTTGCCCCTGGTTCATCTGTTTCATCTGTAGGTGTTTCTGTTTCACTGTTATTACATCCAGTTAATAAAAGTGCACATAACATTAATAGTATTGGTAATTTTTTCATCGTTTAATCCTCACTAAAGACTGTTTCATATTCATATATAAAGACACAGATATTACCTCCATCGTATTCAACGATTCTTAAGGCATAGATTTTATCTGTATCGTAGCATTTATAAAACTGCGCTCCATCAAAGGTAATCGTCCAGCCTTCCGCTTCAAGTGATGTTAGATAGTTAGATAATGTATCTTCCTTACCATCAAAGATTTCGACTTCTGAGGCTGGATGTCCTCTATAGAGCGATGATTCATTATTGAAGAGATAGTATGTTTCTGATTCTATCGCAGGAACTTCTCCTTCTAGATTAAGGTAAGAGTTAATCTGCTCCATCGGCCAGTCAGGACCAGTGTAATCGTAGACTCTTTCGGTAGATAAAGGGGTGCTAGAAGCATAACCATAATCGTAGTATCCAGCGGTATCAGAGAATGCCCAGTCAACATCCTCTCCATCAAAGGAGACAATAAATGTTGTTATTCCTGATTCACTAATAAAGAGATTAGTCTCTTCAAAACCTGCATATATCCCTTTATATAAACAACGGATATTCTCTATATCTAGTGTATAATCACTATTTACTGTAAATGTCTCATTTATAGATAAAACACCCATCATTGCTGAGTGGATGTACCATGTACCAATTATATTCTCGTCAAAAAAAGAGTAGTCGACTTTGTTTTCAACTTCAGTTTCATTTTCGTTTGGTTCATTTTCCACTGGGGCGGAACACGCCACTAGTGCTAATAAACCAACAAGAACCACTACGTGCTTCATGCTTGCTTCTCTCTATCTTTGAATAGGATATAGCACCCCCCCGATGTCAATTTATTTCTCTCTTATTTGAAAGTTATGATGCAAAAAAGACAGTGTTTCCACTGCCT